>JAZDGP010000051.1:0-12026 GCA_043806935.1 bacterium | reverse complement strand
AAGCCTCTGACTAAATCTGTCAGAGTCTTTTTTTATTTTCCCTTTACTTCGGCAAACTTCCTTTTCCCCACTTGGATTATTATTTTTCCTAAAGATATTTTCTTAAACGGATCATTCCACGTCTTACCGTCAACTTTCACTCCTTTTTGGCCAATCAGCCGCTTGGCTTCGCTCTTGCTGGAGGCTAATTTTGCTTCCACCAACACATCAGTAAGAAGCCTATCCCCTTTCTTGACCATTACCACTGGAATAGCTGTTGGTTTTTCTTTCTTTTGAAACACTTTATTAAATTCTTCTCCTGCTTGTTTTGCTTTCTGTTTGCTGTGGTAGATGGTTACTATATCAACCGCTAATAAAAACTTAATCTCGCGGGGATTCACTCCTTGTTTTAATTGTTTTTCCAGCTTTTTAATGTCTTCCAAAGAACGATTGGCGCAAAGAGTGAAGTACTTAATAATAAGATCATCACGGACAGCCATTATCCTGCCAAACATGTCATTTGGTTCGTCCATGATGGTAATAACATTGCCCCAAGAAGTGCTCATCTTTCTGCCGTCCGTGCCTTCCAGCATCATTGTAGCCAGGATATCTTGCGGTTCCTGCCCATACTGTCTCTGTATCTCACGGCCAGCCATCAGGTTAAACAGCTGGTCAAAACCACCAAGCTCCACATCAGCTCTCACTGCCACTGAATCATAGCCTTGCATCAACGGATACATGAACTCCCGCAAACTGATTTCTGTTCCTTGTTCATACCGTTCCTTAAAATTCCTCCTAGCTAGCATCTGTTGGACAGTGAACGCTTCTGCCAGTTGCGATATCTCCCGAAAAGTAAGCTTATCCAACCATTCGCTGTTATACCTGATCTCTGTTTTATTGATATCAATAATCTTCCCTAACTGCTTCAGATAATCTTTAAGGTTCTCTTTGATCTGCTCTTTAGTAAGAAATGGGCGTTTGGATGTCTTATCAGAAGGGTCTCCAATCTGGGCTGTAAAGTCCCCTATGATCAGCACAATCTGGTGGCCAAGATCTTGGAACGCGCGTAGTTTGCGCAAAGGAATGGCTCTGCCTAGATGGATTTTGGGGCCAGTGGGGTCAATGCCAAACTTCACCCGCAACTTCCGGCCGGATGATAATTGTTCTTCCAGATGCTTTTTAACGTGTATTTCCTCCACTCCCTTAGTTAGTAATTCTTTATTGTAACCGTTCATACGGAAGAACTGTATCATAAATAATGGTATAATGAAAAGGTTGTATGAAACTTGCTAGATCACCTATCCGCCATTTCAACCGCCAGCCATCCTGGCTGTCTTTAATCATAAAAGCTATCGTTGCCGGGGTGTTTATTTTGGCGGTTCTGTTTGTTTGGCTTGCTTTAACCGTCCCTGATCCCTCCCAGCTGACAGAACGGGTAATGCCGCAGAGCACTAAAATATATGACAGGACTGGTAAAATTCTTCTTTATGAATTCTTCTCCAGCCAGCGCCGCACCAAAGTGTCTTTGTCTGACATCCCAAGTTTTGTCCAGCAGGCTACGATAGCGGTGGAAGATAAAACATTCTACGAACATAAGGGTTTTAATCTTGCACGTCTAGTTAAGGTGATTATTTTTGACGTACTCACTTTGAGCAAGGCGCAAGGAGCTTCCACTATCACGCAACAGCTGGTGAAGAACGCTATTCTGACAAGAGAAAAAACAATTGTCCGTAAGATAAAAGAACTAATTCTCTCATACCGCCTGGAAAAAGACTTCACCAAAGACCAAATCCTGGAAATGTACTTCAATGAAATTCCTTATGGATCCAATGTCTATGGAATAGAATCAGCCTCCCAGTCGTATTTTGGGAAAGGCGTGAAAGACCTTACTTTAGCGGAAGGGGCGTTGCTAGCCAGCTTACCGCAAGCTCCCACATATTACTCGCCGTATGGATCGCACTTGGAGGAGCTATTCTCCCGCCAACAGCTAATCATCTCCTTAATGGCTGACCAAGGTTATGTTTCTAAAGAGCAAGCTGAAACAGCTGTTAAACAAAAAATAACATTCAGGCCAAAACTAGAAAAAATCAAGGCGCCGCATTTTGTATTTTACGTAAAAGAGCTTCTGGTTGATCGATACGGAGAAGAAAGGTTAAAAACTGGCGGATTCAAAGTTATCACGTCATTGGATATGGATAAGCAGGCATTGGCGGAAAAGGTAATTACGGAACAAACGGAGTCTAACAAAAAATACAACGCTAATAACGCTTCGTTGGTGGCGATTGACGCGCCAACTGGACAGTTGCTGGCTATGGTCGGCTCTAGGGATTATTTTAACGAGGCTATTGACGGCAATGTTAATGTGGCGTTGCGTCCACGCCAGCCAGGATCTTCTTTCAAGCCAGTCGTGTACGCAACAGCTTTCAGTAAAGGCTACACTCCGACCACGGTTCTTTATGATGTTTTTACATCTTTCCCAACTGACACTGGGAAACCATATGAACCAAGAAACTACGACTTAAAAGAGAGGGGGCCTGTTACGTTACGAAAGGCTTTGGCTGGCTCACTAAATATTCCAGCTGTGAAGTTATTGTACTTAGCTGGGGTGCCTAATGTCTTAGACACTGCTTCACGCCTTGGTTACACCACACTTAACGACCGCTCTCGTTTTGGTTTGTCTTTAGTGTTGGGGGGAGGAGAAGTAAAGTTATTAGAACATACTAACGCCTTCGCCACATTTGCTAGAGAAGGAATATATAAACCAACAACAGCTATCTTGCGGGTAGAAGACAACAAAGGGTCTGTTTTGGAAGAATGGAAAGAAGAGGAAGGGCGACAAGTTCTGCCAGTAGAAGCTGTTCGTAACCTGACTGATATCTTGTCTGATAATAACTCCAGAGCTTACATCTTTGGAACACAGAATTATTTAACATTGACAGATCATCCTGTGGCAGCCAAGACTGGAACTACTAACGATTACCGTGACGCGTGGACCGTTGGTTATACTCCAAGCCTAGCGGTTGGAGTCTGGGTGGGCAACAGCGACAACAAAGAGATGAAACGTGGAGCTGATGGATCAATCATAGCCGCTCCTATCTGGCAAGCTTTTATGAAAGAGGTTGTCCAATGGCAGCCAGTGGAAACATTTAACAAACCATTGTTGGTTAACACTGGCAAACCAATACTGGACGGGCAAAGTTATAGCCTGCTGCCAGCAAAGACTGATAAATATCTAAACCAGATTATACCGTCTTGGTGTTTAAATGATTACCCGCAAGAATATATCACTGACGGTGGTTATCCAGAAGCTCACTCCATATTGCGATTTGTAAACAAAGACGATCCACAAGGCCCCGTGCCGTCTCAACCAGAGAGCGATCTTATGTACAAACCATGGGAGGAAGCAGTCCAGCGTTGGTTAAAAGGAAATAATTTATCCATTCCCTCCACCACCCCCCTTAATGATTGTTCCATCCGTTCCAAAGACAACCAGCCTTCTCTTACTGTCCTTTATCCAAAAGACAATTCCATTATCTCCACAACGTCTTTTGTTGTTGACTTTCAAGCATCCGCTAAGCGCGGAGTAAGGGATGTAAAAGCTTTTCTGGACGGACAACTGGCTGGCAGTACTAACCAAACAGATAAATTAAACGTGGTGTTGCCTAATGTCTTAAGCAATGGTTTCCACTTATTGTCTGTTGCCGTGTATGACGATGTATTAAATCAAACCACGGTTTCTTTATCAGTGACAGTAGCGGTTCCTGGAAGGATTGCCGGGTCGTCTTTGTTCCGTTGGGACGACAATAATCAAAAAACTTTTAGAGCGTTGTCCGCGTTCAGCCTATCTTTCTCTCTAACTGACCCGTCTCAAGTGAAAACTGTGGATTTCTTTGTCAAAAATAACGGTGTGGAACGATTTGTGGGGACGATTAGTAATCCAGCTAAAGAAAATAATATTACACTAAACCAAACTTTGTTGGTTGGATACTATACTGTAACACCACTTGTCACGCTGACCAACGGGCAGAGTGTGAACGCTTCTCCTTTATTTTTCTCTATCCAATAACTACTGTTTAATCGGCATGATCAACGCTCTGTGAATCGCTGTTTCTTTGTTGTTTTTAGCTGGATAAAACACTACGGGAGCTTGGCTATTAACAATGTTGAACACAGCCTCGTCGCTGCCTACTCTCTGTAAAGCATCTAACAAATATCTATAATTAAACACAACCGTTACTGGCTGTCCTGTTATCTTTCCTTGCCCCTCTCCTTGGTTCTCTCCAATCTGTTCATTAGCCGCCGCTACCAGCACCTTGCCATTCGCTTGGAATTCTAATTTAATGTCGTTGATGCCAGGACGGCAGAATAAACTCGCTATCTTCACTAAATGAGTCAATCTATCAATAGAGATGGTGGCTTCTGTTTCAGACACTGTTGGAATAATCTGTTCGTAATCAGGGAAGTTTCCGTTCACTAACCTAGAGACAATCTCTATGCCAGGGGCTACGAATAATATTTGGTTCTGGCTGACGTATATCTCTAATTTGCTTTCTGGGTCATCAGGAAGGAGGCGGAGAACTGTCTGGCATGTCTTTAAAGGCACTATGCGCTGTCCAGATACTCCTTGGTTGTCTTGGTACGCTAGCTTGCTCTCACTCAGGCGGTAACCGTCAGTGGCAGCCAACACCAATTCCTCTTTAAACCTAAACAGTACTCCGTTAAGCTCTGGACGGGTGTCATCTAACGCGGAAGCGTAAAGGGTCTGTTCTATTGCTTTTTTAAAAGCTATGAGGCTTACAACTGCTTTTTCCTTTCGTTCTGGCCATGGAATAACAGGGAAGTCATCCGCGGACAATCCCCGCAACTTAGTTTTGTTGTCATTACTGCTTATTTCCATTACATTGCCGGAAACGTTTAAATCAAGCTTTTCGTTCGGTAAATTAGCCACCAGATCGTTTAGAACCTTTGCCGGAACAGTGAACGTGCCGTCTTGGTCTATTTTCCCCCTTACCTGGTACTTAACTCCTATCTCTAAGTTTGTCGCTGATAAATACAATAATCCGTTTTCTGTCTGAAACAATATATTGTTTAAAATAGGAAGCCCTCCACCTTTAGCGACCACTTGGCTTAACAAAGAAACTCCTCTATACAGATTTTCTTGGGTGCAGCTTAGTTTCATATAGTTTAATTTATAAAATTAATAGTAGTAGTAATAAGGGCTGTGGATTTGTGTATTGAGAATAAATCTTAATGAAAATGAATTTTTACTGTGGAAGAACAAGGGAATAATGGTGTGCGCTTTGTATGGACAATCCGTGGATAACAAATGGACTATTTTTCTTTTTGTTTTTTCTACTGTTTATACGGAAGTTGTTCATTGTTTTTTTATCTCTTTTAAACTAGTAATCAACAAGCTAAAGATGGGTTGTTCACAGTCTGGAAATAATTGATTCAATATCTTGTTTGAGTTTGGTGTCCACAGTCATCTCTTGGCAGATTTTATTGAAAGCGTGCATGGCTGTGGTATGGTCTCTGCCTCCCAATTCGTCACCAATGGTAGGAAAAGAGCTTTTCATCTTAATCCTCATAATGTACATGATAATCTGTCTTGGCGTGACTAAATCCTTTTTCCTAGAGGTTCCCACAAGATCCACGATAGGTATATCAAAATAAGAAGAAGTTGTGTTAATGATATGCTTTGCTGTAAGGGCGTTTTGGTGCGGATTAAGATTTAAAGAAGCAATAACTTGTTGGACACTGTCAATTGTGGCAGAAGTGTTGCTCAGTTGGTGTACGGCAATGACCTTATTTAAAGCACCTTCCAGCTCTCTGACATTGTTTTGTATGTGGGTTGCTAGGTAATTAACAACATCTTGATTTAAAGGGTAATCTCTTTCTTTGCATTTAGCTTCCAGAATAGCTGTTCTTGTTTCTAGATCAGGTTGGGAGATGTCAGCGATCATGCCAGAGGCGAAACGGGAAATAAGGCGCTGTTCTAGAGACGGTATTGCTTTGGGGGGGCGGTCTGAAGATATAATAATTTGCTTATTGTTTTGGTATAGAGCGTTAAAGGTATGGAAGAATTCCTCTTGTGTTTGTTCTTTTCCTGACATGAATTGAATGTCATCTACAAGCAAGACATCAACAGCGCGGTAAATACTCTTGAATTTTTCCATAGAGTTGTTCTTAATGGCTTGCACGAAGTCATTAGTGAACTTTTCAGATGTAATGTATAAAATTTTAGCGCTTGGGTAGTTTTTGTATATTTCATTGCCAGTCGCTTGGATAAGGTGAGTCTTTCCAAGCCCTACCCCACCGTAGATAAACAATGGGTTATACAAAGTTCCTGGATTTTTGGCAACAGCTTGGCAAGCCGCATGAGCTAATTCGTTGGCTTTTCCTACAATAAAGTTAGAAAAAGTATATTTTGGATTAAGATTAAATGAGCTAAAAGAAACTGTAACACGATTTTCTTTTGTATCTGTCAATGGTTTTTCTCCTTGTTTTTCCTCTTTTACTACGGTTTCCGGCAGTGTTTGTCCTTCCATGCCATCAACAATAAAAGGGTTTGTTTTTTGCGCATTAACCTTATAACAAACGTCTTTGTATTTACTATTAGTAGCATGGCGAACAGCCTTGACTATTTGGTCGTGATATTTCTTTTTAAGCCAAGATTCAGTAAAGCTGTTAGGAACACCAATAATAATTTGTTCACCTTGCACAGTAGCAATAGAGGTGTCTTTAAACCATGTGGTGAAGTTTGCTTTGCTGATTACCAGCTCAAGTTCTCCGATAATACTCTGCCAAAGTTGATCAGAAGTCATAATAAAAGTGCTTGGTTATGATAACAGATAATTGAGTTTTGCACAGCCATGGGGAAAGTTTATTTTTTGTGCATAGAATGGGCATAACTTTGATTTTTTGCTTTTTTTTAATAATTCTGCTAATCTGTTTTTGTATGAAAAGAACGTATCAGCCAAAAAAAAGGCGTAGGGCCAGGGTTCATGGGTTCCGCGGAAAGATGCTTACCAAGAACGGGCAGAAGCAACTTAAACGGAGGCGTGCTAAGGGGCGTAAGCGTTTAGCAGTGAGCCAGAAGTACTAAACATGCTGGCACGGGAACAACGGCTGGCGAGAGCTGGTGATTTTGCCCGAGTCGCCAAACAAGGGAAACGGGAGGGGTCTGTTGAGCTGATGATCAAAACAATAGGAAATGGACTTGGCCATCCGCGATATGGAATTGTGGTGTCCACCACAGTGTCTAAGTTAGCGGTGGTAAGGAATAGGATCAAACGGGTGATTAGGGCCATACTGCGGGAAATGGACATTCATCAGTCAGTGGACGTGCTAGTGGTTGTTAAACCACCTCTTGTTGGTAAGCGGACAAACGAGATCAAGGAGAAATTAACAAACTTGCTTGAAAAACTCTTGTCTAATGGTTATTCCAAACCTTAATCACTTGCTTGGAGATTTAGCAGTAGGGATTATTGGTTTGTATCAACGGACATTATCTCCGGACCATGGTTGGATGAAGAATTATTGGCAGCACGGTTTCTGCCGTTTTTACCCAACTTGCTCCGAGTACGCGCGCCAGGCGATAATCACCCACGGGTTTGGCAAAGGAATGTTGCTGGCTGCTAAACGAGTTAGCCAATGCCATCCTTGGTCAGATCCAAGAGTAAATAATCCACCTGATAAAAAACATGTTTAAAACATTAGTCATTCAACCGTTATTTAATCTGTTGGTGGGGCTTCACAATATTATTCCAGGACAAGACCTTGGAATAACGATTATTGCTTTAACAATAGTCATTAAATTAGTTCTTGCCCCATTGTCTCACCAATCTTTAAAGAGCCAGAAAGCGCTGCAAGAATTGCAACCAAAGATTAACGAGCTGAAAAGTAAGCACAAAGACGACAAACAAGCGCTAGCTCAAGCTACCATGGAGATGTATAAGCAAAACAAGGTTAATCCATTTTCTTCTTGCCTGCCTGTGCTGATCCAACTTCCTTTTTTGTACGGAATCTTTGAAGTGCTGCGGCAAGGGTTATCTCCGGAACGGCTGTCTCTCCTCTACCCTTTTGTCAGTAATCCAGGAACCCTCAATCAGTTGATGTTTGGCCTGGTTGATCTGGCTAAGCCAAGCTGGGAATTGGCATTATTAGCCGCGCTTTCTCAGTTTTGGCAGTCCAAGATGTTAATGACTGTTCGACCAACAATGAAGACAGAAGGATCTAAAGATGAGGACGTGGCCAGTATTATGAACAAACAAATGGTGTATGTGTTTCCCGCGTTAACATTCTTCATTGGATTGTCATTGCCATCAGGACTGGCTTTGTACTGGTTGGTATCAACATTATTTACCGTCGTACAGCAGTATTACGCGTTTCGAGGGATTCCTCATATTAAGCAAGCGGTTATTGACGTGAAATAGACATGGAAATTTCAACTAACCAGATTATAGGATTGCCTGTGGTAACTGTTAGCGGGCAGGACTTGGGAGTGGTGCGATCAGTGGTGTTAAACAACAAAGAAGTGGTTAAGTACATTGTGGCGCCATCTAGCTTGGTCAAGAAATTATTGTCTGGTGATTTAATAATCGCTTCTGAACAAGTTGTGAGCATAACTGAAAAAGAGATGCTAGTGGAAGACACTGTTACCAAGATACCATTGTTAAGGCCAGTTCCATCAACATAACAGCCGTCATTATGACGGCTGTTATGTTACTTATTAGCCTTTATTTTTTCCCACACCTTCTTTTCAATTTGGTCCATAAGCTTTGGGTTGGTTTTGATGTGCTGTCTGGCAGCTTCTCTCCCCACTCCCAGCTTCTGTCCATCAAAGACAAAAGAGTTTCCTGATTTTTCTACGGTACCGTAAACAACACCTGTATCCAAAACATCTCCAGAACGTGATATTCCTTCGTTGTAGAGAATATCAAATTCACAGTCTTTGAATGGAGCGGCTATTTTATTCTTGACGACTTTGGCTTTCACTCTATTGCCGATAGATTGTTCATTCTGTTTGATCTGCGCGGCCCGTCTGACCTCAATCCTGACTGACGAATAGAACTTTAGGGCATTGCCGCCAGTGGTAGTTTCCGGATTGCCAAAGAACACTCCGATCTTCATTCTTATTTGGTTGATAAATATCACCACAGTCTTGCTTTTGGACACGATAGAAGTCAATTTCCTTAACGCTTGGCTCATTAATCTTGCTTGTAGCCCCATGTGGCTATCTCCCATATCCCCCTCAATTTCCGCTTTGGGAGTAAGAGCGGCCACGGAATCTATAACAATGACATCCACCGCGTTGGATCGTACAAGGGTCTCCACGATATCCAATGCTTGCTCTCCGTTGTCTGGTTGGGATATGAACAAGTTTTCTATATCCACCCCGATCTTTTTAGCATACGCTGGATCCAACGCGTGTTCAGCGTCTATAAAAGCAGCTGTTCCTCCTTGTTTCTGCACCTGGGCGATGATATGTGCGGCTAAAGTAGTCTTACCAGAAGCTTCTGGGCCAAAGATTTCTATAATTCTGCCTCTTGGCACTCCCCCGCCTAATGCGATATCCAATGACAAACATTGCGTAGAGATAGTTTCCACATCCATTTGCTTGGCTTCTCCAAGCCGCATAATCGCTTCATTGCCAAATCGTTCCTGAATTTGTTGTATGGCGTGGAGGACGTTTTTATTTTTAGAGTCTGTTTTTACAATCGGTTTGTTAGTCATATCTTTATGGATTAGTAGTTAATGGTTCAGTTGGAGCCGATACGGGATGGAAAACAATCTGTTTTTTAATGACCAATGGGGGGCTATGTTTTTTCTTGGCCATGATAGTGATAATGTTCATGCCGTCGCTTAAGAATACTTGGTTGGAAAATGAACCGTCAGAATCCACAAATACTTTTTGGTCGTTAATGGTCAAGAAAGATCCTTTTTCCACGGTGCCATTGACAGTGATTTTCCCTGTTTCAGTTCGTGCGTTATCAAGAGGAGACTCCACCGTGATAGATGGTGGTTTAACTGCTGTTACAGTTTCCCAACCAAGGTAAGACAAAAATATTATAGCAATTACAGCTACTACACCAGCCTTGACCGTTCTTGTCCAAGAATGAATGTAACGGTAGTTTGTGTTCACCACGAACAGTTTTGTAATGTTATCTTGGTTGTTCATCTGTGTTGTCTTCAGTGTCATTGTATGCGGAGGTTTCCTCTGATGTCAATTCACTGTCTAATGAGGTGCCTGAAACTAAAATTTCCCTCGGTTTAGCCCCTTCTCCAGGCCCTACGACACCTTCCTGCTCTAGGAGATCTAGCAGGCGTGCAGCCCTGGCATACCCCACTCGGAGCCGTCTCTGTAGGTATGAGGCAGACGCTTTTTGGGTTTGAATCACTATCTGTTTAGCTTCCTCTAGCAAATCATCGCCGTCTCCTTGTCCAGTGAATTTAAAAGATCCACTCCCGCCCTGTTTGTTGGTAACCACTTCAAGGTAATTGGGTTTACCTACGTTTTTCTTGAGGTAGGATATCACCTGTTCAATCTCGCTGTCAGAGACAAATGCTCCTTGTAGACGTTTTGGTTTTCCAAGCTGGGCGTTTAAGAACAGCATATCCCCCATGCCTAAGAGTTTTTCAGCTCCAGGACCGTCTAGAATCGTACGAGAGTCAATAGCGGAAGCGACGGCAAAAGCCGCCCTAGTTGGTATATTGGCTTTAATCGAGCCGGTGATTACATCCACTGATGGACGTTGGGTAGCTAATACTAAATGTATACCAACTGCTCTAGACATTTGAGCAAGCCGTACAATGAGAGATTCAACTTCATTAGCAGCTACGGTCATTAAGTCAGCCAGTTCGTCAATGATAATGACAATGTATGGAAGCTTGTTCATATTTACGCTTCCGTTATAAGCTTCAATATTTCGTTTGCCAGCCACTTCCAATAGTTTGTATCTACTATCCATTTCCCCAGTCGCCCACTTGAGCGCGTTGATCGTTTTGTCTACATCAGTAATGACAGGTGTTAATAAATGCGGTATGTCATTGTACGGAGTCAATTCCACTCGTTTAGGATCCACCATGATAAATTTCAATTCATCAGGGCTCTTACTGTAAAGGAGGGAGAGAATCATTGTGTTGATGCAGACTGACTTGCCTGATCCTGTTGCTCCAGCTATTAAAAGATGCGGAGCTTTTTCAATGCTTGCCACCCAAGTGTGTCCAGTCACGTCTTTGCCTAAAGCAAATGGTAAGGAATAATGGTTAGATTGGAATTCGTTGGTAGTTAAGAGATCTTTTAGTTTGACTACGGCCGTCTTTTCATTAGGGACCTCAATCCCCACCAATGACCTGCCGGGAATGGGGGCTTCAATCCGGATGGGATGGGCTGCCAAAGCTAAAGCCAAGTCATTGCTTAGGGCAAGGATTTGAGAGAGCTTAACTCCTTCCGCTGGTTTTAGGGTGTATTGGGTGACAGTCGGTCCCACATTAACTTCCCCCATCTCCACTTCAATTCCAAAGTTTTGCAAAGTTTTTTTAATCCGTTCAATACGGTATTCAATATCACCGCTGTTTGCTTTATCTTTGCTTCCCTCCAATAAGTCCAAAGGAATTTCAATCTTAGGGCCTTGTGTTTTGACGGTTGTCGGCTCTGCTTCGTGGCTGATAGCTTCGTTGACCACTATCGCCGCTTTAGCCAATAAACCTTTTTTCTTTTGATTATCTAGCTTGTAAGTGGTTTCCACCTCATACTCTTCCTCCACAGGCTCTTCCTCTTCGTCTTCCTCATCTCCTCTATTAATTACAACAGGAGCAGATTTTTTATCAGCGTCTCCACGCAATGACCGCCAATAACCAACAACATTTACCTTGCCTAACAAGTCTTCCAATGAAGCGTCAAAGACCACTAATAAGCTGATTACCAGCAATCCCAACAAAATAATAATACTTGCCCATAGGCCTGAAACAGCAAACAAAGGATGTGCGATTCCGTAGCCCAAGTATCCTCCGCCTATGCCTTGGGTGACGGCTATTATCGAGGA
>JAZDGP010000050.1:0-6730 GCA_043806935.1 bacterium | reverse complement strand
CCTCCACAGCCGTTACCACAGCTCTCCTCCCTTGCCGTTTCGCTTCCTCCACTTCCTTTGCCACCTTAGTGCCAGTCTCCGCGGCTTTTAAAGCCTCTACCTGCTCACCAATTTCGTCCCTTCCCTCCTTATTCCTATATGCTCCGCTTACCACAAGTCTTGCCCCAGTTTCTTTTTGCAGTTTTAAGAGCACAGCCACTATTTCGTCCTTAAGAGCTTGTTCGTAGTTGGCATTAAGAGCAGCCGTAATCTCGTCTCCTCCCACTCGCATTGCCATGTCTTTGGGATGAAGATTTTTCAGCAGTTTTTTAATTTCCCTTCTGCTTTGGTTCAGATCGTCAGTAACGCTGTCTCCGGCAGTCAAGACAGCTTTCTCTTGTTTTACTGTCTTAATCTCTTCTAGCACGTTTTCAAAGTCAGCTATGTTGTCCAATCCCATGTCTAGCTTGTCAAAGTTCAGGAGGAATAGATTTTTATAAGATAGAGCTTTACGGTTAAAGCCAAAGTCAGAATCAGCTTCGCTGTTCTTGTGGCTGGTTTCCAGCAGACGTTTGGCTTCCAACTGTATTTTTTTCTTGAGCGTTGATTCTTCTTCTTTGTCCGTCTGTCCATCCAAAAGCTGTTTGATATTCTTTTTTACCACCGTAATGTCTTCCACACGCTGGCGGTACTCATTCAGATCTCCGTAGCTGGTCGGTTTTATGTAATCCATTATGTTGATCCGTTCCAGGTATTGCCTGATGAGAGGTAGAATGTGTTTTTGGCTTGGATGGATGGAGAATTTTTCTTTCCTGACGTCACGCAGGACGTCACGGTTAAAATGCCACTCTCCTCCGCATGATTCCATTACTGGATAGCGGTTACCCTCGTTGTCTATGATAACGCTGTCAGCTAAAGCTTGGTCTAATTGTACGTTAGGAACAACTGCTTCTGGCTTTAACGCGGTTAACAGAGAACGTTTAGTTTGTTCTATCAGCTTAATTGTTTTATCCATTGTTTCCGTGGTGTACGCTTGCCCAAATCCTCCTCCCCTTTCTTCAGCCATGGCCACGCGCCCCGCTCGCAGTGCTTGGCTGATAGCTGTCTCTATGCGGTCAGGATCATCTTTGGTAATTATGCCTGACAATCCATAGCTGAATCTGAACCTCTTGCGCGTTGTTTCTTGGTGGACACGAGTAATAGTGTCTTCTATCTCTTTGGCAAGCAGTTGGTTTTCCTCTCCTGGACGCTGTTTTACTTCACGGACATGATGTTCCGCCAGTTCAGACAGTTTCTCCGCTAATGCTCTGGCAATCTCTTCACAAACAGTTTCCAGTTTGTGTTGGTCAAGGGTACTGCCTTGAGGAAGACGGAAGTACCCTTCCTTGTAGGTTTGTTCCAGCTCTTCCAGGTTAATATTCATGGAAGATAATTTTTCTTTGATCACTGCCTTACGGTAGGATATTAGTTCGTCAGTGAGGTCAATGCCAAGAAGCTTGTCATTTAATGCTTTAATGCCAGTGGAACCTGAACCAGCGAATATCATGACCAATAGACGGTCATTAGGTTTTAACTTGGAGTACATTCTATAGCCAGGTTCTTGTTCTAAAGCGTTATCCACGACTTTCATGGCTTCTGTGGACCCTTCCTTTTCTGGATCTGTGGCGCGTTCTAAGGCTTGAGCAATGTCTTGGCAATGAAGCAGTTCTTTTCTTTTGTGGTCCGACTCTTCCAGATTTTCTTTCTGCTTTATTTCCGCGTGATAACTAGCCACTTCTGCATTGGGGACGATTTTTTTAGCCGCTTGTTCCAGCTGTTTATAGAACAGCGCTGTTTCTGTTATAGGAATAAATTCTTTTGTTGGAGCCTGGAAGCTTGGAGTTTCAAACATATGGATAGTGTAGCAGATAATCAAGGTTTTGAGGGGGTTGTTGTTTTTCTAAAAGCGTCGTAAAATACCTTGGTATGCCACAACTTACTTCATTACATAGAGACTTTTTGGAATATCTGGAAATAGAAAAGAACAGATCGCAATTAACGATACGGAATTATAATCTGTATTTAAGAAGATTTCTTTCTTGGTTAAAAGACCGTATGGGAAGACAACCAAGCAATGAAGACGTCACTGCTGATAATATACGGCAGTACCGTTTGTACCTCAACCGTTTCACCGATCGTTTTGGAGCTCTTTTAGGCAAAGCCACACAGAACTACCACCTTATAGCGCTCCGCACCTTCTTGAAGTATCTTGCTAAAAGAGACGTTCCTTGCATTGCCGCTGATAAAATAGAGCTTCCCAAGATGCCTGACAGGCAGGTGGCGTTTTTGGAAGGAGGAGATTTAGATAGGTTGTTGGAAGCTCCTTTAAAACTTTCCAATCCGTCTATCATCCAATGCAGGGACAAGGCTATTTTAGAATTGTTGTTCTCCACAGGTCTCCGTGTGTCTGAACTGACAGGGCTTAAAAAAGAGCAAGTACGGTTGGATAGGGATGAATTCTCGGTAAGGGGGAAAGGCAATAAGGTGCGGGTTGTCTTTTTATCCGCTAGCGCTAAACAGTGGGTCAAGAAGTATTTAGAATTACGGCATGATCCTGAACCTTGGCTTTTGGTCAGCCATGACAGGGCTGCTAACGGGCGCTTGAAGAAAGAGGGAACTGTTGGTAATCTGACACCACGGTCAGTGGAACGGCTGGTTAAGCGTTATAAGACTGTTGCTGGGATTCCAAAGGATGTAACGCCCCATACATTACGGCATTCCTTTGCAACGGATCTGTTGTTTAATGGTGCTGACATCAGGTCAGTGCAGACAATGCTGGGGCACGCGTCAATCACCACCACACAGGTGTATACGCACGTTACTAACCAGCAGTTGAAAGAAGTGCACCAAGCGTTTCATGGCAGAAGGAGGAAGTAACATGCCCTCGTAGCTCAACCGGATAGAGCGGCTCCGTTCTAAGGAGAAGGTTGGGGGTTCGAGTCCCTCCGGGGGCACCAGTAGTAACTTGTTGTCTTAAATTTACAACATCATGACTGAATTTCTCCTCATCTTCCTTGCCGTCTTCCAGATCGTACTCGTTATCGTCGCTTTCTTGCTTGTCCTCTGGATGTGGAGCCTTACTGTTACTGGCGCTCCTTTTGTTCCTATTCCAACCGCGATTCTTCCAGAGATTATCAAAGCTCTTGATCTTAAAGATGATGATGTTTTTTATGACCTTGGTTGTGGCGATGGCAGAGTGCTCATTGCTGTTGCTAGAGAGCGTCCAATGATCAAATGCGTGGGTGTGGAAAAAGCTATATTCCCCTACTGGACAGCAAGATATAATGTTTGGCGGTCAGAGTGTAAGAATATCAAGATAGTGAGGAATAACATGTTTAAGGAAGATTTATCTAAAGCTACCAAGATATTCACTTACTTATTCCCCAAGCTTATGGATCGTTTGTTTGGCAAACTAAACCAAGAAGTAAAGACAGGACTCGTGGTTGTTTCCTGCGATTTTCAATTCTCTAAGAAAGAACCTGAAGTAGTCATTGATCTACACCGTCCAGACCACGCTTTGGGGAGAATGCTGCGGGTCTACAATTTTCTGTAACCCAGACAGTTGCGTTAAGGCTGGAATAGTGTTATTGTCTTTGAACATGGTGGCCATAGTGAAACGGTTATCACAACAGGTTGTGGACCTGTTTTTGAGGGTTCAAATCCCTCTGGCCACCCCACGAGGACGTCTCTTCTTTAAGGAGAGGCGTTTTTGTTTATGCATGGTGTTGCCTCTTTTTCTTTCCTCCTCTAGTCTTAAAGGGATATGAAAACTCTTTTTCCTTTTTACCAACATCATCCAAAAGCAGTTTATTTAGATAATGCCTGCCAAACATTACGCCCCCAGACAGTGGTGGACGCTGTTATGGATTATTACATTCGTTTGAGCAGTTGCGCTGGCAGGAGCAATCATGATCTGGCTGAAGCAGTTAATAAACTGGTGTTGGAGAGCAGACAGTCAATGGCAAAGTTGCTTAATGGACAGGCTGAAGAAATTGTTTTTGTAAGAAACACCACGGAAGCCATTAACATGGTTGCCAATGGTTTTCATTGGGCTAAAGATGATCTTGTAGTAACAACTGGTAAGGAACATAATTCCAATTTATTGCCTTGGATCCGTTTGGCAAAACAGGGAAAGATTAGGCATCTGGTGGCGGATTTGGACGAACAAGGTAATTTTTCTTTGGATAAGTTTAAACAAGCGGTGGTTGGGTCTAGACTCGTCTCATTTCCTTGGGTGTCTAACTTGGACGGAGAGGTTTTTCCAATAAAGGATATGGTTAAGATTGTTCACCAAGCCGGAGCGTTTGTTTTAATAGACGCGGCGCAAGCAGTCGGGCATATAAAGATAGACGTCAAGGATTTAGACATTGATTTTTTGTGTCTTTCTGGGCACAAGATGTACGGGCCGTCAGGTACAGGAGTGTTATGGGGAAAGAAAGAGATGTTGGAGAAGTTAGAGCCATTGTCCATTGGCGGCGGCACTGTGAATGATAGTTCGTATGATAATTATGAATTACTAGCAGTGCCAGAACGGCTGGAAGCTGGATTGCAGGATTATGGGGGGATTATTGGATTGGGAGCATCTGCCAGGTTTTTGGCTGGTAAGGTGGAGGAGAGCGGAAAGCAGGAGCACCAATTAGCTGAATTGGTGAGAGAACAATTGGCTGGGTTGGGTAATATCACTCTGTTTGGACCAGCGGATAGTGGGAAGCGAAGCGGAATCGTGAGTTTTACGGTTAAAGGAAAGTCTGTTCATGAGGTATCACTACTGTTGTCTAAAGCGTATGACGTGTATGTACGCTCTGGACAGTTGTGCGTCCATTCCTGGTTTCACAGGATGGGTATGACTAATGGTGTTATTAGAGCGTCGTTTGGAATGTATAACGACCAGCAGGACGCTGCACGGTTAGTAGAAGCAATAAAGAACATAAGCAAGTTATAATATGCCCTGTATATTCGCTTTGTTAGTATTTGGAATTTTAAGCATCTTCTCCGCTTCCTACCGTCCCTTAGCCAAGGAAGCTTTTCGATGCGTGTTCCGCCGTCTTACATTTCGTCCATGCGACACGCCTGTTGGCGACCGTTTAAAAGCATCTGTAGTCTCTTGGGGGTTAAGAAAGTCATTGACAGCAGGCACGATGATAAGCAAATCATTTACAGTACTGTCATGGCTGTTTGTTTTTTTGTTTTTCTATTCTCTTTTCTGGATTGGGATCGGAACCGTGAATTATTACCGATTCGGCACTTGTTCTCCTGATAACCCCATTGCCTGCCCTATTAACGCCACTACGTGCGGTGTGCCACTGCCGTGGTACCAACGATTGGGATTAGCGGTAAAGAACGTGTTCTCACCTCCCTCTGTTGACCCCAAGATTTCTTGGGAGGAGATTAAAGGGAATGTAACGCATTTTACTGGAGATACAGAGTCTAAACTGACAATCGTGGAATTTGTGGATTATGCTTGTGTAGCTTGCGCCAAGGCATCAGATATTTTACGGGAGTTATTGGAAGCATATACCGGTAAATTACGGGTAGGGTTTGCCCACTTCCCTCTTCCACAGCATCCTAATGCCAAGAGAGCGGCAGTAGTTGCTGAAGCAGCTGGACGGCAAGGGAAGTTTTGGGAGATGTCACAACTATTGTTTGCTAACCAAGCGGATTGGTCGTATGGAGAACAAAAGGAACTGTTTTTGAAATACGCTGGAGAGTTGAAATTGGATATTAAGAGATTCGCGCGTGATTTAGACGATCCTTCTTTGCTGAAGATCGTGGAAGATAACCATGCGATGGGAGAACGAGCTGGAGTGTTTGGCACCCCCACGTTGGTAGCGAACGGCAAGTTTTATTTTAAGCTAATAACCAAAGAGAATTTAGAGCAGTTATTGCGGTAGTTTCTTTTTCATTGTATAAAGTAATTATGCGTTATCTATTTTTTGTTCCATTCGTGTTGTTGCTTACTGGCTGTTTGTCATTTAAGCCTCAAGAGCCAAAGATTTCTTCTGATAAATCAGAAGTGGAAGTCAATCCATCTACCATTAGGGAGAATGTTCCATTGTCTCGTACTGCTTCTCCTGATACGTACAGAGATCCTGTAAAGTTAGCTAGCGCTTACTGGGAAGCAGTTGGTAATCATAACAAAGAAAGTCTTTTGCCGTTGATCACTAGCAAGTGGGAGAAACGGCTGTTTGGACAGCTGAACACTGAAACGAAGTATGAGGTTGGTTATGGAATAGAGAAGCTGTCCGTAAAAGAGGTTATCCCCCACTGCCAGGTACTATGGAAGACTAATAGTAGATGGTACCAAGTGGTAACTAACATTACACCTAAGAAAGGTGAAATCGCTTGGAAAGAAGGAGAGAATGTTTCTTACATTAATACTGTTCTGGAAGAAGGACGCTGGCTGGTAAGTGAAGCAAATATGCTTCCGCGTTGCCAGTAGCTGTGATATGCTATTGGTATGAAAAAACCTTTTGCGATTGGAGCGGCAGTGGGGGGAGTATTAGGAGCGATTGGGGCTTTGTTTGTGGCTTCTAAGTACAGCAAGGGATTGCGGGATGATATTGGCAAGACTGCTGACCAGCTTGAGGAGATGATTAGACGGCAGTTTGGCGAGTTGAAAGAGCTTGGCAGTGAAAAGCACGAAGACATTGTGGCTACGGTGCTGGAACAGGCTAGGAAGCATCCTGAACTAGCCGGTTTGGTGCTGGAAGGA
>JAZDGP010000049.1:0-2559 GCA_043806935.1 bacterium | reverse complement strand
CCAATCCCGGTAATTGGTATTTAGTGAGCAACAAAGCTGTAATATTGAATTTGAACTTGGGATCTAATGGTTCGCACAAGCTGACTCCCCATGACTTAGGGATAATTCCGCTTAAATAATCTCCAGTCAGAGCGTCCAAACTGCTGGTTACTTCTTTGGAAAACTCCTTGGTCCTAAACACGGGCTTCTGCCCCTTGCCGCCAGTTGCCACGTACTTTCCAGCTTCCTGTGCGTACTGCCGCAAGTATCTGGTAAACGCCTGCTTGATAGCAACCTGCCAAGCGAATCTGGCCGCTCGGTAAATATCGTCCACTAAATTAGTAAGAACTTCCACTGGAATCGCTTGGACTTGACGTGGAGATAAAACACCTGAAGCCGCGACTACGACTAACAAGGCCAACAGGACCGCTCCTGCTCTGTACCTCCACTTGCTGTTGCCTGATTTAATAAAATTCATACCTTATGGCTGTTGCTTGCCAAGAGACTTCAAGGTCTCTTGAAATAATTTCTGCAACTGTTCGTCATTATACGCTTTAAGCTGTTCATCAGTGGCTCCCTGCGCTTTAAGAAACATCTTAATCTGGTCAGGAGTGGCTTTAGACAAGTCATCAGGAAGAATCCCCTGCCCAGCGGCGGTCTGCCCTGCTAATTGGTCAAAAGCTTTCTTGTAATTCTCCACCAACTGTTCGTCTGATAACTTATTTACCGACTCCGCTGAAGCTCCTGATTGTATTAACAGCTCTTTAATCTCCGTTACTGTTAAATTGCGGTAGTCTTTGTCAGGCTGTTCAATGTTTTGTTCTTCCGCTGTCACGCTCCCAGTTGCCATATCAAAACAATTCTTGCCAGCGGGGCACAAAGGATCGCTGTTAGCTTTTACTTCAGCTCCGTCAGAAACGCCATCTGAATCAGTATCCTCAATGTACGGACTGGTCTTGTAACCGTACAACTCTTCAAAGTCAGACAATCCGTCTCCATCCGTATCCTGCTTGGACAACACGGCTATCTGCTGGTCAGACAGCTGGGAAGGATCCACAGGCAGTTCTGACGGCGTTAGTTCAGAGTCTGGCTGTTCTAATGCCTGCTCAAAAGCAAATGGCTTGGCAATAGATTGCTTTAAATTAATAATAGCTACAATAAAAACAACAACACTGACAACGCCTAGCGTCCAGATTAACGCTTTCCTTTCCCTCTCATTAACTCCCTTGGTTTGTCGCGGTATGACTTCCATGTCAGCTATTGACGTTATTATACCAAAGATTGGCTAAGGAACAAAGAAAAACAGCCTAAAGTAAGGCTGTGCTAACTATAATCTTCTTAAAAAGCTCTTATTCCTCTACAATAAGCCAAATTAAGACGCCTATTCGCTGATCCATGCCGCTCGCCACTGCGTAATGTCTTTCCGCTTCTTAACGCCAATCATAATATCAGGGACGAGCAGCCAGCTTAAACCGCACCTCTGCCAATGCTTCATCATGAATGTCCAATCTCACCGTATGGTTCTCTAGTTGACCTTGGAACCGGTTTAAAGTCCGATAAGTAGCTTTCCATTCAGTATCGTGCGTCGTGTACGTTTTCATCAAAGCGTCAAAATTGGTTGCCATAAAATCCTTAAGCCCAGCGAATTTCTCATCAAACTTTTTTTCAAGATCATTAAAACGATCATCATGGGACAATAATTTATTCATGTCTCTGCCAAATTGTTGGCTGTGTTCTGTTAATTTCTTTCCAATATTTACGAACTGCTGGTCATGTGCTGTCAATTTTTCATCAATGCGGTCAAACTTCTGGTCATGTGCTGTCAATTTTTCATCAATGCGGTCAAACTTCTGGTCATGTTCTACTAATTTTTTACTAATATGGTCAAACTTCTGGTCATGTTCTACTAATTTTTTATCAACACTGTCAAATCTATGCTCTATACTGTCAAACTTCTGGTCATGGTTTTCTAACTTCCCTTTAATCTCTCCCAACGTCTGCTGAATGCCAGCCAAACCAACCTTTTGCAATAAGATTCCTTTGTCCCCGCTGTTTGTTCTTCTGTTCATGCTCATACTTCAACTCTAACAACAGTAAAATAAAAAGCAAGAGGGTTTTATGCACACCTCATAGATATTCACAGTCAAAATAAGTGGCTACAATAACTTCTGCTGGAAACTCTTCACCTGCCCGATCACCTTGGCGTCAAAGATACGAGTTACCAACAGCTTTTGTTCTGCCTGTAATCCATGGTCATACGCCCTGACAGTATTGCCATCCACTGCCAGAATATCCACTTCCATCTTTCTTCTCCCTTCATCACCCAAGTACTCAACGCTCAACTGCTTCCCTCCAGCCCAAGCTTCGTTAACCAAATCTTTCACTAACGGCAGAACTCTTCCCTCCTCGTCAATGATCCGCCACGGCACTGGTATGGCTTTTAACTGTCCGCCGTCCTTAAACCAAATCTGCCCGTGCCTCTGGCCATACCAATACACGTCCCTTGTGATCCTGACGTCATCTAAACAATACCTCTCCAAGTTCTGCCAGTCTCCAGCTCTGTAATATTTAATAGCGTCT
>JAZDGP010000048.1:0-7640 GCA_043806935.1 bacterium | reverse complement strand
TATTTTATTGAAAAGTATCCCCCAGACTGGAAAAATCTTTTTCGTGAAGAATCGGCAAGTTGAGCCGAAAGAAAAAGTGCGTGCTGAATGGCAGAAAACATTGTTTTTGCGAGAGGAGAAAGAAATTTCAGCAAAGGGCTGGTTGCTTGATATTATGCGTTGTATCGAGAAACTTGGGAAACGAAAGTTTGTACTTGATGATATCTACGCTTTTGAAAATGAATTGAGCAAGCTTCACTCCGAAAATAAACACGTCAAAGATAAAATTCGCCAGCAATTACAAGTGTTGCGCGATAATGGCTACATTGATTTTATATCGCGCGGATATTATTGCCTTACGTAATATGAAATTTTCACTTGCACCATTTTTTGCAAAACTAATTCTGCGGCTCAATCCATTCACGCGTTTTAAGGTGATGTGTCTTGGTTATAGCGAAGATGACGAAAAATTTACTGAGCTTGTGTGGGAAGATGATAAAAACTTGGATTTTTACGACCAGGATACTTACCCTAAATTTCAGTTATGGTATATCTGACCCATTCGTCTTCTGGAAGCCAGCTGGGTAAGGTTCAAAACCATTGTCATAAATTTACTATTGTGTTAAGAAGTATCGTAAAGTTATCCACAAGTCAATGAACCAAAATAACATACGCAATTTCTGCATCATAGCCCACATTGACCACGGCAAGTCCACTTTGGCTGACCGTCTGCTTGAATATACCCATACCGTGGATCCTAGGCAGATGAAAGACCAGCTATTGGACCAGATGGATTTAGAAAGAGAAAGAGGCATTACTATTAAGTTACAGCCAGTCAGGATGGAATGGAACGGTTATATCCTTAACCTTATAGACACTCCGGGGCACGTTGATTTCACTTACGAAGTTTCTAGGTCATTGCAAGCGGTGGAAGGGGCATTATTGGTAGTAGACGCTTCCCAAGGCATTGAGGCGCAGACTCTTGCTAATTTATATTTAGCGTTAGAGCAGGGATTAACTATCATACCAGTCATTAACAAGATAGATTTGCCAGCCGCTGATCCCGCTAAAGTCAGTGAAGAAGTTATTAAATTATTAGGCTGTAAGAAAGAGGATATTATCTTAGCGTCAGCCAAGACTGGGGTGGGAATAGATAAGATCGTAACCGCGGTTGTGGAACGTGTTCCAGCTCCAGCGGTAGACATCGCTAAACCATTGCAAGCCTTAGTCTTTGATTCCGTCTATGACGATTACCAAGGAGTGATTACTTACGTTAGAGTAGTACAGGGTACGGTTAGGAAAGGAGAGAAGTTACGGCTCATTGCCACTAAGGCTGAAAGCGAGAGTTTGGAGGTTGGATATTTTAAACCACAGAGAGTGGTGACTAAAGAATTAACAGCAGGAGAGATTGGCTATATTGTTACTGGATTGAAAGAAGTGGAAATGGCTAGAGTAGGAGATACGGTGACTCACGCCGCTATGCAAGCTCCAGCAGTGCCAGGCTACCGTGAAGTAAAGCCAATGGTCTTTGCGGGACTATTCTGTAAGGAAGGAGATGATTTTCCCAAGCTAAGAGAAGCTTTAGGGAAATTAAAACTGTCTGACGCTTCTCTCTCTTTTGAACCGGATAATTCTCAAGCTTTGGGGTTTGGCTTTAGGTGTGGGTTCTTAGGCCTGTTGCATTTAGAGATTGTGCAGGAACGGTTAAGGAGAGAATACAACCTTGATCTTATCGTCACTACGCCGTCAGTGGCGTACCAGATACGATTGCTGGGCAATAAGGAAATAATCATTCACAGCCCGTCGCAGTTTCCTGATCCTTCCAAGATAGAAGAAATAAGAGAGCCGATGATGAAAATAGAAATAGTTTCTCCAAGCCAGTACATTGGGGATATCATGCAACTGGCGCAGAATAGCAGGGGAGAGTACCAAGGGACGGAATATCTGGATGCTACCAGAGTGGTATTAAGATACCAAATTCCTTTGACTTCCATTCTTGTTGATTTCTACGACAAGCTGAAGAGCGCTTCCTCTGGTTACGCTTCCTTGAACTACGACTTTGTGGGCTACCAGGAGTGTGAAGCTGTGAAGTTAGACATCTTAGTGGCTGAAGAGCCAATGGAAGCGTTGTCCACTATTACTTACAAAGACGGAGCGTATGATGTTGGGAGAAAGATAGTCTCTACCTTAAAGACAATGCTGCCTAGGCAGATGTTTGAGGTGAAGCTGCAGGCAGTGATTGGCGGGAAGATTATAGCGTCAGAGAAGATACCAGCCATGCGTAAGGACGTGTTAAAGAAAATGTCAGGAGGGGATTGGACCAGAAAGCAGAAGCTGTTGCAGAAACAGAAAGAAGGTAAGAAGAGAATGATGGGCATGGGCAAGGTTGATATACCAGCGGAGGCATTTTTGGCGGTGTTGAAGCGGTAAAGAGGTTTTGAGCCGTCGCTAAATTTCCACCAGATTCTTTAAAAGTGGATAACCGCTATTGACTAGTTACTGGAGAGCGGTAGAGTGAATACATGGATTTTTTTAATATCAGAAAATTTGTTAAGGATTGGGTCATGAAAATAGTTGGTGGCCAATATGGTTGCCGGGCAGTGCGGGAATTACGGCAGTATTTTACGGCGTATGGTCCGATTGAATTCACTATCAACCAAGAAGAAGGCAGATTGGTGGCGGTTAGTTCTAATTTTCGGCATGGCAGTATTGTGACGCATGGGAGCACTAGCCAGGAATTGGACCAAAACATTGAAGACGCTATTTTAACGGCATTTGACGTGCCAGCGGTTTATAAACATCAGGCTCGCCCGCGAAGGCTGAATTCAGGAGAGCCTCGATATGCCGTGGCCTAAGAATCTGCCTGGGGCAATCAGCAGGCAGCGGTTGGTTGGAGCTTTGAGGAGACTGGGGTTTGAAATTATGATGGAAGGCGGGAAAGGGAGCCACTGCAAAGCGGTTTGGTCTGTTAATCAAAAAATGGTGGTTATTCCCGTACAGTTGCCTAAACATGTTCTCCGCTATGTTGTAAAGGAAATAGAAACAGTAAGCGGAATAGTGCCGGCAAAGATAGAAGAAGAATTGTAATCTTGGTTTTTCTCTCTAAAACCGCTATAGTAAGCGGTATATGACAGACGTTTTAGACAATTGGAAATCTAAAAAGATAGCAGTGCTGGGTTTGGCAGTGGAATCAATGTCCACTATTAAGTTTTTGCATAAGCATGATATTACAGTAACGGTGCTGGATAAGAAGAGTAAGAAAGAATTGGGAGACAGTTACCAACAAGCTAAACAATTGGGAACTAAGTTCCACTTAGGCAAGGATTATCTTAACGGCCTTGCTGGTTTTGATGTCATTATCCGTTCTCCAGGAGTACACAGGTTGCTGCCGGAGCTGTTAACAGCGGAGAAGAGAGGAGTAGAAATATCCAGCCATACGATTTTGTTCTTTCAGCTCTGCCCTTGCCCGATCATAGGGGTGACTGGCACTAAAGGCAAAGGCACCACCGCTACCTTGATATATGAAATACTGAAAGCTGGAAATCGGAGGGTGTTCTTGGGTGGCAACATTGGCTATCCGCCATTAGATTTTCTTCCTAAACTCAAAGAGGCTGATTTGGTTGTTTTGGAGCTGTCCAGCTACCAATTGCAGGATTTAAAGCAATCTCCAAACATCGGAGTGGTTTTAAACACGACAGCTGATCATTTAGATGTCCATAAAAGCGTCAGGGAATACCGCCAGGCCAAGGAAGCAATCTGCAAGTACCAAATCAAGACTGATTGGGTAATTGCTAACAGTGATTACTTTACCAGCAGAGAGATTGCTGCTAAATCAGCTGGCCATCATTGGTGGGTGAGCGCTTGTAAAACACCCAAGGACAAGCCAAAAGGATATCAAGAAAAAGGAAAGCTGTGGTTGGAAATGGGGACAAAGAAAATTCATATAGCTGAAGTAAAGAAATTGTTGTTGCGAGGACAGCACAACTGGGAGAACATTCTGCCAGCCGCCGCTGTTGGTTATCTTAACGGAGTTAAGCCGTTAGTGATTAAAAAGACAATAGAAAGTTTTAAAGGATTGGAACATCGTTTGGAATTAGTCGGAGAGAAGAAAGGAATAAAGTTTTACAATGATTCTTTTTCCACTGGTCCCCAGCCGACTATTGCCGCTTTACGTTCATTCACTGAACCAATCATCTTGATTGTTGGCGGTTATGATAAAGGTTTAGATTACAAAGAATTGGGGAAAGAGATTAAGAGGAGGAAGGTAAAAGCAGTCGTATTGGTCGGTAAGGTAGGAGAGAAGATAAAGAAAGAGCTTGGAGGGTACAAAGGGAAGTTATTGGTTGGAGCGAAGGATATGAAACAAATGTTAACGCGAGCAGTAGCATCCGCTTCTATTGGCGATGTGATCTTGCTGTCTCCAGCTGCCGCTAGTTTTGATATGTTTAAGAATTATAAAGATAGAGGGCAGCAGTTTAAGGAAGCGGTTAAGAAGATACGATAATGAAAATCCTGAAACAGAAACAATCGGCAGTGGATAAGAAATTTTTGCTTGGAATTATATTACTGGTGGCGGTTGGCTTGTTGGTATTGTCTTCCGCTTCAGTGATATTAGCGTACCAACGGTTTGGAGATGCTAACTATTTTTTGAAACAACAGTTGTTAAATGGGGTACTGGTGGGAGGCATTTTGTGCTATCTGCTGTCTCGTTTAGATTACCACTATTGGAAGAAATGGGCTGGGGTGGCATTAGGAGTAGCCATTGTTTTACTGCTATTGGTATTTATTCCTGGGGTCGGCGTATCCTTGAAGGGAGCGCATCGCTGGATTGATATCTTCGGCGTTTCCTTCCAAGTGTCTGAAGTGGTGAAGCTGGCAGTAATTATTTACTTGGCTGCTTGGCTGGACAATCGGCAGGAACGGCTTCATTCCTGGCAGACTGGCGTTCTGCCTTTTCTTATAGCAATGGCTGTTGTCGCTGGCTTGGTGATAATCCAGCCTGACATTGGCACCTTGGCAGTGATCGTAGCGATATTCTTGAGTATGTACTTTGTGGCTGGAGGCAGTCTGGTAGCTCTTTTTAGCATGATAGGAGCTGGATTAGCGCTTTTGTACATGCTGATCAAACTAGAGCCGTACAGATTGGCCAGGTTCACTGTTTTTCTTAATCCAGAAACAGATCCTTTAGGCATTGGCTACCATATCCAACAGGCTTTAATCGCCATTGGCACTGGCGGTTTGTGGGGAGTGGGATTAGGGCATTCTAGACAGAAGTTTTTGTATTTGCCTGAAGTGACTGGAGACTCCATCTTCGCGGTCATTGCGGAAGAGTTGGGCTTGGTAGTGACTGTATTATTCCTATTAGTATTCCTTTACGTCATTTACCGTGGATTTAAGATTGCTTCCCAAGCTCCTGATCTGTTCGGGAAGTTCTTGGTAAGCGGCATTATGATCTGGATTTCCTTCCAGACGATTATTAACATTATGGCAATGGTGGGACTAGCTCCTCTCACTGGCATTCCTTTGCCGTTTATTTCAGCTGGCGGTACGGCACTGGCAATGCTTTTAGCGGCAGTTGGAGTAGTGCTTAATGTTTCTCGCCAGAGTGAAAAGGAAAAGCGATGAGCAAAAAGACCATTATCTTTACTGGCGGAGGTACATTGGGGCCGGTAATGCCTTTATTGGCAGTGGTGGATGAATTAAAAGATTCTGGTTATAACTTAGTGTGGGTGGGAACGAGGAAAGGAGTGGAAGGGGAGATTATTAGGCAGAAAGGATTAGCTTTTCATTCTTTGCCAGTGTTTAAACTGCCAAGGTACGTGAGTTTAGAATGGATCATTGGGCCATTAAAACTATTATGGATCATTCCTAAATGTTTTTGGCTATGTTTAAAGTATAGGCCGGCTGTTGTTGTTTCAGCGGGAGGCTTTAGCGGAGTATGGCTGTCTTGGGTGGCTAAGATGTTTGGATCCAAGATATTGCTTCACCAGCAGGATATTAGGCCGTCTTTGAGCAATGTATTAGTGAAACCGATTGCTAATGCCATTACTGTTGCGTTTGAGGAGAGTAAGATGTTTTTTGGTGGTAACGCTTTAGTGATAGGCAATCCAGTGAGAAAGGAAGCGGAGAAATACATTGGTTATGATAGTAGAGTAGCTAAACAGTCTTTTGGTTTTGATCCAGATAAACCATTGCTGTTGGTACTCGGAGGAGGAACAGGAGCTGAAAGTTTGAATAAGCTGGTGACGAGTTGTTTAGGTGAATTATTGTCTTTCTCTCAAGTGTTCCATTGCACAGGCAAGGGGAAGATGATTGGCGAAGAGAGGAAAGGATATAAAGCAGTGGGGTTTTTGATTGGCGAAGAGATGTTTATGGCTATGGCGACTGCTGATTTGGTGGTAAGCAGGGCAGGGTTGTCTACTTTGACGGAGCTAGCATGTTTAAAGAAAGCTGTAATAGTTGTTCCTATTCCAAACAGCCAACAAGAGGAGAATGCTAAGTATATTGTGGATAGACAAGCTGGTGTAATGTTAGATGAAACTAAGTTTGTCATGATGGCAAGAGAATTGTTGGAGAATATAGAGAAACGAAATAGGCTAGGGGAGAACTTACATCGATTATTTAAAGAAGGGGCGAGAGAGAGGCTTACTGATGTGATTGAAGAGTTAGCAGAGAAATAGAAAAGGACCGCTGATGATTTAGCGGTCCTTTTGTAATTAAAATTTTTATTAAACATTGAAACGTTTGGGTAATGTTTTTCTTGTTATAAAGTATAGGATAAACCATCCTCCATACCAAACGAGAAGCATTACCGCAAAAAGTACAACAGGATTGATAAAGATACTTAATGCAAAATAGATGATTAATAGGCATATGCCTATTGGATAAATTACAAATGGAAGCATTGTCACGCAACCAATTATGACTAGTGTTTCAATCCATGATAATCCAAACTTGTGGTTTATTTTACTCCATACGTCATGAAGTGTTGACTCAATCTTTTTCATAGATCCTCCTTTTACAGAATCTTTTTTAGAGAATATCTCTAAAGAGACTCTATTCAATGTTTGATTAAAGATAATATAGCAATATCTTACATCATTTTGTCAATGTCTATATTTATAATCAATCATTTTTTAACGTAAAATACGCTATTTTCTTCCTCATTCCATGATTTTTCTCTATACTTCCCTTATGCATAAACAATGGATCATCCAAGATAAAGCTCCTAGTGATTGGCTAGCCAGCATTCCTTATAATCCAATCATCGCGCAATTACTCTACAACAGAGGGTTAAAGACAGAAGAAGAGATCAATTGTTTCCTTAATCCCAGCTATGATAATTTAGACGATCCGTTCAAGTTCAAGGACATGAAAAAAGCTGTGGAGCTGATCATGTCTCACTTGAATCATAAGATTGTTATACACGGAGACTATGATTCTGACGGCGTCTGTTCCAGTGTTATTCTCTACAATACCCTCAAAGCGTTGGGTGGGAGTAATATTATGGTCTATTTGCCTCATAGGGAGAAAGAAGGGTATGGACTTAATAGCAATACGATTAAGTATTTAAGGGAGCAGGATTGCAATTTAATCATTACAGCGGATTGTGGCTCTAGTAACGTAGCGGAAATCGCTCTAGCAAAAGAATTGGGCATGGA
>JAZDGP010000047.1:0-17418 GCA_043806935.1 bacterium | reverse complement strand
CCTGACAACTATCTCTTTTTAATCGATTTAGTAATAACGGCAAATGCCTCTTCCGCGCTGTCCACCACCTGGTAGATTGCAAGATCTTCACTGTCCACTGCCTTGTGTTCTTTGTAAACGCACTGTTCAAGCCAATCGATTAAACCTTGCCAATAATCCCTTCCTACCAAGACAATAGGAATGCGGTCTGATTTGCCTGTTTGTATCAAGGTGACGAGTTCAAACATCTCATCCAAAGTACCAAATCCTCCTGGAAAATAGACGTAAGCTTGAGAAACGATTGACAGCATTACCTTACGGGTGAAGAAATAATGGAATCCCATAGCTTTATTAACGTATGGATTGATACGTTGTTCAAAAGGAAGCTCAATGTTAAGGCCAACAGAATCTCCGCCAGCTTCAGCCGCTCCCCGATTAGCCGCTTCCATGATGCCAGGGCCACCGCCAGTAATAACGTTGAATCCTTCCTTGGCAAGCATTTCTCCTAATTTTCTGGCTTGCTCATAATGTTCATTGTGTTCAGCCAAACGAGCAGAACCAAATATCGTCACATTACCCTTTAACTTAGACAAAAATGTGAATCCTTCCACGAATTCAGACATGATCCTGAATATCTTCCAAGTAACTGATTCGTTAATCCCTTTAAACAGCTCTCTGTTGCGGTCCTCCACTTCGTACTTCTTGGCTAATTCCTTAGCCGGCTCGTTGATAAAACTTAATTTAGGCATAGTGATATAAAAAATAAGTCTTTATTATGGCTTATTGTAGCACAAGTAATATATTTTACCTATACTTCCTGATCACTGCCCTAACTACACCCTGGATCACTGGATTCCTGACATAGATTGGTTTAAAAGCTGAATTAGCAGGTTGCAACCGCACTCTTGTCTTTTCCCTATAGAACTTCTTTAAGGTGGCAAAATGCCCGTTCAACAACGCCACCACTGACTGCCCGTTCTGTGGATAAAAATTAGGTTCCACCACCACGATATCACCATCCAAAATTCCTTCGTCCCTCATTGATTCTCCTTTAACCTTTAAAGCATAACACTCAAGACCTGTCACCGTGTCAGCAGGAACTGCTACAGTGCTATTCTTGTCCTCAATAGCTTCAATAGGTTCACCAGCTGTAATCAAGCCAATTAAGGGCAAAGAGATTGCTTCCACGTTTGGCCTAACCGCTTCCGTAAGCTCTAATGCCCGTGGAATGTTAAACTCTCCGTCCAGATATCCTTTGCCTTTTAACAGCTGGACATGGCTGTGGATAGTGCTGACTGACGACAATCCAAAATGAACAGCTATCTCTCTATACGACGGCGCGTACTGGTTATTATCCCAGAATCCAACTATAAAATTAAGAACCTCACGCTGCCGTTTGGTAAGACGTTCTGACATACACTTATAGTATATCAGAACAAAAACAGAACATCAAAACTTCTGGGCTCCTTTTTTCAATGCCTCTTCTAAAGATATAGGCGCTGGTGATGATATTGGAGCTGGCTGGCTAATAGGCTGGTTAATCAAAGAGCCTAATTTATCAGCTAAACCTATATTTTTAGCCTGTTCTGACCTGACAACAGGCAAACAGTTCTTGCAATAGATAGGACGGATGCCATCAGGCTTAAACGGCACTCTAGTCGCCATGCCACACCGTTCACAATTGCCTTCATAAACAATCTTGGGAGCTAGTTTGGCTGTTTGTCCATTGTCATTGCTACTGACAATTGGTACTGATGAAGGAACCATTGCAGGCGACCCCATAGGCATCCGTATTACAGGCTCAGGCTCTCCAGCTTTCACCACAATGACATTCTCGTCGTCGTCCTCTGTCTGACCTGAGAACTTGACTATCTTTTCTTCTACGACCTCTCTAGGAGTGGAATAACGTTCTCTGGACACCTTAATAATCTTCTGTGCCACTTCACTGTCTCTTATTGCTGGAATTGGTGGCAAGGTAGCGGCGGAAAAAGCGTCTGATGTAATACCGTCAATCATGAGCTTGACGTAAATGGAAGCTTTAGGCAAATTGACCAGATCTATCTTGGAGAACCGCGGAGCGAATTCTTTTTCCAAGAACTCTGCGTCTTCAGCACCGACTCTAAATACAACCAGTGTCCCTACATTGCCGAACACCGCCGCCTTTACCACGTCCCCCAGCTGTTCAATATACTGATGCGCGATGATCAGGCCTAAATGGTATTTTCTTGCTTCTGATAAAATAGTGGCGAAAGAATCAGTCGCGAAGCTCTGGAATTCGTCCACGTACAAGAAAAAATCCTTCCGTTCGCTCTCAGGCATATTTACACGGCTCATGGCAGCCAACTGCAGTTTAGTAATCAACATAGCTCCTAATAAAGCGGAGTTATCTTCTCCCACGCGCCCTTTGGACAAATTGACCAGTAAGATCTTCCGATTGTCCATGATCTCCCGCATGTCAAACTTAGACTTTCCTTGCGCCACTATGTTACGGATCAAAGAAGAAGACAGAAATTGTCCGACTTTGTTCTGAATAGGAGCTATCGCTTCCTGCATGAACTTCTCCGAGTACCTGGAGTATTCATCCAGCCAGAATGATTTGACCACAGGATCTTGTATTTTAAGCACTACCTTTTTCCTAAACTCTTTATCCACCAACATCTTCATTACGCCAAGCAACGTAGAGCCTGGATAATCAAGCAGGGCGAGAATTGCGTTCCGCAGAAGATACTCCAACCTTGGCCCCCATGAATCGGCCCAAATTTTCTTAAAAGCTCCTACCATGCCGGAAGCGACCAAGTGGCGGTACTCCGGCTCCACGTGCTCTAAGATATTAAAAGCAATCGGGTAATTAATGTCAGCTGGATTAAAGTAAATCACATCGTTAATCCTTTCGTTCGGTATGTAGTTGATCATCTTCTCTACAGTTTCTCCGTGCGGATCCACGATCGCCAGTCCATAACCGTTGTAAATATCCTGCATCATCATGTTCTCCAGCATCGTGGACTTACCCACTCCTGACTTCCCGATCACGTACATATGCTGCCTACGGTCATTCAACTTAATGCCAAACCTCGCCTCCTGGTTGCGGAAGTTGGTTTCAGCGAAATAGGTTACCTCCGGATTGAACTTGAAATCAGATGGTTGTGGCATTAGGTTGGCAGGTTAGACGGAGGGCTATCTTTTAATCCTTCTGTTTGCTGTTCTTCTTGTTTAGCAAACTTCTGTTCAAAGTAAGTATTACTGGAAGCGGCCACTGGGTCAAATGACGGAGCTAATTCAGGTTTCCAAGTCATGCCGTTAGGAGATTCAAACGACAGTGAAACTGGAGGTTCGCCTTTGCGGTTTTCAGTCTTAACTATCAAAGGCGCTTTAATGCCGCTAACAGGCAAATGGAATAATGTCGCCAATTCCTCTGTATTTAAAATCATAGGGCTCTGCATGCCAGACAATTTTCGTTTCTTGTACCTATCAATGATCATCTTCTGCTTAGTGGCGATCCGCTGTTTAACAAAAAAATAGTCAGCTTTAGTCGTAGCGTCTCCAGTCTTAAAGCTGTTCAGGTGAAGAAGAGCGAATTGTTTAAAAGCTCCCAAGATCGGAGATACCCCTCTAGCTTTGTTAAACACCCCTTTCCGTCCCATATATAACAATCTAACCTGTACCTTAAACCCTACCTTGCTAATCTTCCTCTCAATAGCCTCTTCAGCTTCCTTAGCTGTCCCTAAAGTAGCTTTGATTTCCTTCTCCTCCTTTACAGGCGTAACTTGGATTGGATAAAAGAAATCAGGCAAAGCATGGAGAAAATCCAAAAACTTGGAAGCTAAGCTCTCTCCCCAACCGCCTTTAGACTTTGATTTCTCTCCCAATAGTTCTTTAGCTAGTTCTTCTCCTTCTTTCTTCCAGTCATCGCTTATAGGCATCACGACGTACTGAATGCCCACCATCTCACCGCGTTTCAATCTGCTCAATGATTCCAACAAATTAGCCAATGGATCCACAAATCGCCCTGGCGCTGACTTAGGATCGTACTCTTCAATCATGCCCAATCTTCCTTGCTGGTTGTATACGTAAGTTCTAATCGGATAATAAGTTTTGTTAGTTAATATCAATTCAGTGCCCCAGCAGTCATAAAGAGAATCTTTATCAAAAGAAGATGGTAACAAGGAAGCGTAATCTTCTATTTCAGTAATTTCACACTCCGGATATTGAGAATAAAAAGCAGCTTCAACCAGATCGCGGAAACTGGAAGGAGTGCGAACCAAGAACTGCAAATAGCCGTCCAAGGACACCATCTCAAATGAGAACGGCATCATCTGCTTGCCCTGCCAGTATTTTTCAACCAGATTGCCGCCTGAAAGGGTGCCTGTTAAAGCGGTAAAAATATTCTCCACTGCTTTCAAGCTTTGGTGGTTGTCTCTAGGCGGGTCAATAGCCAAAATTGTCCATTTGATGGTGGCTGCGTAAAGATCTTGTCTCCAGCTGACAAACTCGTCCCAGAATATCTTAAGGAATAACCAAGCGTAAATCACCCAGCCGCCTTGCTGAAACAAATAAGCGCTGGCGTGGTACGGATCCAAGGTTCCGATGTACGCCAGCTCCCGCAACAAAGGTTCAAAAGAGATGTTGATTTCAAACATGGTCAGGTGGGACAAGCATTGCCACCGTCAGCCCTTAAAGTTAGATTACCGTGTACAGCTTTGGCCCGGCTTTCTTAAACCGTTTCTTGTTCATCAAAGCCAGATTAATAGTAGCTGGTTTTACCAAACGCTGTTTTAATACTTCAGTGGTCAATTCGTCCTTGGTAAGCGGTTTGCCAGCTCGCTTTAAGGCATCGGCAATAACATCAGCCACAGTGCCTGTCTTATATCCCCATTCTTTCAGAGCGTATAAACCACGTCCCACCAGCACAAACCTGTCGTCAAGAATGAGCTCGTTATGAACCGTGGCAGCGTACGCCTGTTTGCCGTTAAAGCCCACTTCGTTTATCTTGCTAGTAATTTCCCTAAAATGAAGTGGTTGCCCGTGCTTCTTAAGTACGAGATAAATCTTATCAGCCATCCGGCGCGGGCTAACAGAAGGCCAGTCAGTCATGCCCCATTCGTTAAAAGCGTTGTAATGGAGCTCCTGGGACAAATTCAAATAAGCCTTGATGTGGTCGTCAGCTAAAGATTCAGTGTTAGACTTATAAAATTCACCTTTATGGAATTGATCCAGCAGTTTATCCATGGTCATCGGCTCTTTATGGTTCTCCATTATCCGTTTGGCTTCAATGACAGTCTGCTCAAACAATTCCCAAGCCGCTTGTTTATGTTTCCATCCTTTCCTAGTTTTATCATTCTCCGACACAGGCTCCATGTGGTTAGTCAACAATTCAGAAGCAAGGAACAAAGAGGCTCTCTTGGCCAAAGGATCTTTAGTTATCTCCGGCAAATGCAACTCATCCAAAAAATGTTTTTCTTCCATGATCCAGCCGTGCCTTCCCATCACAGATTGGACGTGCTTAGCCACGTCTTCCACCGTATCCATTACCGCGTTGATATTCTTCAACCTAGCCACTACAGCTGACTCAATCTGCCGAATCCGTTCCCTAGTCAACTTATAGCTCTTTCCAATCTCTTCCAAGGTCTCCTTTTTGTCTTTAAGCAAACCATGGCGACGGGTAATAATATCCGCGTCCCGCTCCGATAAATGGGAGAGGATAACCCGGACGATCTCTTTTGGATTGTACAGGACGCCGTTTTTCACGCTCGCCCCTTTCTCTAATTGAGCCATAGAATTAAGACAAATTAATGAAGCCTTTATAAGGGCTAAAAGTTAAATTTCTATTTGAATACTATCAAAACATTAAAGTAATGTCAACTAGTTTAAAAGAATAAGCGGAAATAACCAATTCTTTAGCTAATATTAGCAATAAACAGCTTATTTTTATTAAGCTGTTTATTTTATAACTATTGTTTATCTGCCTTAATCCTTCTGGTGTTTGGACCAAAACACTAACAGCGGAGAAGCTATAAAAATGGAAGAATAAGTGCCTATTGCGATACCAATCAGTAAGACAATTGCGAACCATTTGATTGACACGCCTCCAAAGATCGCTAAAGCAGCCAGCACCAGCATCGCTGTCAATGACGTGTTGATTGATCTTACCAAAGTTTCATTAACACTGTGGTTGATCGTCTCAATAAAAGACGAACCAGCCCGTTGTTTTAGATTCTCCCTAATCCTGTCAAAGACTACGATAGTATCATGTACAGAAAATCCAATAATTGTAAGCAAGGCAGTCACGAACAAACTATCTGCTTCTGCTCCAAAGAAATGCCCGAAATAAGCGAATACTCCAGCGGAAATGAAAGCGTCATGTGCTAACGCCAGCACCGCTGACAATCCGTACTTCCAGGAAGCAACCGGATGAGACACATGTCTAAAAGCAAAAGCGATGTACAGAATAATAGCCAACAGGACAACAGCGATCGCCCACCAAGTTTTTACCCTTAATTCCTCCCCTATCACAGGCCCAATGGATTCAAAGCTCAACTCTTCCACAGCTTCTTCAGTCTTAATCGTACTGGCCAAATCAGGCGACAAACCGGAAAACTTCTCAGCTAACGCCCGCAGGGATTGGTCATGCTCCAAGGAAGTCAATGATCTTGTCCTAATATGGTACGAACCGTCCCCTGCCGCCTGCACCCTAATGTCCCCAAATTTCAAGTCGCTCAAACTATCAGCTACCTCCTGCACGGTGGCTGGCTGGCTCTTCAAGAATTTCACCTGGATCAATGACCCGCCTGTAAAATCAATGCCATAACGGAGCCCCCATGAGAACAACCCTACAGCACTCAATATGATAAGCAAAGCGGAAAAAGAATAATACCAACGCCTGTTATGAATAATCTGCAGCATGTTAGTGATTGGTTACTGGCGGATGAAGGCTAAAAATCCTAGGAAAACGTTTCAGCCGTCCGTACGCTACTAAGCGCAACAACGTCCTGCTAACCGTAATGGCCGAGAACATGCTGATAAGAATACCTATTCCCAACGTCAAAGCGAATCCTTTAATAATGGAACTGCCGAACCATAACAAGATAACGCAAGTGATAAGAGACGACACGTTAGAATCCCTAATAGACGTCCATGCCCGTTTAAATCCTTCCTCAACAGCGTCTGGCACTGACTTACCCCATCTAACTTCCTCTTTCATGCGTTCAAAGATCAAGATGTTAGCGTCAACAGCCATGCCAATGGACAAGATGAATCCGGCAATGCCAGCCGCGGTCAATGTAACAGGGATCAGGATAAAGACTGCAAATGTCAGCAAGGAATAGACTCCAAGAGCCAATACTGCCAAGAGTCCAGACAGACGGTAAAAAACGAGCATAAACACAGCAACCAGCAATAATCCAAAGAGCCCGGCAGTAACACTACTGTCAACTGAAGTCTTGCCCAAGGAAGGGCCGACAGTGGATTGGCTGACCAAAGAAATCGGCACTGGCAGAGCACCCGCGTTAAGCCGAGCCGCCAATGTCTTAGCGTCCTTAATAGAAAAGTTTCCGCTAATCACAGCCTCTCCATCCGTAATCTCTGACTGCACAGTAGGAATAGAAATAGCCTGCCCATCCAAGAAAATCGCCACTGGCTTGTTTAAATTACGGCGTGTGATATCAGCGAACAATTGGCTGCCGTCTTTATTAAAAGTAATGGCCACCTGCGGAGTGCCAGTAGTTTGGTCAAACTGCACCCTAGCGCTCTTTAACTGCCTTCCTGATAAAGCAGTGGTTTTCCAAGGATCAACTGGGGGGACAATATCAGCGGCAGTCTTGGTCTTAACTAAAATATGCCTGCTTTTGACTTCTTTATCAGCTCCGCTTCCCCTCTCTTCCATCTTCTGAATAATATGGTAACCATAAGCGCTCTTAATAAGCTTCTTGGAAATCTCCCCTGCTTTCAGATCGTCAAAAATCGCTTTATCAAACTCAGGAACAAATTGCCCTTTCTTTACAAACCCCAAATCTCCGCCCTTAGCGGCACTTCCTGGATCTTCTGAATTAGCTTTAGCTAAAGCTTCAAAATCACCTTTATTCAAAATTTGCCGCAATAAATCTTCAGCTTCAGCTTTAGCAGCTACGTTCTCTCTATCCAGTTGCTGTTGTTGAACTGGAGTTAAACTAGGATTCACCGTGGCAGACGGATTCTCTTCCTTGAATTCCAACAAAGGCGTTTCACCAATCTGTTTAATAGCTTCCGTTACATCAGTCACTCCTGGCAAGTCAACGATCACCCTGTAGTGGTTTCCTACTTTGGAAGTCTGCACAACCGGTTCAGTCACACCAAAAGCGTTAACTCTCCGTTCAATCACATCCCTAACCCCAGTCAAAGCAGTATCCAAATCCTGAGACGGCACAGCTGATACGTTAGCCTCATAGACCAAATGGGCTCCGCCTTTAAGATCAAGCCCTAACTGTGGCTTTAAGCCTTGAAACCAGTTTAGCCAAGAAGGTTTTTGTGGGATATCAACAGCTACGGCAAGAAACGCCAATACAATGATAAATAAAAATGTCAGCCACACTTTAGTCCGTGGAGACATGCTGTTATTACGAGATGATACTGAAGCCATAACGATGATAAATAGTCAACTGGTGAATTATATCTAGAATAATAGCACTAGAAAAAAAGTAAGGCAAATTATCTCGGCTCCATATCTTGTTCCTTTCTTATCTTCACCTCAAATCCCAATTCCTCCCCTCCAGCAACAGCTTTCTCTCCCAACTCCGTGGTTGGCCAAGCAAACAGCAATGGTTTAGCTACCAAAGGAATCGATCTAACAACCCTTTTAAACAATTCAGTAGCGATTCCCTGACGCCTATACTCCGGCACAGTGATGGCAGCGCACAGATATAGAGCTTCATAAATAGCTTGCGGTTGAGTCTTGTCAAATAACTCTTTTTCAGTCAGCTGCCCTTCAAGAAAACAATTGGCCAGCTCTTTAGTGGTTGGCACTGTCACTATCCAGCCAACAGGTTGATTATTAACTACTTTATACATAATAGTATCAGCATGCAACATCCGTAACTTGCTGAGAGATTGCTCATTAATCGGTATCTGGCTAGGATCATGAGCTGTGCCAAAGATTTGTTCTGCAATCAAGTCAGTTTTTGTCCAAATCTCTGTAGGAATAGTATATGAATTGTAATAAACCGTTTGCTGATATTTTTCTTGCTCCATATGGATAAAGTATAGCAAAGTTATTCCAATTCCCACACGATCAAGCCGTATTGTTTCAGCTTCTCTGGATATCTTGGATAGCTAAGATACATTTGCTGTAATTCCTTAGCGGTCCTGACCTGTGGATTAATCTCTACGACCTTATATTTCTTAAGCATAGCCGTAATTGTTTTAAACACTGCCGCTCTCACCACTCGCTTTTTAAACTTACTCCTACCACAAATAAAAGTGATACCATCCCCTGCTTTGATCTGCCGATATTTAGAAACAGCGGCTCTAGTTTCCAACTTCTTCTTTCCTGACTTAATAGCGTCAAAATTAGCACGATCTGCTTCTAAAAAAACTAGTTTATGTTGTTTAGTCATATTTTAATCCTATTTCTTTATCAGGAATTATTTATAATGCTCTTTATTCTCAAGATGTATTAAGGCCATCATAATAGCCAATTTATTATATTCTTTACGATTCATTTTGCCATGAGTAAATATCCAGACGCCGCCTTCAGCTGTCCCAATTTTTTCATGTTCAGTAAACCCTGTCTCTCTGAGCGCTTGGCTTCCATCAAGTCCTTTCTTAACAATAAGCTCTGTAACAGATTTCGGCCACTCAAACCCTGGCGATAAGCCGAGATGGAATTGTTGACCATCATAAATAGCGCAAACAGTTATCTCCATATAGCCACTCTTTGTTCCAGGAACTTCTATGAGTCCGCCCTCGATGCCAAAACTGTATTCACAGTCTTGAAATGCTTGTCGAGCCCTTTCCATAGCTCCTTTTACAACAAGATCCATAGCAATGGGATGACCAAACTTTTCCGTAACAACATCAATAGGAAAAATCTCAACGTTCTTGAAAAACTCGCTTTCCTTAAGTGCGTCTGCTAAGGCTTGAACTTTTGTTTGATTTTTTGATCCGATATTTACTTTCATGATTTTTCTATTTCCCATGACACCTTTTGATCTTATTTCTGTGTCCGCAGGAATCTTTCTACGGTTTCAATATCTTTCAGGTCTTTCTCCATGCCATTCTGTCTTTTCCATTCAACAACATATTCCAGTTTCACAAACGGAAGTCCATCAATCATTTCCGCTTCATCAATTAATTTCTGGATATTCCATTTGCCAGGAAGCCAATCTTTCCACAATTCAATCTCATCATTCCAGAGATACTGACTACCATGAGGCATCACTTTTATTTCCCAATTCTTGTTCTTATATTCGTTCCACAAATCTTCCGTAACGATGATGTCCATATCATGACAATCTTTTAATCCTCTAATTCCTAACGGCGCACTACCAAATAAAGCGTACTTGCCAATTGGTAGCTTCATCTCTTTAACTTTTTGAAATAAGTCGTTATTGCTCATATTATTTCCCATAATATTTTTTGATCTTCAATAACCTACCGCAGGAATTAAATTTCCTCTAATGGATATACGTCCAACGCAACTTCTTCATAAGGATGTGCCTTCTTAATCGCCTCGACTATATCTTTTATAAGAATTCTGTCACATACGAATTCTATCCGCTCTTCTTGAACTAATTCTAACTTTCCAACTTCGCCTATTGCTGGATGTGCACCATTCTCTGGTTTGAATCGGCCGACACCCTTTGAAAAAAAACTGCAGTAAGTATAGTTTCCGATTTTTCCCGCGCCAGCTTTGCCTATCGCTTCACGAACTATATCTGTATGTGATTCTGGCACAAACACCACGATTTTTACATTTTTTGATTGGTTCATATCTTTATTTTATCAATTCCTACGCGCCATGGCAATTCTTGTTTTTCCAATAACTGTAAACAAAAATTTACTCCAATATATCTTGTTTCTCTGATAACTCGAGTACTCCCGTGTTATCGAAGTGCGGAGTTTTCAACCCCTGTTCCCAAGTCCAGTTATGGTAAGCTGCTCGAATCATCTTACCGATGTCACCATGAGTTACTATGAGTACATTCTCGCTTGGATGTCTCTGTCTTATCTCTTGCAATATTTTCCTTCCACGTACCAGAAGTGTCGGAAAATCTTCAGCTCCTTCCACTTCAAGAAAATAATTTACTTGGTCAGCTTGAAGAATTTTATCGGTATATTTCGGAATGTCTGATACTGGTTTACCAGTCAAAATTCCAAATTCTCTTTCCATTAAGTGCTCATCTGCGATTATTTCGTCGATTCCCAATATCGTGCCGATAATACGCGCGGTTTCGTATGCTCGTCTCAATGGAGAAGCGTAGATGATCTGAACCTTGTTGTTGCGAAGCTTTTCTGCGACTTTTTTCGCTTGTTCACGCCCCACTTCAGTCAACTCAGTGTCTCGTCTACCGTTCAATATACCCGCCGCATTATCCATATCTTGTCCATGACGAACTAAAAATATTTTGTTCATGGTTTTTCCCCCCTATTTCCCATGGCACCTTTTATACTTCTTCCCTGACCCACAAGAACATGGATCATTCCTACCAACCTTCCCAAACTCTCCATCGCCTGTCCTCATCTCAATCACCGCTCCCTCTCCCATAGTCTTAGCAGGAGCGGTATACCGCAGATCCTGTTGTTCCTGCTTCAAGACAGAGGCAGCGGGCCCAGCTTTAAACACAGTCATAGCAACTTGGCTCTGGATCGCCACCAGCAACCTCTGAAACAGATGAAACGCTTCCCTCTTGTATTCCACCAATGGATCTCTTTGCCCGTAGCTCCTAAGCCCTATCCCAGTACGCAAATGGTTAATATTGTCCAAATGCTCACTCCATAACAGATCAATGGTCTGTAAATAAATAATCTTCTCCACCCAAGCCATTCCGCCAGCGTCTCCAGCAGCTCTGTCAATCTTAGCGGCCACTTCTTGGTACTTCACCCTGGCAATCTCCCCCAATCGTTCCAACAGCTCTGTCCGCGCTTCCACGTCATGCCTGTCAACAGCATCCGCATAAGCCTTTTCTTCGTCAGTCAACGTAAATAAAGCAACTATCCGTTCTGACAATTTTTCCTCCTCATTGACTGTCCAGCTTCCCACCAATGTTTTCAATTCCTCGTCCACCAATTCCAAAATCTTCTCCCTGACGTTATCGCTGCTAATCACTTCCCTGCGCTTCTTGTAAATAATATCCCTCTGTTTGTTCAAGACATCGTCATAATCCACCAAGTGTTTCCTGATATCAAAATTCTGGCCTTCCACTTTCTTCTGGGCGCTGGCAATGGACTTGCTCACCAGATTGTTTTCAATGGGGATGTTATCAGGGAGGCCTAAGCGGTCCATCATCTTCTTCATGCGGTCAGAACCGAATATTCTCATCAGATCGTCTTCTAGGGAAACATAGAATTGGGACGATCCAGGATCTCCTTGACGTCCTGACCTGCCTCTTAACTGATTGTCTATTCTTCTTGCTTCATGGCGTTCCGTGCCAATCACGTGAAGCCCTCCCAAAGCTATAACTTTCTCCGCTTCCTCCTTGCCATACGGCTGTCCTCCCAAGATGATGTCCACTCCTCTTCCAGCCATGTTCGTAGCGACTGTGACTGATTTTAATCTTCCAGCCTGCGCTATAATTCCAGCTTCTTTCTCGTGGTTCTTGGCGTTTAACAATTGGTGAGGAATTCCAGCTTCAGACAGCAATTCAGACAATCGCTCGTTCTTTTCAATAGAAATAGTGCCAACCAAGACTGGCTGTCCTTTAGCGTACCGTTCTTTAATGTCTTCCACCACTGCTTTAGACTTAGCATCCTCCGTTTTATAAACTCTGTCAGTCCAGTCTTTCCTTATCATCACCCTATGGGTGGGAATGACTGTCACGTCAAGACCGTAAATCTTGCTGAACTCTTCCGCTTCCGTGGCAGCCGTACCCGTCATCCCAGACAGCTTCTTATACATCCTAAAGTAGTTCTGTATCGTAATAGTCGCCAATGTCCTAGACTCTTGCTGTATCTTAACTCCTTCTTTAGCCTCAATCGCCTGATGAAGCCCTTCTGAATACCGTCTGCCTATCATTAACCTCCCTGTAAACTCGTCCACGATGATCACTTCCCCTTCCCTTACCACATAGTCTCTGTCTTTCAAGAACAAAGCTTTAGCTTTTAATGCTTCTTCAATATGGTGCACTGACCGCAGATTATCAGGGCTGTAAAGGTTGTCCACTCCCAAAATATGCTCTACCTTCGCGATGCCTTGTTCAGTCAAGAACACTGCTTTAAACTTTTCGTCTTTTTGGTAATCAGCCGTCTCTTCCAATTGAAGAGCTAATTGCGCGAACCGTTGGTACTCTTCCGTTGACTCCGCCGCGGGTCCTGATATGATCAAAGGTGTCCTTGCTTCGTCTATTAAAATACTGTCAACTTCATCCACAATGGCGTATGTAAGCTCCCTCTGCACCGTCTGTTCCACATTGCCAGCCATGTTATCACGCAGATAATCAAACCCAAACTCGTTGTTAGTGCCGTAAAGGATATCAGCCTGGTACGCTTCTTTGCGTGAACAGCTTTCCAAGAAATCCATTGGCACGGTTATGCTAATATCTCTCACTTTATCTTCCTCTATAGTCGCTTTTGCTTCCGTATACTTAAACGATCCCATATTCTGTATAACAGCAGTACTCAACCCCAAAGCATTATAAATCTGCCCCATTGTGACAGCGTCCCTCTTAGCCAAGTAATCGTTAACAGTAACCACATGCGTTCCCTTGCCTGATAAAGCGTTTAAATACACAGCCAAAGTGGCAGTCAACGTCTTTCCCTCTCCAGTCCTCATTTCCGCTATCTGCCCGCCATGAAGGACAATGCCTCCAATAAGCTGTACGTCAAAATGGCGCTGCCCTAATTTCCTACGAGCAGTCTCCCTCACCACAGCAAACGCTTCTGGCAACAGATCATCTAACGTCTGCCCTTGGGACAAACGTTCTTTAAACTCTTTAGTCTTGTCTTTCAGCTGTTCGTCAGTTAACTCTCCAGTAACTTTCTCTAATCCGTTTATCTTCTCCACCAACGGCTGGAGAGAGCGCAGGTAGCGCTGGTTACCGTCTCCAAACAGCTTGCCAAAAAACCACATTGCTTACGATTCTTTCCAAAAGGTGAATAGCTTGACCATTCTTTTAATCCTGGCCACCTGCCTGTTCCTAGCCGCCTGTTTCCCTTTGTGCGTCTCCACCACTCGTTTCAACCTTTCTTCCAGCTTGTCCACTGCCGCCTGAAAACTCTCCCCGTAATCAACAACGCGTAATAACGACTTAGGCACTTTAAAATTAACTTCAGCCCTAAACACCTCTCCTTTGTGGTGGTGGTGGTCACGGCTTAGATCAACTTTAATGTCCATTACCTCGTCCCCCATCTGCGTAAAGATCGGCTTTAATTTCTCCTCAACGTAACTCCTGACTGAATCAGTAACATCAAAATCCTTGGAATAAAAGCTAATAATAGCCATACATCCTTGGTTAATAGTTAATCACTGCCCTACTGTATTAATGCCTTTAAACAATTTTTGCAAGCTCTCCCGTGTTGTTTTGTCGTTTTCGTCAACTATACCGTTTCCATCCATATCTTCCGGCACTTTGTTCCAATCCACCTCTCCCTTGCTATCCAAGTACTCTGATACTGGCAGATTGCTCAATCCCCCTGTTTTTAAACCAACAAGCACTGCCACTCCGTACCACCAAACTCCAACTAGCAAGACGCCAAGCACGGCAATTATCATTCCAACAGCTTTTTTCCATCCCTCCAAACCATCTTTTCCAACTCCCCTCCCTTTAGCAGCCGCCAAAGCCATGAACAATCTATACTGGTACATGGCGGACATAATCATCACCAACAAACCGTAGACAGCTGAAACCAACCCAACAGCAATTCCAGCTACGACCGGCCATTGTCCAAACAGCCAGCTCAACGTTCCAACCAACAGACCTACAATAATATACCCAAGCAAGACGAACAAACCAAAAGCAGCGTACCGCCAGAACACTGTCCAAAAATAATCCTGTACAAGCTGTTTACTGGCTTTTAAAGCTCCAACGATAGTTTGTTTGTTTAATACCACCTGCCATAGAGAGAACGCCAGCCATATGGAAAAAATAAAACCAGGAACGAACAACAAAGAAAATCCAACCAGCTGAATAATTCCTACTATAAGAGCCACTGCTAAAGCTGGCCAAAATATAAACGCCGCTTCCTTTACCAATTCCAAGAATTCCTTCTTCACTCCGCTTACAGCTTTCATGAGCGACACTTGGGTAAGAATGCCAATAACCAAACTGACTAACAAATAAACAGCCGTGTAGGCGATAAATTGCCATGAGAAAAGATCAGGAGTTGGGAATAAAGTTGCCTGCCCTAAACTGAACAAAAAGACCAGAATCACTAAAGGCAAAGGAATTGTAGACAATTCCTGCCAGCGTTTAACATACTCCTGCCAGCTATCCATTAATAGCAATCGTCCGGTTGGTATTGGTTTGGTCCAAAGAGATTCCATAGAATAAGTTAATCAATGATTAATCTAATTTTATTATAGCACAAGATCATTATTTCTTCACTGTGTCCAACGCTTCATTAACAAGTTTATCAGCAGCGCTGTTTAAAGACCTTGGCACGTGAGTGAATGTGGCTTTAAGTTCCTTGGTCAAATTCCAAGCCTTAATAAACCATTCCCCTAATCCCTTGTCTTTCACCTTATATTCCAAGTTAAGCTGTTTGACAATAAGTTCGCTGTCCAAATAAACCTTAACTGACGTAGCTTTATGCTCCTTGGCAGCTGTTAACCCCGCCACTAACCCTTGGTACTCCGCTTGGTTATTGGTAGTAACTCCCAAATACTTGCTTCCATGCGCTATTGGTTTAGGCAAAACAATATCTTCATTGGTCGTGTCCACCACCACTCCCAACGCAGGATACAGCACCCAGCCATAAGCGGCTGGCCCGGGATTACCCCTGGATCCGCCATCGCAAAACAACGCTAACTGCCGCATAATTTCAAATCGTTAATTTTTAACTGCAATTCCTTGTTCCCGTTCCATTCATTGGCATCCAGCTCTGTCACTATATCAATCTCCGTGTCTTGCCGCAACAACGGCATGTACAAAGGCGCTAATCCAAACCCAATGCCAGTTTTCACCAAACCTCCGTCTCTCACTGCCAGCCGTAAATGAGTTTGAGCTTGCCCTACTGCTCTTGCTTCCATTACCTTGACTTTTGAAATCAAGAATTTAGGCTTAGGATTTCCAATACCAAACGGTTCTAGTTTAGTTAAATGCTCCATTAGCTGCCAGTTAATATTCGTTAATGTTATTTCAGCCTCTACTTTAATAACTGGTTGTAATTTCTCCATTGTCAGGCACCCTCTAACCGTCTCCCTGATCCTTCTTATAAACTCTTCCAATAACTCTTTTGATTTTAAAGTCAGACCGCAAGCTTGGGGATGGCCGCCAAAGCGGGAAAACAAATCCTTGCACGTCTCAATCGCTTCCATGATGTTAAACACAGCAGGACTTCTGCCAGACGCTGTCAATTCAGTATCATGGTCAGTAAAGACAAACACTGGCTTGCTGTACCGTTCCATTATCTTACCAGCGATCAATCCTATTATCCCAACTGGCCAGCCGTCTCCTTTAATAACAACCACCAATTCGTCTTTCTGTTCTTCCGCCTGCTGTTTTGCCAGTTCCACTAATTTATTTGTCATTGCTTGCCGTTCAGTATTAGTCTGTTGCAAAGCAACAGCTAATTTCTTAGCCTCTCCCTCATCCACAGCTGTCAATAAATTAAACGCTCCATTAGCATGGTCCATTCTGCCAGCCGCGTTTATTCTTGGGCCTAAAACAAATCCAAGCTGGTAAGCGGTAAGATTTTTAAAATCTATGTTCGCTGTTTCCATTAATTGTTTGAGCCCGATGTTTCTTGTTTTAGCCATAACGACCAGCCCATAGGTGACCAAAATCCTATTCTCGCCTAACAGAGGCATCATGTCAGTGACAGTGGATAAAGCAACAAGATCCAACAGCCATTTATCAAAACCAGCAGGCAGTTTATCTCCAACAGTCTTTACCAAAGCTTGAACAAGCTTAAAAGACACTCCAGCGGCTGAAAACTTCTTAAATGGATAATCTTCATTGTCAAAAGAACAATTTAAAATAGCGTCAGCTTTAGGAATCTCCAATGACTGCTGATGGTGATCCACAACGATCACGTCCATGCCCAATTCCTTTGCTAGAGCGATCTCCGCCACATTGCTGGAACCGCAATCCGCTG
>JAZDGP010000046.1:0-4598 GCA_043806935.1 bacterium | reverse complement strand
TCAAACCCGCGTGAACTGCCAGGTGTACTGCAGCACGCGGGTTTTTTCTTTGTAAAAACTTAGATTGTTATTCAGACTTTTTGTAATTACAGCCGTTCAAGTTCCTTAATCTTCTCTTTTGGAAAATCTTTTTCTAATCCGCGGATCTCTTTGTTGATTCCTTGTAAATCATTGTCCATGGAAAGCAGTGAATAACCAAACAAGGGGAATCCAGAATTAATAAGATTAAGTAACTCAAAACGGGCTTTGCACAATGATCTTAGTGTCTCTTTCTTTTTAGTTAATGTAGACATACAATACCTCCTTTCTTAGGAGGTATTGTATTGCTTCACGGTTAATTGTCAATGACTAATATGGGCGGCGATTGAAATTGTTTCTTGGACGATCTCCACCACGGCCATTCCTTTGTGGTCTGTTAGTAAGTTCTTCCTGGTATCCTTCTGGCTTTGGCAACAGCGCCTTCCTAGACAGGTTAAGCCTTCCCATGGAATCTATTTCCATAACCTTGACTTCAATCTCGTCACCGACCTTCACAATACTCTCTACGGTGGGCACTCTCTCCCAAGCCAGTTCAGAGATGTGTACCAACCCTTCTTGTTTAGGCAGGATCTCCACAAAAGCTCCAAAGTCCATGAGTCTGGTTACTTTGCCTTTAAAGATCTCTCCTGCCATTACTTCCCTTGTCAGGTTCTTAATCCACTCGATTGCTTTATCAGAGCCTTCTGATGTCGGCGCTGTGATAAACACAGTGCCGTCTTGTTCAATGTCAATCTCCACTCCAGTCTTATCAATAATCTCCTTAATCATCTTTCCTCCAGGACCGATTACGTCCCTGATTTTATCCGGATTGATCTTCATAGTGATAATCCTTGGAGCGTAAGGAGAGAGGTCAGGGCGAGGAGCGGCTAAAGCTTTATCCATTACCTCAAGAATTTGCAACCTTGCTTTATAAGCACCTTCTAACGCTTCCTTACAGGCAACTAACGGAATTCCTCCCAGCTTGATATCCAACTGAATGGCAGTGATTCCTTCCTTGGTTCCAGCTACTTTGAAATCCATGTCCCCTGAATGGTCTTCTATCCCTTGTATGTCAGTTATCACCTTCCAGCGTGATTTATCCTTAGGATCTGAAATAAGCCCCATGGCAATGCCTGCGGCAGCTCTTTTCAAAGGCACTCCAGCGTCCATTAATGCTAGGGACGAACCGCATACAGAAGCTTGGGAAGAAGAGCCGTTGGAACCAAGGATTTCAGACACTACTCTTATTGTATAAGGGAATTCTTCTTTTGGAGGCAGTAATACTTCAATTGCTTTTTCAGCTAATGCTCCATGTCCGATTTCTCTTCTCCCTGCTCCACGCATTGGCTTTACTTCACCTACCGCGAAGCCCGGGAAGTTGTAATGGTGCATATAACGCTTTTTGGCGTCTTCTTCCATGGTATCTAAGATCTGTTCGTCTCCAGGAGCTCCCAAAGTAACAACAGTCAAGGCTTGAGTTTCACCTCGTTGGAATAAAGCGGAGCCGTGCACTCTTGGCAAGAGGCTGACTTCAGCGCTAAGCGTACGGATTTCATCCAAAGCGCGTCCATCCACCCGCACTCCTTTGTCCAGCACCAGTTTTCTGGAAGCTAGGTCAATGAATTCTTCCATCATCTTAAGGCCCTTGGCGCGCCCTTCTTTGTCCACTTCATTGTCAGTTTTCAACATTTCATCCAATCCCTTTTCTATTTCCTCCAACGCAGCCGTGTACTTCTCTTTGGAAGTATGGTTGAAAGTCTGTTCCAGCTTTCCTTCCAAGTAAGCAGCTACCTTTGCTTTGATCTTTTGATACGTCTCTTCCTCTTCCGGCGTCCTAGCCGTGCTTTCCATTTTTTGTTTCCCAACCGCTTGCCTGATCTCTTCAATGAACGGAATAAGCTTGGCAATGTGTTTTTGCCCAAAACAGATCGCGTCGTACATGTCCGCTTCCTTCACTTCCTTTGCTCCCGCTTCAATCATCACAGCCTCTTCTTTAGTGCTCGTTACTACCAGGTCTAAGTCGGATTTGTCCCTGGCAGCGAACGTGGGGTTGACTACCCATTCGTTGTTAACCCTTCCTATCCGTACTGCCGCTAATGGTCCGCTCCAAGGTATCTGTGATATCTGTAAGCTTATAGACGCGCCTAACAGAGCGCAGATGTCAGCGTCATTCTCTTTGTCAAACGCTAAGACAGTGGCTACCACCTGCGTTTCTTTCCGTTCCGTGTCTTTAAACAATGGCCTGATAGAGCGATCTATTAATCTTGCTTTCAGGATTCCGTCGTCACTTGCTCTCCCCTCCCTTTTGATAAACCTAGATCCCTTGATCTTCCCTGCGGCATAGAACTTTTCTTCGTAATCCACGGTCAATGGGAAGAAGTCGGTTCCTTCTCTTGGCTCTGTTGCTTGTACAGCTGTTACTAGCACTACAGTCTCTCCGTACTGGACCGTGCATGAACCATGCGCTTGTTTAGCAAACCTGCCGATCTCTACCGTCAATGGACGGCCAGCGAAATCAGTGGTGAATTTTTGGACTTTGTCCATTAGTCTGTTCCTTTCTTGCTGGTGTCTGGAATAAAGGACTGGAAAAGATTTCCAAGTCGTCAATCCAAACGCCAGACTTAATGGTTAATGGGCATCGCTGCCCGCGCCGAAAGGTTTTTCCGGCGTGGATCGCTATACCTTGATCTTACCTTTGTTCATCAAATACTTTTTCTCGTCCTTGCTTAAGTCAATGAAGTGGTCTACGGCTTCCACTAATTGTCCGGATGCTGACTGGGAGAAAGCCATGAGTTCAACTCGCACTCCATGGCAGTGGAGGAAGTCGACTAAAGGGAGATAATCACTGTCGCCAGTGACTAACACAACTGTGTCTAACTTTGGAGCCATTCCGACTACATCCAAAGTAATGCCAACATCCCAATCCCCTTTCTTGGAGCCACTCGCGAACACTTTCAGGTCTTTCATCGTCACCTCAAACCCCTGTTTGTCCAAGGCTTCAAAAAAGCCTTTTTCTTCAGTCGTTTCCTCATGGGAAACAACAACATAAGCTAACGCTCTTATCAGTTTCCGGTCTTGCAGAGCTTCCTTAAGGACATTCCCAAAGTTAACCCTGGCGGCAAACAGATTTTTTGCCGAGTGGTACATGTTGGCTACATCCACAAATACTCCAACTCTTTGTTCTTTGTGCATCGTTTTTGTTTTTAACTGTAATTATTCTTCTGTCTGCGCGCCAGCTTCCGCTGCTAATAAATCTTCCTCATCAGGCAGTCCGGCAATCTTGCCCACCAATGGTTTGATCTTTATCTTTAATTTCCTAGTGATCTCTTCAAAGCTCTTGGGGTTGTCTTTCTCCAGGTAGCGCAACAATCGTCTCCGCTGTCCCACCTTCTTTAACAATCCTCTGCGTGAGGAAAAATCTTTCTTGTGAGTTTTAAGATGTTCTGTCAGCTGTTTGATCTCTTCCGTTAACAGCGCGATTTGCACTTCAGTGGATCCAGTGTCAGACTCGTGCGTCTTAAATTTCTGGATTACCTTTTGTTTTGCTTTAGGATCGAGCATATTGTTGTTGTTACTCGCTTTGCCGAGACAAGGGCTGCTCTTGCCCTATATCCAAGCAAGCGAACTTATTAATGGCTAGATGATAACAGAGAATAGGTTTATACGCAATCTAAGGGAATAATTTGGCTAAGACTAGAGGTGGTATTGACATATTCTGTAGATGTGATATACTTATAATAATAGTAAGAACATCAAATAACCTAAGGTCTGTTAGAAATTGGTTCTAAGAGATCTTAAAAAATAGGAGTCATTATGGAATTTTTAGAAGAAAGACCATGGGATTTGATTGCATTTATCATAATGATGTGTTTGATGTACGCCTTAAATTGTAATGTTGTAGATTTTGAAAATGCTTTTTTTGTCATAAAGTCTTTTTCACCTTTTCTCGCGTTCCTTTTTATTCTGTTCCTGCTTGTGTTAATGGCAGGTATTTATATTGGCTTGGCAGAGTTTTTACCTTTCTTATCCAGGTCACTAAGGGGTTTAAAGAAAGACCGTTTAGTAAGATTTTTAGAGTTGTTTTCTAGATCTTATAAAACAAAACAAGGAGGAATTGCCATGAAGAAGTTCAGATTAAAATTTTTGATCTTTCAGAACGGTAGAATGGTCGAGGAACTGGAGACAGAACAGGATTTCACCGACGATATGCAACTGATACAGGCGCTCGTCAATTTTGCGGCTCATGAAAGTGTCGTGCGACTCGAACCTCAAGTGCGAGTGCTCTATATAAACGGCGGTCACACCATTAGCCTGCCATCAGCACGGGATGGCTATGGTCCTGCGACCAATGTGGTTATCAAGGAGATTGTTACCCTTTAATTCCGAGGTCATACTGTAAACTACGCTTTTAAAAAAACCATCTAGAATCTTAGATGGTCTTTTTTATTCCTAGTACTGTCTTTACATATTTCACGTACTCTTCCATCACCGGCAGTACGCTGTCCGCGGTTCGTTTCACCATCTTTCCCCTCTCTCCTCCTGTCACTATTGTGTAGTCCTCGTAGCTGTAACCTCCCACT
>JAZDGP010000045.1:0-14487 GCA_043806935.1 bacterium | reverse complement strand
CTTCATCCTCTCCAGCCTCTCTGACTAACACGGGCACTGTCTTTAATCCAACAGTCTTGGCTGCCCGTAACCTGCGCTCACCAGCTATCAGCTGGTAACGGCCATTATCCAGCTTGGTCACCAATAATGGCTGGATAATTCCTCTATCCCTAATGGACATCACTAAATCTTCCAACTCGTCATGCCTGAACTCCTGCCTTGGCTGGTAAGGATTGGAATCAATCTGGTCAGGAGCTATTTGCATGACAGCTTCCTTGGAATGGTCAACAACGCCGCTCCAAGCCGCTGAAGCAGTCTGCCCAGCGTTACCACCAACTGGCCGTGATATTAATGATCCTAATCCTCTTCCCAAAGAAAATGGTTTTGCCATACTTATTGATTGTACACTGCTAATAGCTCTCTAGCCAAGTTTTCATACGCTTCTCCTCCACGTGAAGAGGGATCATAATGGGAAATAGGCTGTCCGTAGCTAGGAGCTTCAGCCAACTTCACATTCCTTGGAATGACAGTTTGAAACACTTTGTTTGGAAAATATTGCTGTAACTCTTGCAAGACAGCGCTAGATAATCTGTTCCTGGAGTCATACATGGTAATTACCGCTCCCAAGATCCCCAAACTGTTTTTTAAATTATTCTGCACTAAATTAATTGTCTGCAATAGATGGGATAACCCCTCCAAAGCCAAATACTCCGCTTGGACTGGAATTAACAATTCATCAGCGGCCACTAAGCCGTTAATGGACAGAAGCCCCAAGGAAGGAGGACAGTCAATGATAATAAAGTCATAGTCAGGACGGACTGTTTCCACTGCCTGGGAGAGGCGGAATTCACGATTAGGCATATCCACAAGCTCTATATTAGCGCCAGCCAGATCAATGGTGGCTGGCAGGCAGAATACGTCGTGTGGCGTTGCTTGAATAGCTCCTCTTGCCTCACTGCTGTCCAGCAAAGCGTGGTATGTTCCCTTATCCTGCTGGTCAGACTTTAGCCCCACCGCTGACGTGGCATTGCCTTGAGGATCCAAATCCACTAACAACACCTTTTTCCCAGCCCTTACAAAATAGGCCGCTATATTAACAGCTGTCGTGGTCTTGCCAACTCCGCCTTTCTGATTCACCAAAGAAATAATCTTAGCCATACGTAGTAATTATAAAGAAAAAGAAAAGTTTTAGCTAACCTTTGATTAAATCCGCCCGTTCTAAAATCTTAAACCCGTCAATAATAGCATTACAGAAAAAATCTTCCAGCTGGCTATGGTCGTCTTTGGTTTGAGCTTTATAAAGATATGCGTAATAAAGCTGTTTTTGCTCCTGGCGAATAATAGCTGGCGCAAGATTGCCTCTTAACAACATAGCGTTCAACAACAAACGGCCGATGCGGCCATTACCGTCAGAAAAAGGATGAATCTGTTCAAACTTACTATGAACGCTAGCGGATAAAGCGATGCTATCTTTGGATCGTCCACCTGTTCTGGACATAACTTCCAACATTAATTTAGGAACGCTTAAGTAATTGACGGTCGGTAAATTAACGCCAGTGATTCTAACGCCATGGCGGCGGTAGACGCCAGCGTCCGGCAGGATGCCGTTCATGAGAATGCCGTGCAGTTTTAATACTAAATTCTCGTCAATTTTTTCTTTTCTGGCGATATGATCAAATAAATAATTCAAAGCAGTCTGGTGATTTTTTGCTTCTAACTGTTCAGCCAAGCTTTTATCAGGCAGAGCGGCGTTGTCAAAAAGAATAGCCGCCGTATCAGGTTCAGTCAAAGTGCTGCCTTCAATGCTGTTGCTATGGTAGGTAAGCTTTAAAATAAATCGATCCCTGATATCCGGGTTGGTTAAAATCTCCGTGACAATATTTTTATACTCAGCTGATTTCTGATTAAGAATTTTCTTCTTGCGTGCTAGCTGCTCAGCTGGGATTATTTTTTGGCCAGTGACTTCCAAAAACAGCTCCTCAATCGCGATTCGTGTTTTTGGCCGAGGCAAAGATTTGCCGGTCCACCAACTATTGAAAGCGACAAAAGACACTCCGAACCGCTCAGCAAGCTTAGTTTGGGTTAATCCAAGTATTTTTTGGATAACCTCTAATTTTTGGCGAATAGTCATATAATTTTGGAGTATATAGCTATATTACCAAACTTTATAAAGTTAAGCAATAATAACAAAACTTTATAAAGTTACATTATGACTTTACCTCTCTTTTTCTTGAGTAATTACTTTCGACCATTGACCTAGCGTTTATGTTCATATATCATAAAAAAACTATGGGGATTTTTCCCATAAGATAAATTGCTCTTTCTAACATTAGCCTTCCCCCAAGTTGATCTTGGATGGAAGACAGCGGAGGTATTTTATGAAGAAAATTCTATTATTGTTAGTGGTAGTCAGTATGCCGTTGTTTGGAGCTGATATGTTTATGCCTAGTTTTGCAGCGCATCAAGGAGATACTGTCATGGTTCCGCTATGTTCAGTTATTGGAGCGGAAATCATTGACAGCGCGCAGGGAGAATTATTTTGGACTTCAGGATTACAATTCGTCGGTTTTCAATGGGGACCTGGGGTAAACCCTAGCATGGCTGACACGAACCTGCATTTTGGCAGCATTGAATTTGTAATCGCTCATTCATTATCGTCAGTTGATTCTGTATTGTTGAAACTCTTTTTCAGGATCAACGCTCCACCGCCAAACGTGGATAACATTTATAGCAACAACTTAAGATTCAATGAGGATCCGATTATTCCCTACCGCGTTGGTTTCATATCGTCAAATCCTATGCTGAAAGTGCAAGTTGGTTACTACAATGGCGGAGGCGTGCCATGGGTTAACGTTAACCTGAAAAAAGACTCACTCTTTTTTGACAGTAAACTCACTCAACCTGATGGCCGTACAGCTTTTCTAGTGCTTCCGTACCACAACTACCAATTGAATTTTTTCAAAGGAGACTCATCTGGTCCCCACCAAAGCGTTGACGCGATGGACGCCCGACTTACAATGAGATACGTAGTGCATAAAGAATTCTTGACCTACAACCAACTCATTGCCGCGAACGTCTCTGGATCTGACAGCGTCACTGGCTTTGACGCCAGTATGATCTTCAATAACAGTTTGGGTTCATTACTGTTCTTCACGGCTGGAGAATGGAAATTCCTGCCAGACACTGTCTACCGTTATGTCGTTGTTGACGACTCGGTTGGCGCTATCGGAATACGGATCGGAGATGTGGACGGAGATTGGAACCCATTCACTGGGAAAGCATCTTCCGTTGATTTCACGATCATTATCCGTTACGACAACAACGGAGCGGATCTCTATCTTAAAGGAACGGATCTGCTTGGAGGAAATTTCAGCTTGGACTATGGAAACGTAACGGTATCAAGGGTAACGATGGAAAAAAATATTTCTTTGACTGTCGGTAATTACCAAAATAACTTCGGTTTCTTCCATATAGATCAATACAGCGGTGAAATTAAAATTGGAAGAATCAACGGCAGTGGAGATTGGAATTCCATTGAAGTCATCTACGCCAAGATTAACGGCCAATTGCTTGAAATCATACCAGTGGTAGAACAAGCGACTGGAATCCAACAAACTGATCTCTTGCCGCTTGCCACAACCTTGGTCGGTAACTATCCTAACCCGTTCAATCCTGTTACTACTATCACGTACACCATTGCCAAAGCTGGTAAGACAACGATTGAACTGTACGATGTTACTGGGCAAAAGGCAGCCATTTTGGTCAACGAACACAAAACTCCTGGAACATACAGCCTGAAACTAGACGGTAAGGATCTATCCAGCGGTGTTTATTTCTATCGTCTCAAAAATGGCAATGTCACTCAAACCAAAAAAATGGTTTTGTTGAAATAATCTGTTTGTTTTAAGGGAATAGCCATGCTATTCCCTTTTGTATTACATATAGCTGGTGCCGCCGGTCGGAATCGAACCGACATGAGGTTGCCCCCACAGGTTTTTGAGACCTGCGTGTCTACCAGTTCCACCACGGCGGCTTAGTAAGACAGTGTTTAGAGAATAGTAAAAAACAAGTAATTGGTCAATGACGCAACTATTATTCACTATTATCTGTATGCATTAACAACAACTGTTGCTTCCTCATTTTAAAGAGAGTACAATACAATTTAAGCTAATTAATTAATAAACATATGCAACAAATTATTTCCTCGTTAGTGATTACAGCTATTCTGTCTATCCCGGTAGCTGGATTCGCGCAAGAAGCGACAAATGGCGACTCTTCGCAGAATCAGCCGTCTTCTTCCACTGTTAGTTTAAAATGTGTTGACGCTATTATTAAAAAGCAAGCAGATCTCGCTAATCGCCGTTTGGAGCAAGACAGCAAATTAGCTAAAGCCCGATCTGAAACTGATATAAAGACCACTAGCAGGAGAGCGGATCAGGACACTAAGAAAACTGAGTTAAGAGCCAAACAAGAGACAAAGATCCAAGAAATCAGGAAGAATCGGGACGAAAAAGGTTATAAATCAAATGATGCTAAGGCAGTGATTGACACCTATCGTGCAACAATTGACGCTTCTCTGGCTAAACACCGCGCAGCAGTAGACGCAACAATGGCTTCATTCCAAAGCGCAAAAGATACTGCCTTAGCCACTCGCCGCTCCGCTATTGACCAGACTATTGCCACCAGGCGGTCAGCGGTAGACAGCGCTATCTCCGCTTTAAACGACGCGTGCGCTACTGGTGACAAAACAAAGAAAGAAGAAGCTATTAAGGCATTCAAGGAAGCAGTGGCTACTGCCCAACAGGCATTCAAGGAAAGCGTGAAGTCTGCTCAAGATGCCTACCGCAAAGCAATAGAAGAAGCCAGACTTTCCGCTAAGACTAGTCTGGAAGACAGTCGCAAGACGTTAAAGAGTGAAGCAGCTGAAGCGGAGAAGGTAAAAAAGGAAGCTCTCAAGAATCTCCGTACTTCCTCCACTTCGGTTCAACAGTAATAAACAAACCCCGGTCTTTAATGATCGGGGTTTATTGTTTCTACCAGTAGTTCTATACTGTAGCTATATGGACATTATCTACAAACAGACAGGGGGTGGCACACTATGACTTCCCAACGGTTTGCCAAAATCGCCGGTATTATCGCTCTTATTATCGGCGTCTTAGGATTTTTCTTTACTGACTGGGGCTGGATACAATTTGACCCCCTACATAACTTAATCCACGTGGCGTTAGGGCTCTGGGGCATACTAGCTGGTTTCAACGATCGTACTGAACCAGCTCGTATCTACGCTAAATCAGCAGGGCTCTTCTACGCGGTGGTATTTATTATCGGTCTAGTCACTCCGTCTTTTTTGACCATCTCATTTGAAATGAGCGAGAACATTCTACACTTTATCTTGAGCGTCTGGGGCCTCTATGCTGGTTTCAGCAAAGTATCTTCCCCACCATCTGTAATACAAATATAAAACAAAAAAGACAGGCAAGAGCCTGTCTTTTTTTACTGTCTCTTTAAAGCACAGCGTCCTTGGCTGCTTTAGCCACACGGAACTTAACTACTGTCTTGGCTGGGATCTGGATGGTCTGGCCAGTAGCGGGATTGCGGCCCATGCGGGCTGCTCTCTGCTTCTTCACCAGCTTGCCAACGCCCGGCACCGTAAACTCACCTGACTTCTTGACACTGGAATAAGCGAGATTGACCATCTCGTCCAGCACCATTGCCACCTGCTTCTTGCTGATATCGCACTTCTCCGCAAGCGACTGGAGCAATTGGGACTTAGTCATCTTAGGCATAGACTTTGTCTTTAATGATTAATAGTTAATAAGAACATCATTAGGATAGCATAAAATAAGGGTTTTGTGGCAATAATCTGGAAAGAAATCAAAATATTGGCTAACCTTAGCTATCTTTTGTACTGCTCCGCTTCTTTTAAAGCAATGGATAACAGACGTGACACTCCATCTTCCCCCATTGTCACTCCGTACAGCACAGCTGCCTGGTGCATTGTCGCTCTGTTGTGGGTAATGGCAATCACCTGGGACTTTTCCTGAAGCGTATGGAGAATCTGGGCGAACCGTTCTGAATTAGCTTCATCCAAAGCCGCGTCAACTTCATCCAGCACAACAAACGGCGACGGCTGGTTAGCTATGATGGCGCAGATCAGAGCAATGGATGTTAAAGCTTTCTCACCTCCGGACAATGCTGACAGCCCTTGCAGTTTCTTGCCTGGCGGCAGGGCGTGGATATCAATGCCTGTTTTGACAAATACAATCTCTTCTTCGTCCGTCTCCTCTTTCTCTCCAATCACTTCTTTCTGTTCCAGAATGATTTTAGCTTGCCCGCCATTAAATAGAATCCTAAAATACTCCCCAAACGCTTTGTTGATCCTCGCGAACCCAATCTGGAATTGTTTTTCAATGACCTGATCAAGGTCAGTTACCAGCTTCTCAAGGCCAGCCATGGCGGACACTAAGTCATTGACCTGTACAAACAAACTTCCATGCCTTCCCTTCACCTCTTCATACTCTGCCGGCACGTTTGGGTCAATGCCACCAATAGTTTCTAGCTGCCGTTCCAGTTTCTCCATATCTCTCTTAGCTTCAGCAAGCGTCTCCTCCCCAAGTATCTTCAGTTGCTTATTAAAAAATCCATCATCCAGTTTCTCCCTGATCTGCCGTTCCAAATCCTCTTTCCTAGTCTCCAATTTCGCTTGCTCTATCTGGAGAATACCAAGCTCCCGTTCTGTTCTTCCCAACCGCTCTCTCCCATCACTGACAGTCCTTTGCAGTGCCTGCAATCCGCTCTGCCTTCCAACATCAGTCTGACGGGCTTCCACAGCCCGCTGGTCAAGCTCTGCCATTAATTTATCCAAATCTGTTAATTCCTTTGCTATCTTCTTCAATTGTTCCTGCCGTTCTTTATCCAATGCTTTTGTGTCTCCTTTTTCCAACGCTTTGGCTTCAGCAGTTAACCGTAAAGACCGTTCTCCCAACACCTTCACCTCATGCTCCAAAAAATGTTTACGTTCCTCTCCTGAAGCTACCTTAGACCTCAACACAGACACTACTTCCGCCAAAGCTTCTTTCTGGCGCAAAAGGCTGTCTGCCTCTTTTTGCAGCCGTTCCAATTCCTGCTGCTGTTCCGCTGTCCATGATCCAGAAGAAACAACAGAAGATAATTCATTCACCAGAGTTTCTCCTTGCCAAAGTAGTTGTTTAATTAAGGACCAGTCTTCTTTAACCGCAGCCAGCTTCAGCTCGTCCAAAAACTTCCTGTAACCAGCAGCTAATTCTTTCAATCTTCCGTTATCCCTGCCAGACGGAAATCCTCTGCCAAACGCTTCATCCCGCAATTGCCGCAACTTGCTTTCTGTCTTTTGGTAATGTTCGTTTATCTGTTTCTGTTCCGCTTCCTTCTTCCTGAAATCAGCAGTTAACAAATGCAATTCCTTAACAACAGCTTCCAATTCTGTTTGCCTTTGTTTTAATTCATTGTCTGTCCTATCCCTGTCCACTGCCACTGCTCCGCCAGACCTCTTTGATTCAATCACTAGCTTATCTCCAAGCAGACGTTCCCGTTCCAAAGACAGTTGTTTTGTTTCTTTCTGCCATTGGTCGTACGCGTCAGAACGGGAGCTATTTCCAACCGCCATATCCAACTGCTGTTGTTGTTCTTCCACCTGTTCCGCTAGCTTCATTGCCTCTTGTCTTTTAACTTCCGTTTCTTTCACCGCCTGTTCCAACTGTTTGTTCAACTCCTGCCACAAACTTCCATAGTACCGGTCTCTAGCTTCCCCTAATTCCTTTTCCAGATCAGCTCTAGCTTGTAATTTATCCATCTGCCTAGTTAGGGAACGAAGCCTTGGCTCTAGTTCAGACAGCACTGTTTGCGACTGCGCCAAATTCTCTTTAGTCAGTTCCAGCTTATGCACCGCCTGGTCACGCTTCAACTGGTACTGTTTCACTCCAGTCGCTTCGTCAAAAAACTCTTTCCGTTCCGCGGGGCTGGCCGTTACAATAGCATCCACCATTCCCTGCCCTATAACAGCATAGCTCTTCTGTCCGCAACGTAGTTGGGCTAACAGCAACAACACATCCTGCAACCTAACCTTATTTCCATTAACCAAATACTCGCTCTCTCCGTTCCGGTAGACTCTCCTGGTTAACACAACCTCGTCATATGGCACATCAGCTTCATGGTCAACGTTATCTAAGGTCAAGACAACTTCAGCTAAACCTAATTTTCCCTTGCTGGCTGATCCTGCGAAAATAACATCCTCGGATTTCTTCCCGCGTAAGATCTTTAATGATTGCTCTCCCAGTACCCAACGGATAGCATCCGCTATATTTGATTTCCCTGATCCATTAGGACCCACTACAGCCGTTAATTCACGGTTAAAATGGAGCGTGACTGGAGTGGCAAACGATTTAAACCCTTGTATAGCAAGCTGTTTGAGGTGCATGAAGAAAGATAGTCAATATAAGGGAATTATACGGTAGAATAGGCTAAAAAGCCACCTTTCAGCCCTGTTAACATCTTAGGATTGACAAAAATAAGCTTGTATGCTAATTTCTAGACAATTCTAGAATCTTTTAAATAAACCAGTAACAAAAAGGGAGATTTTTATGAAACAAAAATCAATTGAAGAAGGGATTGATGAGGTTAGCAACCTCATCATGATGATGGCGGTGAAGGAAAAATTACTGCCGTCATATAATCAGCAAATAGAAGAGCACAAAAAGCAGCTGGCCAAAAATGCCATCCTCGTAGGAGCAATATATAAAAATGATAAATTGGAGTGGAATGGCAAAATGTGGCCAAAAAGATTGACTTCAAAAATTCAAAAGTTGTTTTCCCAAATACGCTTTGTTGATCTCCTTGATAAAATCAAGGACGATCAAAAAGAAATTGCACTTTTGAATCATAGAATTACGGAGTTTCAAAAATTGGATCAGCAATTACATACAACCATGGTTGTCATATTCAATATGATATGGGATATGGCAAAGATGGAACATGAAGAAGTTGTCCAAGAAAATCTTAATCTGTCGCTAGACGATAAATTAGACCAGATTAGAGGATTGATACACTCTCAAAATGGAGAGGCACAGAGAGTGTTAGAACATAGTAAAAACATCGCCCACAGCTTGATCAAACAGTGCTACGAAGATAACCTGTGGATCAGGCAAAAAAGGTGTGAGAAAATCAATCAAAGTTTTGTGATGTAACATCCAAGAAAAGACCGACTGTATATTATTACAGCCGGTTTTTTTATTTCCACTCTACCGTATCCAACGCTGCCGCTGCCGCCGCCATCTGCCCTTCCTGCTTTGATGTCCCTGTTCCTTCAGCTATCAGCTTGTCGCCTAAATACACACCTACAACAAACCTCTTAGCGTGGTCAGGCCCCTCGTCAGACAGCACTTTATACATAGGCGTTATTCCTTTCTTCTCTTGGGCTAATTCCTGGAATCTGCTCTTAGGGTCTATATACAATTTATTCTCTAAGATATAAGGCAACTTTGCTAGTAATATTCTGCCTACAAATTTCCTGCATGGATCCATTCCCTGATCTAAATACAGAGCGCCAATCACGGACTCCATGGCATTAGCTAATATGTAATGCCTAGCTTTTGAGTTTATATCCTGGCTCTCCCCTTTGCTCAAATACAAATGATCTTCAATGCCTAATTCCTTGGCAATGTTAGCTAAAGTATCCGCGTTGACCAAAGCAGCTCGCCAGTTGGTCATCTCTCCCTCCGGCGCCTCTGGATAATGCTCGTAAATGTATTCCGTTACCACAAGCTCTAAGACAGCGTCTCCCAAGAATTCTAACCGTTCATTATGGGCAACAAACACTCCTGGATGTTCATTCAAGTAAGAACGATGCACTAAGGACTGTTTAAACAATCCTTGGTCATGGAATTTCACCTGCAAAGACTTCTCCAACTCCTTTAAATCCCTTTCTTTCATTGCAATAATCCTTTTTCTTTTAACTTAGACACTCCTGCCTTAAAAATTTCTTTAGCCTTGTCATAACCCAAAATATCTTCCGCTTCCGTTATGTCATACCACTGCCCTCCAGACACTCCAGGCACCAAATTGACCTCTAAACCTTTATCTTCAGTGGTCATGGCAAAGTAGTACACTCGTTTCCTTGCTGGATCTTTCCCAGGTTCATTGACTGTTAATATAATATCTCCCACCTGGTCAATGATCTTTAAATCTTTGAGTCCCAACTCTTCCTCTATTTCTCTCTTTGCCGCCACTTCCAGATTCTCTCCATCTTCCACATGCCCCTTAGGGAACGTCCAGCGCTTAATGCCGTCTTGAATAAGAGCGACAAAAGCTTTATTGCCATCAATTCTAAAGACAACGCCGCCAGCTGACGTCTGGCTGACCGGTATGCTGTTGATCATCCGCTCTCTTCCAGTAAACACTCCTTCCGCTTCCAATTCCTTAAACACTGAACCCAAGACACCGTTAATAAACTTGCCGGAAGAAGGCCCTCCATACGCTTTAGCAAGTTCAATCGCTTCGTTAATGGAAACCTTAGGAGGCAATATGGAATACTTTAATTCGTAAATGCCTAACCTAAGCACATTCCTATCCACCACCGTAATCTTGTCCAATGGCCAAGCTGGAGCGTATTTAACGATATAGCCGTTCAATTCTTCCTGCTTGTCCACTACTCCTTTGACTAAACCTTCAGTAAATCCCTGGTCGTCAAAATCAGGAGCAAAAGATCCGCGAGCGTGCGTTATCGCGTCAGCCCATGGCGTCTTGCCTTGGTTAAAATCCCACTCAAAGAGGGTTTGCAGCGCTAAGGTGCGAGAAAGGTGCCGATTAGACATACAAGGTGCTGTTATTAGACATACAAGGTGCTGTTAAAGGAAATAAAAAGTTTACTTCTTGGCCAGACGTTTAGTGCCAGCGACCACTTGTCGTCCCTTGTAGTAACCGCAAACCGGACACACCCTGTGTGGTAGTATCTTAGCCTGGCAGTTAGGACAAACAGTAGTAGAGGTCTTGGATAAAGCAAAATGAGACGCCCTGCGGCGTTTATTGCTGGATGTACGGCGATGTCCTGGAAGACCCATAGGGTAAAGAATTAATCGTTAAAACTGGTTAAACTCTAACGGAATCCGTTAAAAAAAGCAATAGTCAGCAACAACCTATTCCAAAATGGAATGGACCAAATTCATGCTTAATTCACTATTGTCGGACGATTTGCGTCAATTTAAATACTGGATTTCTTCCTCCATCTCTATTCCAAACTTTCTCTTTACCTTGATTTTAAGAATTTTCACTAGTTTTTCAATTTCAGCAGCTTTGCCTTTGCCTGAATTGTAAATCAGATTTCCATGATGTTTTGCGACTTTAACCCCACCGTACTTTATTCCTTTTGCTCCAACAAGCTCTAATACATAACCTGCGGGAATTTTTCCATGCGTTATCTTGTCTTTAGCTAACTTTTTTAAGAATCTTTTTCTTAACGCAGCTGGTTTTATGTCTTTAACTACTATGTTTTTGAAAAAACTCCCTGGACATAAAAGATCAGGCCAATATTTCATTTCACGAATCTTCATTATTTCTTTAGATTTATTTACGAGCTTTTTAGAATTCCCTGTTTTAAATTTGAATTCTACCCCAAGAATAACCCAACTTTCTTCTGTTTTAAAAATACTTTCGCGGTAATTGAATCGGCATTGATTTTTAGAAATCAATTTTATTGTTTTTCCATCATATATCCTGACGCTGACAAGGGAATCTTTAATTTCCTGTCCGTACGCTCCCACGCATCCGTAGATAGCTCCTCCGACTGTCCCTGGAATACCGGCCATTTTCTCCATTCCAGCCAACCCAAGCTTGTTTACTTTGAGTATGAATTTTAAAAGGCTGTTTCCAGCTCCAATATAGACTTTATTTCCAGCCTTTTTGAAGTTTTCTATCTGGTTTTTAATTATTAAGCCGTTAAAGCCTTTGTCATTTGGAATTAAATTTGAACCTTCTCCTATAACACGCCATCTAGCCTTATTTTTCTTTGCCCATCTGATCGCTTCTATTAAACTTCCTTCATTTCGCGCTATAAAAAAATACTTGGTTGGTCCGCCAATTCCTACGGTAGTTAACTTCTTAAGAGGATAATTTAGCTTAAAATTAAGACTGGCCATTATTTTTATATTTTACCTTACAACAGCAAAAAGTCTAGATCATTAGAGCGAAGAAAAAAGTTCGACTGTTTTAAAATTACATCCATGTCCTTGACACACAATTTCTATTATGCTAAAAAGCTTAAAACATTGACTGCAAAAATGTTGGTATTTTAGAGACGCGTTCTTTAAAAAACCAATTATTCAGGAGATCGAATGAATAAAATAAATACGGGCGGTTCTATGAAATCAATAATAATTCTGCTGTTCGCGACAACTATTTTCAGCCAAACATTTTCAGTAGAGATAACTGGGGAGATTTCCGCTGTTAAATATCCGAATTTCAGTGAGGCGCTCTCAACGACTCCGGACAATAGGGGAGAACGTTGGTTTCTATGCACTGCGCTAGAGACTCTAAAGACTTACGACAGCACGCGTGAGTTTATTGACTTTAGCAGAAAGGTAAACACAGCCAGAGATAGATGGAAACATCTCAATAAATTAACAGAGGCTATTGCCAATTATTTCACTCCCTATTATTTCTCTATCTATCTAAATGGGGCAATTAGTGAAATGTTTCTGGTTTACAAAGATGTCCAGTCAGTGCCTAGAGAGGGAGTGGAGCTATGCGTTATGTCCCCAGAGATGAGCGATTGCCTAGGCGGTTATAATTGCCAAACGCAGAGGACTTTTGTCGCTGGCGCTAATTGGTCCCTTGATGCTTTAGCTTTAGTGCTGTTTCATGAATACGGACATGCTTATTACCACCGGCAGAGGGGTTACCTGGAGCTAAATGAACAAGAACGTATTTTAGAAGAAATAGAACTGATGGAGTTAGACGAACAACTATTGGGAGCAATGACTGCTAACCAGTTGCCCGCGGAGCTGGATAAAATAGTTTCTCGCTTTGATGCTGCTGAGAAAGCGGGCCAAATTTTGCCGGAGATAACCGTAAAAGAGATAATTTCGTTAACTGGCTTGCTTAAAACAGATACATGGGGGGCACTTTCCATGAAAACTTTGGGGAGTTGCCTAATATGGGGAGTGGTTAAGAGGCAACTCGCAAAACAGAACGTGACAAAAGAGGAGATGATAGAAATTTATAAAAGGTTTGAGAGTAAATCATTCTAAAGTTTAGATTCCAAGCAAACAAACTTAACACCGTCCTGAAACAGGACGGTGTTTAAAATTCCATTCTCTTGCAATGAATCATATTAACGATTATACTCTAGCAATTAATCGTTTAATGATCTTAATCATCGTCTCTTTTTCTCTTGGTTCGCTTTCAGCCACCAAAAGCGCCAACGCCACCAAAGCATTGTCGTTGATCTTCCGCTCCCCCGACTTTTTGAAGAGGTAATTGGTTTTATCCAAAAGATAAACAAACAGAAAAGAGGCGGAACGTTTATTGCCATCAACAAACGGATGATCCTTGATGACGAAATATAAAAGGTGCGCGGCTTTGTCTTCAATAGACGGATACAGCTCTCGGCCGCCAAAAGCTTGGTACAATCCTTTTATGATCCCTTCAAAACTTCCTCCTCTTGCCAATCCAAAAAGATCACTTGCTTCTTTTTTGACAATCAGTTCTTTCTTTAATACAGCGATTATTTTTAAGCAATCACTATATTCCAAAACAAACTTTGCTTTTCTGCCTTTTGTTTCCGTCAGCCTACCTTGGTCGTATTGTTCCAACATTGTGAGCGTTTTAGCGTAATCGGCTAACAGACGCAGAATTTCTCCCGATTGGCCGTACAATAACTCTTTCCGTGATTTTTCCTGAAAAAAGAAAATAGTCGCCTGGAGCTCTTGGAATCTTTTCTGGGTTTCTAAAAGCCTATTCTTATTGAGAGCATATCCTTGCAGTAAATAGTCTTTCAAAACCCGTGTTGCCCACCGACGAAAACCTATCGCTCTCGCGGAATTAGTGCGGTAACCAATCGCCAAAACTACATCCAGACTATACAATTCGATCGGTTTGTCAGAATTAGCAACGTGCAATTTTTGCACATTGCTTTTTTTATCAACTTCTTTATCGGCAAAAATAGTATTGATATGCTTGGTAATAACAGATCGGTCTTTGCTGAAAAGCTTAGCGATATCCATTTGTGACAACCAAACTGTCTCCTTTTCCAACCGCACTTGTACCCCAACTTCTTTTTTTGAAGCTTGGTAGATGATAATTTCTCCCTTGGATAAACTTTTGTTGGACATAATCTTGTATTACTACAAGCTAGTGTACCCAATCTCCCAAGACTGTCAATACTAAAAGAGGCGTCTCGAAAAATTCTATCTAAGTTGTTTTTTCTTATACTCCTCAAACGCTTTTTTTCTCATAGAGTATTTATCTTTCTCTTCACCC
>JAZDGP010000044.1:0-3077 GCA_043806935.1 bacterium | reverse complement strand
CAACTAATTTACTAATATTTATCTGTAACTTAGAAATTAACTCCATTTCTTTGTTTTGTTCATCTAAAACCTTTTTTGCATCTGCACCAATTTTTTCTTCAACCGTTTTATCTATAGCATGATATATATGTTTATCTACGCGTTCCTCAAGAGTAAGCTGATCATTTGGTTTATCGAAGTCTATATCTTTTTTTAAATTAGCTTGCCAAAGCACAAGATCTTTAACAGATATAGTAACGTCGTCATCCTGTTGTGTGGAATTTTTAGTAATCATATAATTAATTATTTTTACTTATAACCAAAAACAATATTTTAAACTTATTGACCGCTTCTGACAGTGCCGCGTATACCTTTTCCGCCATCCAGTCGATTATCCGCGACAACTCTTTTTTTAATGCATCTAACGATCCGTGTTCTAACCTCATATTATTACAACTTATACTCTCCCACCAGCCCCTGTGGCCTATACAGCATCAACCCAATCAGTATAACACCGTAAATCACTTGTCGCATCTGGGCAGCTATGTCAGATGGCAATCCCACGAACCGTAGTGCTTCTGGCAGTAAGATAAGAAATAACGCTCCCAGTAACGATCCCTTAAGATTAGCTAATCCCCCCAAGATAATAATTGCCAAGATGAAAATAGATTCATTCAAGGTAAAAGTGGAAGGATCAATAAAGGTGATGTAGGAAGCGAACAAAGAACCGGCAATGGCTGCCAGACAAGCGGAGATAACAAAGATCAACAGTTTATAAGACAAAGTATGGTAGCCAAACACCTGAATTGCTTGTTCGTCTTCCCTAATGGCCTTCAGTACTCTGCCAAATGAAGAGTTAACAATGAAGCGGGACAACAGATAAACAATCAAGAGAATCACTACGGTCAATATTAGAAAGAATACATTGTCAGTAAAAGAAAAACCAAACAAGGAAGGGCGTTTAATTCCAGGAATACCCAACGGCCCTCTAGTGAGTTCCTGCCAGTTAAGAAAGATGCTATATACAATGATGTTAAAACCAAAAGAAGCCAGCGCGTAGTAATCGTCTTTAAACTTAGAAAGTACCATTCCAACCAGTAAACCAACCAGCCCAGTCACAACAATACCAATAGCGACTGACACAAAGAAATTAAGGCCAGTACTGCTTAACAGAATGGCGGTAGTATACGCTCCAAGGCCGTAGAATGCTGCTTGAGTGACAGATAACAATCCAGTGTATCCCACCACTAAGTTCAGGCTCAACGCCAGAATAGCGTAGATGCTGAAAAGAATCGCTAAGTGAACAAAATAATCCATATTACTTGCTGTTCATAATTCCCCTAGGACGGAAGATCAGGAACAAGATGAGGACGCCAAAGGCAATGGCGTCTTTCCACTCTCCGGAAATCTTCCAAATGCCAAAGTTTTCCACCAATCCCAATAGGAATGATCCCAAGATGCCACCATAGATATTACCAACTCCGCCAATAATGGAAGCAATTACTCCTTTTAAGAGCAAACTCATGCCCATGGTCGGTTCAATGCCAGTGTCAAAACCAACAAAGATTCCAGCCAGTCCAGCAATAGTTGACCCAATGAAAAACACCCATGCCATGATTCTATCTGTGTTTATACCCACGATCTTTGCCACTTCTTCGTCGTCACTAATCGCTCTCACTGCTTTACCAAACAGAGTGTATTTCAACAACAGAGCCAGTATTACCATGATTAATAATCCAGACAGCAATATCACCACTTGCGTCTGGGTGATCACTCCGCCAAACACTTCGTAGATGGTTTGCTCTCCAACCGTCTTAGATAACGTCTGAAACTGACTAGTAAACAATATGGCAATAATTGCCTGAATAGCTGTAAACGCTCCCAAGGATGCCACTAACAGCACCATGTGGGAAGCTTTTCTCTTGCGTAATGGCAGATAGACAAACCTATCCAACAACCAGCCAATCAGTCCAGCCAGCAAAACTCCCAACAGAACGCTTAGATAGATATTCCAGTCCAATGATTTGGTCAAGTAAAAGACAGCGTACCCTCCTACTACTGCCAAGACTCCATGGGCTAAGTTAAAAAACTTGGTAGCCCCGTAGATTAGGTTAAAGCCCAAAGCTACCAAGGTATAGATAGCGCCGGCAATGATACTGTTGAGAATCAGTTGTGGCAGGATTTCCATGGTAAAAGTATACAGATTTATGGGGATTTTACAATAAAAGCTGACCGCATGGCCAGCTTTTAAATTTATCTACTGAATTGATAGCTACTACTTAATATACAACTCCACTTTTCCATTCTTAACTACCTTAGCTACATGTCCGCCTACCCGATCGCCATCCGCACCAATGATGACTAAACCGGAAGCACCGGACCAATCTTTGACTGACCGTACCCATTCCACAATCTTAGAAGGATTATAACCGTTCTCATTGATTGCGTCTCGCAACATATATACTACGTCGTATTCAGTCTGAGCATAGCTAGCGTAAGGCAGATCCGTATTGTATTTTTGTTTATAACTTTCGGACAAACTCTTAAATTTTGAATTGTTTAAATCAACTCCAAATTCCGCCCCCATTGCTCCTTCCAGTTGCCCAGAATATTTCTGTAAAGTTTCAGAATCGCCAATAGTGGCGTCAGTCAAAAACAATGGTGGCTTCCATTCCGATTGTCCAAGCTGGCGCAGTATTCTCTGGCTAACCGCTGGTGTTTGAGAATCAATAAAGAGAGCATTAGGAGCCTCTACTTTCAGTTTCAACAATTGAGAACGGAAGTCCGTCACTGACGTGGCAAACTCCTCTTTGACAATACTGCCTCCCAACTCTTTAAATTTATTATCAAAAGCTTTAAAAATACCTAAAGGATAATCCAACTGTTCTTGGATAAAAGCGATCTTCTTATAACCTTTGTCAAAAGCGATTTGCGCCAAGACAGCTCCTTGAGAGGCATCGCTTGGGTAATTCCTGAAAAAATATTTACTAATGTTAGTTAAGTCAGGACTACTAGAACTAGCGGAGAAAAGAACTATCTTATTTACAGTAGCGATTGGCACAGCGGCCAAAGATTCACTGCTGCAAAACCCACCAATA
>JAZDGP010000043.1:0-4127 GCA_043806935.1 bacterium | reverse complement strand
CCAAACACAACCCAATAATCTTTTTCTGCAAGATTGGAACCTGTTCAGCGGAGAGTTCAATCCCCAAGTCTCCACGAGCTATCATAACAGCGTCAGCTTCCATTACAATCTCTTTGATATGCTTGATAGCTTCAGGCCGTTCTATCTTAGCCACCACTCCAGCTTTACCTTTCAACCGTTTAATCATCCGCTTAAGCGTCCTTACGTCCTCCGCTGTCCTTACAAACGATAGAGCAATATAATCCACTCCGTTCTTTATCCCAAACGCCAGATCCTTTTTATCCTTAGTCGTGATTACCGGTCCCACTAACTTGCTGTCAGGTAAGTTAATTCCCTTATGGCTGTAAACAACTCCTCCTCTCTTTACTTGAGCGAATACTTTCCCTTGTTTTATCTGCTTCACAATCAGTTCGTAACAGCCGTCAGCAACAAGAACACGTTGGCCGACTTTCACGATCTTCTTAAAAGACTGGAAATCAACAGGCAGATGCTTCTTTGACGCTCTCCCATTGCCAAAAGAAATAATCTCCCCTTCCTTTAATACAATCCCTTGCTTAGGTAATTTACCCAATCTAATTCTAGGCCCTTGGAGATCCTGCATTATAGCCACTGGCTGTCCAACCTTCTCTCCTGCCTTCCTAATCATCTTAACCAGCTTAGCGTGGCTGGCAAGGCTGCCATGGGAAAAATTAAGCCGTGCCACATCAAGTCCAGCTTTGATCATCTCAGTCAGCACCGGCAATGTACGGGACGACGGCCCAATGGTCGCAATGATCTTAGTGCGTTTAACAGTCATAATAATTATTTAAAGAAAAAGTTGCCACGACGGTACTATACACTATTTTAATCACTTCATTCAATGGGAAGAACGGTTGCCAGGCCACCAGTGGAGATAGACATAACCGGCAATGAAAGAAACAATGATTGCTACCAACGTTTGCCACAATGGTGATGCCAACAAATAAAAGAAAGACCAGACAGCTGGCTGCCATACAAACTGCGCTATGCCAATCCCTAACCCAATCCAGAATCCGTAACACCCTCCAGCTGCCACTGCTTGCAATAATTGCCCTCCTGGCTGTCCAAACGTCCTCTGGTTGTTCCAGACAGTTACCACAGCCGTAGCAAGCAGTAATGTCAGTTGCAGCCACCACCAGCTAAGCTGGTAAAACCACCAGCTGGCTGACAGAGCTGCTACCAACAGCAATCCAACCAGCAACGGGTAGCGCGTCACATGCCAGTAACGCCAGAGAGGCCAGTCAGCGACCATGACGGAAGAATGTTCTCGTCTCATGAATATAGTATAAAATCTTTTGCTCCCAAACACAACAAAGCTCCGTCTTGAAACGGAGCTTCGTCTTCTTACATCATTCCCATGTCATTCATGCCGTGTCCAGGGCTTTCTTTCTCTTCCTTAGGAATGTCAGTGATCACAGCTTCAGTGGTTAAGAACAAACCAGCAATGGAAGCCGCGTTCTGCAAGGCAAATCTTGTCACTTTAGTGGGATCCACAACGCCTGCTAGCACCAAATCCTCATACTTGTCTTGAGCGGCATTATACCCAAAGTTTCCTTTCTCCTGTTTCACTCTCTCCGCCACCACTGATCCGTCTTTCCCGGCATTCTCCGCGATCTGCCTAATAGGCTCTTCCAAGGCTCTCCGTAAGATATTGAGTCCAATCTTACCGTCTCCATCCACTGCCACGCTATCCAAAACCGGCAATGCTCTCAAGAAAGCCACTCCACCTCCAACCACGATTCCTTCCTCAACAGCAGCTCTAGTGGCTGACAAAGCGTCCTCAATCCTGTGCTTGATCTCCTTCATCTCCGTTTCAGTGGCAGCACCAACTTTAATCACAGCGACACCACCAGACAGTTTAGCCAATCGTTCCTGTAATTTTTCCTTGTCAAAATCAGAATCAATATTTTCAATCTCTTTCCTGATCTGCGCGATCCGTTCCTTAATATTCTTCTCTTCCCCTTTGCCTCCCACAATGGTAGTGGAATCTTTAACAGCAATTACCTTACGTGCGCTTCCTAACACCTCTAATCCGACTGTATCAAGTTTAAGCCCTATCTCCTCGCTCACCACAGCAGCTCCAGTCACCACCGCTATATCTTGCAGCATTGCTTTCTTCCTATCTCCAAACCCTGGCGCTTTAATTGCTAAGCCATGGAACGTCCCTCTTAATTTATTAACCACTAACGTTGCCAATGCTTCTCCTTCCACGTCATCCGCTATGATCACTAAATCCTTCTTGCCAGTCTGTGCGATCTTTTCTAAGAGAGGCAGAAAGTCTGAAATAGCTGTAATCTTCTTGTCAGTGATAAGAATATAAGGATCCTGGTATTCAGCTACCATATGTTCCTGGCTAGTAATCATGTAAGGGGAAATGTAGCCCTTATCAAACTTCAAGCCGTCTTCCACGTCAATCTCAATCCCAAACGACTGGGACTCTTCCACTGTGATCACCCCATCCTTTCCCACCTTGTCCATTGCTTCAGCAATTTTAGTCCCAATCTCCTGGTCATTGGCGGAAATTGAAGCTACCTGCGCGATATCCTTGCCAGCGACTGGTTTGGATAATTTCTTTAGCTCATTAACAATCGCCTCCACCCCTTTGTCTATACCGTGCTTAACTGATAATGGATTAGCTCCAGCAGTGACATTCTTAATTCCTTCAGCGACTATCGCTTGGGCAAGAATGGTAGCGGTTGTGGTACCGTCTCCTGCCACGTCATTAGTCTTTGAAGCCACTTCTTTCACCAGTTCAGCCCCAATGTTCTCAAACTTATCTGGCAATTCTATTTCTTTAGCAACTGTCACTCCGTCTTTAGTGATAGTAGGCGCTCCATAACCTTTATCAATGACAACATTGCGCCCTCTAGGGCCCAAAGTAACCTTAACAGCGTTAGCTAGCTTATCCACTCCTCTCTTTAACGCCTGCCTGGCAGCCTCGTCGTAAATAATCTGTTTAGACATAGTGTTTATAAATTAATTATTCAACAACAGCGAATATGTCCGATTCAGACAGCACAAAGTACTTCTCTCCGTCCACCTTCACTTCAGTAGGAGCGTACTTCCTGAAAAACACTTTCTGCCCCACCTTGATCTCCATCTGCTGTCTGGACCCATTCTCTAAAACCTTGCCAGTCCCAACTGCCACCACTTCGCCTTCTTCAGGCTTCTCACTGCCAGTGTCAGGAAGGACAATGCCTGATTTGGTTATGTCTTCCTTGGCTATTGGCTTGACAATAACATTGTCTGCTAACGGTTTTAACTTCATAGCTTTACATGATTAATGATTAAACTGTACGTATTTTATATATTAGCAGTCTAATGCCAAGACTGCTAATAGTCAAGAGAGACAGTGATTGGTTGCTTGTATAATTGTTAGGATTTTAGTAAACTAACACCAGTCCAAGTACATTATAAGCCCTAGCACAGTTAGGTATAGTGCGCAAGATTAGGTTATTATACGAAAATAATTCGTATAATAATGAGTTAAGTGAAATAAATTTATTTTCTTTTTTAAATTCGCTTTTTATAATAAGGAAAAATAAGTTTTTTTTATCTATTTATATAGGGGTAAAAAGGTGTTTTTTCCGCCCACAAAGGGGCAGAAAAAAACGATTTATTTAAAATATGAAAAACATGCCAGACGAGAAAGATAAAATTGTAACTCAAAAATATGTTGAGTCTGATGAGTATCAAAATGAGATAGCTCAGCAGTACAGAGAACGTATATCGAAATTTTCTCGAGAGCAAGTCTTGACGGTTTTAGAAATGCTTAATATACCAAATTTGCCGGCCATTGATGAAATTGACGAGGCTGGTGCTGGAAATGTTAATGCAACATACATAACTAAAGATTTGGTTGTAAAACTAAATCAGAAAAAAGGACACCCTGATTATTTAGCAAACAAAATTGTTTCTGACCGCTTTGGCACTCAACTGCCCGTGGTAAATGTGCTAGCATATGATGATTTTGAAAAAACTCCATTCGAAGTTTTAGTTATGGAACGCTCAAAAGGCGCAATGTTTTTAGATGATATCGTTGAAATGAGCGAGCAAGATAGAGAAATAATTTTTCAACAAGTTTTAGATGTCATTAATCATCTTTTTGA
>JAZDGP010000042.1:0-7648 GCA_043806935.1 bacterium | reverse complement strand
CACTCGCTCCCTTCGTCTCCCTTCCACCTTGAATCCCAATCTTTTATACACCTTAATCGCTCTAGGATTATATTCATACACATCCAATTCCACCCGATGAAGCTTCCATTTCTTAAAAACGTAGGAAACAAACAATTCCATTGCCTCCGTCCCTAACCCCTTATCCCAATATTGTTTATCTCCAATTAAAATCCCTAACAGCCCGTATTTATCCTTTTGTTGCGCTTCCGCTCCAATGCTTCCGATATGAACCCCGTCTTTGGTATCCATAGCCAAACAACAAGTGTTTTTATGTTTCCGTAAATTCCTGATCCACTTCCGCTCTTCTTTCAAAGACACTGCCTTCCTGGTGGTGTATTTATTGACAGCCGGATCTTTCAGCCAAGCGGTAAAACGTGGCGCGTCAGTTAAACGCAATGGACGCAAGTAAACTTTCTTTCCTTTTATTGTCTTCATATCTTGTTTTATATCTATAGCCATGATAGCATATCTCCTATCCTGATTAACAGGAAACGACATCAACAATAACGGAGGAAACATGAAAAAAATTCTTTTTATCACCCATAAAGAACTATGGGAAACAGGCAAACGGACAGTAGTAGACGACTATATTATTTATTCTGAAGTTTCTTATGACAGTTGCCACGACATCAAAAGCATACTGGAGTCTCTGCGCAAAGACATACAAAACGTAGAAGAGATAATAATCTACGTTGGCGGAAGAAAGATAGAAGGCGTTAAGCAGTTACTTATGCTGTTGAATGAATTCCCAGGCAAGACTATTAAACTATTAGTATGCGCCTGCAGCAACAAAAGTATAGAAGAAACTGCTAAAACAATTGGAGCGTCTATCATTACCGTGGAATGTGGCGGTCCGTATACAATAGAAGAAATAAAAAATATAAGTAAAAATAGGCAACTTCCTAAAATTTAGGAAGTTGTTTCACTTTAATAACCCATACGTCAGAACCCCAAACGCCACTGACACGTTGAGGCACTCTTTCTTCCCCCTCATAGGAACCATTACGATCTTATCCGCTTTCTTTAAAATACTCTTAGGCAGTCCCATTACTTCATGGCCTAATACCAACGCGGTCTTTTTTAATTGCTGTTTAGTCAATTTTACCTTAACGTACGGCACAGCTCTTTTATCCACTTCAGCTACCAGAATAATAAATCCCTGCTTCTTCAGCTTGGTGATCATCCTGCTTGTTGACACAGCTCTTTCCCAAGGAACATACTGTTCCGCTCCCAATGATACCTTAACGAACTTAGCGCGTGGGTTCCCTTTGTTGTCATAAGGAGAAGGAGTAATGCCGCATAAGTAAATCTTTTCCACTCCAGCTCCATCAGCGGTCCTAAAAATAGAGCCTGTGTTAAACAAACTACGAATGTTATGAAGCAGGATGATCATGAAGCTATTTTTTCTTTACATAGTAGCTTTACCTTATTCTTCATCCCCCTATTATACCCTCCAGGCTTGCCATCAGCTCTTACAACACGGTGGCAAGGAATCGCTGTATCGTAATTCTTGCTAAGTACGTTCCCTACCGCTCTGGCCGCTCCAGGAAATCCAGCCAGATAGGCAACTTCGCCATAAGTTAAAGTTTTCCCTTCCTTAATCCTCCTCACCACGCCATATACTCTTTTGGCAAACACATTCATTATTTTAATTTCTCCAAACAACTTATGTACTCTTTAATTTTTGTCCAACCGCACTGTCCAGAGGATTGCCGTTCACAACGTGTAAGCCTAAGGCACGCCCATTCTTCACGGTACTCACAAGTTGTAATTGCATCTGTCTGGTCAGTGCATAGCTGTCCGCCACAGCCAGCAGCTTGGCAAGGTTTAATTGTCTCTTCACTAAACACTACGGGAATCCGCAATTCGTCGTCATGCTCTTTAAGCCCTGACGGATTGTCTTTCTTAAACACCAAGAAACCATTCTGCTGATCTTCTGCATTAAAACTTACTGTAACAACAAAAGGAACAAAATCAGTTGTCATCCATTCTCCTTGGGACTGGGCAATGCCAGTGCCTAAAACTTTTCTATCTTTATCCTGAATCTCCACTGGAAATGAGGCCCCAAAAAACCAATTGCCTATGGCTTTGCCGGTAATAGTTAACGGGCTAGTAATACTTTTACTTGTTTGTCTAAAATCAGGCACGACGATGAGTGGGTCTTTAGCAGACAAATACAGACTGAATGGATCTTCCACGATTGGATTTATATTCGACTGTTGCCTTTTTTGCTGTAGAACAACAACGAGTATTACTAAAACAACCGCTATGATCACCAACCAATAAAACAGTTTTTTCATGTAAACAGTATAACGTTATTTACTACTACTTAAAAACTTGCCAACGGTTAACGTTAAAAACAAAGGGATTTCTTTTCTCGCTCTGTCTTCCGCTTGCTGCCGCGGACCTTTCCCGCTCTGCTTATTGGAAATCCATTCTTCCAAACCAATAACAGCGAAGTTATTTTTCTTCAGCATCTTGAAATAATATTGCAATGGACGATGGAAAGATATAGTCATTGCCCCAGGATCTTTACCGGGATGCATGGCTATCTTGATCTTAAGTTCAGACAGATAACGATTAACCTGGCGGTATTGCGTATGCCTTGTTTCGTCCCATTCCCAAGCGGTCTGTTGAGGAACACGGAAACAAGGATGGTTCATGACGATGTGCAGACTGCCTTTGTCTTTTAACACCCGTTGGCACTCTTTAAACACGCCGTTAACGTTATCAATGTTCTGAATGGCCATGATGATAGTTATTTTATCCACTGACTTATCCTTAATATGACGAAGGTCATCAGCGGAACTGACGTAAAACTCCGCCGCATGTTCTATATCGCTCTTTATTTTCTTCTTAGCGAGCAGTAGTAACTCAGCGGCAATATCCACTCCTATGACATTCGCTCCTTGTTCATAAAAAGCTTTAGCAAAAAACCCTTGGCCACAGGCAATGTCCAACACCGTCTCTCCTTTCTTAATGTCCATTATCCGCAAGAGGTTAGGAAGAATAACTGCTTGCTGGTAGGTACGTTCCTTGTCCAACAATTGGTCGTACCACTCCGCTACCTTGCCCCACGAAGTGTCCATATTATATCTTCTTTGCCTTGAACCCAGGGTTATCCCTTAAGATCTTCTGGAACTCTTTAGAACGGTAATACCCGGCTTGCGGCCCAATCTGCTGGATTACTCCAGCAGCCTGAATTGGACCCCATCTCAAAGCTTCCTTAAAATCATTAGCTTTGATCATTCCTGACAGCACTCCTGATGCGAAAGCGTCTCCCGCTCCAGTCGCTTCAATCCTTGGAGACGGAAAGACTGGCACGTAATAAAAATCTTTGCCGTCATAGCCACAAGCTCCTTCCCCACCGTCAGTAATACAAACGTATTGTGGCCCAAGCTGGCAAAGCTTCTTGACCAAATCTTTTACTAACGGATGGTTGCTCATCCCTAAAATTCTAATCGCTTCTTCCTTGTTCACGAACAAAATATTTGTAGCCGCTAACAATGGTTTTAATTCCGCCAGTGTCATCTTTAATTGGTGAGTGCCTGGATTAAAAGCTAATTTAGAGCCAGTCTTTTTCAGTTCTTTCAATAACTTGGGATAATGGCGTTTAAAGTCGGGACCAACTGAAGATAAGTACACCCAGGAACAATTAGGAAGGCTATGGAACGGATACTTCCTTGGGTAATGATAAACCAGAATGGTCCGTTCTCCGTTATAGTTAAGAATAGTGGAATAATTAGTGCCTTGTTTCTTGTCTACGGCTAAACATTGATTTACTTTCTCTTTCTTCAACGTGTTAATGATCAATTGCCCAATGTCGTCATTGCCAATGACGCCACAAAGCATTGTCTTGAGCCCTAGTCTAGAAGCTCCAACCAAAACATTGGCGCTGTTGCCGCCAATGGTCCGGTGGAGCGACTTAACAACGATCTTATCAGCGTAACTGAAGCAGACTAAACAGTCCTGAGTGTTTAACTGGCAGAGCTCAGCGGCATCCGGTATCTGTAGAAAAACGTCCAAGGAAGTATCGCCAATGGCAAAGATATCGTATTTCATAATAACAGTATACCATTATGGACAAAGACAATAAATCCTGTTACCATTGTCCTGTTTTGGAGAGGTCGCATAGTGGTCTAGTGCGCTCGCTTGGAAAGCGAGTGTGCCGCAAGGTACCGAGGGTTCGAATCCCTCCCTCTCCGCCAAAGCAAAAAATAAACTAAAAATTATAAATGAATAAAATATCTTTGGGAATAATCTGCGGGTTAGTTTTTGGAATTATTGACGTGCTAATAATGATACCGCTTAAATACGAGAACAACCGTAAAAAAAACGAAGCGATGGCAGCCGCTTTTATTGAACGGTTTATAATTGGTTTTTTAATTCCTAATGTTAATTTAGGGATGCATCCAGCTTTTACTGGAATGTTATTAGGAGTTAGTTTGAGCGTGCCATCTGCGATTATCACAAGAGCTTACGCTCCAATAATTGGAATAGGAGCAATAGGCGGATTGGTTATTGGATTTATTGTTAAAGCGGTATTATTATAAATCTATGTTGGGTCCAAAGAAATTAACAAAAAGACAATTCTGGTTTTTGCATTTTATGGCATTTTTATCATTATTCGCCCTTTGGGGTTATATTGAAACTTCTAACAAATATTTGATCCTGTTCTCTGTTTTAGCGTTTTTTGGAGCGCTTTGCGAAGTTTTTAAGCATTTAATAAGAAAATAAACGGATTAGAAAGACTACAACGGTTATAAAGTAAACAACGAAACCAACACCGCTAACTTTCTCAATCAAAAATTCATATAATACACTTATGTCTCTGAAACCAATACAACAGCAAGTGGACGACTGGGTCAGCCAATGCAAGATCGGCTACTTCCAGCCATTGGAGATCCTTGCCAGATTGACTGAAGAAACTGGAGAACTAGCCAGAGAGATCAACCACCGATACGGACCCAAGAAAAAGAAACCAACTGAACAGGACAAAGAAATTGGTGATGAAATCGCTGATATTATCTTCACCTTGGTTTGTATGGCTAATTCTCTCCAGATAGACCTAGAACAGTCTTTCCAGAAAATGATGGACAAGCTAAACAATCGGGACAAAGAACGGTGGGAGAAGAAGTAATTTAAGACCAATGGGCTTATTTAATTGTATCATTTGACACGGCTAATTGTATCAAAATGATACAATTAAACTTGCTTCTCTTGCTAAAATCCCCTATTATACCGTTATGTCCAAACCAATCATCGTCTCCGGCATAAAACCATCAGGAGACCTGCATATCGGCAATTACTTGGGATCCATCAAACAATTTATTGATTGGCAAAATAAAGCTGACTGCTATTTCTTTATTGCTGACTATCATTCCCTGACTGAGAATTACGACCCAAAACTAAAAGCCAAACAGACACTGGAAGTAGCTGGCATGTACCTAGCGGCTGGGCTGGATCCAAACAAGTGCGTGCTGTTTGTACAATCAGATGTCCCTTCCCACACTGAACTGAGCTGGATATTCAACTGCGTTACTCCAGTGTCCTTCCTGGAACGTATGACTCAGTACAAAGACAAGACAAAAAAAGACCCTACCAACAGGAACATGGGGTTGTTTGACTATCCAGTGCTCCAAGCCGCTGACATCCTGATGTATAAAGCAATAGCAGTGCCAGTAGGACAAGACCAGGTGCAGCACGTGGAATTGACCAGGGACATCGCTAAATTGTTCAACAAACGGTTTGGACAGACTTTTCCTGAACCCAAGGCTATAATCACTGAAGTGGCAAAAGTAATGAGTTTGCTAGACCCTAATAAGAAGATGTCTAAATCCTACGGACAAGGGTATGTCATTAATCTGCTGGATGACGAAAAGACGGTAATAAAGAAACTGTCTAAAGCAGTAACTGACACAGCTACGTCAGGCAAGATGTCTGCGGGGGTAGCTAATCTGTTCCTATTGTTAAAACACTTTGGAGAGCAAAAAACGTATGACAGTTTAATAAAAGAATACACAAATGGCACAATTAAGTACTCTGTCCTTAAACAGGAACTTGCTGGTAGCATTAATAGATTCCTCAAGCCTTTGCAAGAGCGTTACCAGCGGTACGCAAAGGATCCAAAAGCTTTACGGAAAGTATTAGACCAAGGAAAAGAAAAAGCTGGAGCAGTGGCTAGAGAGACGATGATGGAGGTGAGAGAGAAGATCGGATTGCTCAATTAAAAGAAGACGTCGGTGATACGGACGTCTTCTCTTTTTGCTATGTAGTTTATGTTGACAAATAAATCTTAGAGATACTGCGAACCACGTTTTTGTGAACCGCGCAAACAACCACAAATGGCTGGCTATACACATGCATCATAAGAAAATTGCCTAGAGTATTCGTTGGTTTAACAAAATAACTCTCTGCATTTTCAACACGTGTTATTATTTCTTCTTCTACCTTACGCCGCCAGACGGTTGGTAAATAAGCGTCTAGTAGTAATTTTGTAGTCTGGTGCACAATTTCCATCTGCCTATCAATTTGCGGTCTAATATCTCTGATTAACACATCGCATTCCTTGGCTTTTTTTTCATCTAAAGCCAATAACGCTGTGCTTGCATTTTTACTTCTTGTGGCTTGCCGGTAATCATGGGCACGGCGGCTCAAAATACTCTTATCCTTTTCTAATTTCTTAATCACCATCTCCAACGGTTCAAGGCTATTGGCTGTTATCGCGGCCAACCTTGCCACAACTTGGAGAGGAACAGGATGATTATTGTCTTTATAATTAAGGATGAATTCCAATATAGCGTATGGCGCGATATTGACAGTCTTAACAATTCTTAATTCAGGTTTTTTTGCTAAACGAGAATTAATACTCGATTTAGCCTTTAACCACTTTACATAATTTAGATTATTAGGATACGGAAACTTACCAGGTTTCCAACAATGATTCGTGCTAGGATTTTGGTTCATTATAAGAACCTCCAAATTAAATTGTGAATGTTTTTGTTATGCCGCTCTAAATCACGGCTAATATAAGTCTTGCATAAAACAGTTAAAAACGCAAGGATGGTTAATACACACCTTGCCGTTGACCAACCCTTAAAATGTAAACGATCTTTTCTTTCTTCAAAACAGCGTAGATAATCCGATATGGCCAAACCCGCAAAGAATAATAACCATCTTAGTCTCCTTTTAATTTCTTACCAACAAACGGATCATCGTACAACAATAAGAAAGCGGCCCTGATTCGCCGCTCGCCTTGCTCCGGCAACTGTTCAAGCTTTTTTAGAGCGCTTGGTTTGACTTTTATTTTGTACATGACGATGATCTGGCCAGATATCGGATAATTTCTTATAACGCCGATAAGCGCCACTACGGCAATCAGCTTCAAATTCCATAATGTCTTTCTTCAAATCCGGAAAATCCGCCATCACGTCCAGCGTCTCCTGCCACGACTCAAACTCTTCAGCGGACATCATTACCACGTGGGGACGTCCTTTAGCAGTCAAGGTAAAATACACGCCCGGCGTCTGGACCGCTCCGGCAATATCAAAAATTTTTACCCTCGCTTGAGAAATAGAAATAGTCGTACGGGTATTCATACTTGTACATCTTAATGTACTTCTCCTAA
>JAZDGP010000041.1:0-11058 GCA_043806935.1 bacterium | reverse complement strand
CTTTCCCTGCTGGTGCAATAACCAGAGATGCAGAATGCCGTTAATAGTTACTAAAGCAATGAAAGAACGGTCTGTTTTCTGGTTCCATTTGGTAGATTCTTTCTGCAATTCCGTAATTATCACTCGCAGTTGTTTTAACTCTCTTCCGTTAATCATAATCGGCCAGTAGTAAGGATCATCATTGTTGACTGGCAGTTCTTGCTCCAAATACGACGGGCTGGTTGATAACAACCACATGTACCGTCTGGGGTTGTCCTTTCCAGCTTTTTTTTCTTGGTACGCGTTCCATTGGTTAATTCTGGAATTCCATTCCTTGATTTGTTCCAGCGAATGGTACTTTTCCAGCACGTTTTGGATCTCCGTTTCAGTCATCTGTTGTTGCGCAGAGACAGCATTAAATAATAGAAAAACCAAAGTTATTATAAATAGCATTTATTCCTCCTTTGTTTTTAAGTCGGTCACCATTGTAACCCTATAAGTATTTTTGTCAATGTTCTTGACTTTCCATCTTAGTTTTAGTAAGGTATTATGATTTTAAACTTTTAAACAATAAAAACCAAAAAGGAGGATTACATGAAGAAATTATTTTTAACACTGATCATGGCTATTTCTTTTGAAGTAGCTATTGCTCAAGAAATATTAGATCCTGTTTTAGTTTTAAAAGGAGATAATATTTCGACCATTGCTAAGCGAGAGCTTTGGCAAAGCAACGGAAAGGTTTGGGAAGAGATTAAAAAAACAAACAACCTGCAAAGCGATGTTATCTACCCAGGACAAGTTTTACTGTTGCCAAGGGTTCTGATGAGCCCAGCAAAGCTTGCGCTGTTACAACAAAGCAAGCAAACAGTAGAAAACAGCAAACTGGATTCCATGATAACTTTACTCAGCCAGCGCCAATTTGGCAAACAAGCCGTTGCCGCCAAAAATAGTTTATTAGTGATATTATTGTCTGTCAGCTTGGTTGTGGCTTTGGTCGTGATAATCCTGCTTTTAAAAAACCAGGATAAGAGGCAGTTTGAGTTATGGCAGGACATGGCTGACACGCTTGGCCATCTTAAAAAGAGCGCTAATAGTTTTGTGGAAAGCTCCAATGGCCTTTTGAAGAAAGTCGAGAACGCCATGTCTGAATCGCAGATAGTATTTGCCACCAAACTTGATCTCCGAATAGGAGAATTGCTTGACGAATTAACCTTCAGTATAAACAAAGTTTTTGTAGACGCTGACAAATTCCTGTCAGTGAACAGATCATTGTTGGCAGAGTCGGTAAACACTTTGTCACGCGTCGTGGAAAGGAATAAAAGCCTAATACCTGATGTCCGTGTGGTGAAAGAAACTAGCGCTACGTTGGAACGCCAAGTAAGCGCCATGAGCGATGTAATAGCTGACAACAACCAGCTAGTCCTCCATATTTTAGAAGTGATGAGGGAAGCTAGGGCGTTGTTGCAGTTATCGCAAAAACCTATTCAGGAGCCAGTAGAAACGGTTACGGTTCAGGATCCAGAAACGACTGAAGCGACGCGATTGGAGGTCGAGCAATTAAAGAAAAAGATCGTTAGTTTGGAAGATGGCAAGAAGTTGTTTTTAGACGAACAAAACAAAAAGCAGCTGATCATAAATAATCTGGAGGAAGAACTAAAAACTTCGCAGAAAAAAGAAGCTCCTCAAAAGATTGTTTTACCCCCCACGGCTGATGCCACAGTCAGCCAGCCGTTATCGCCAGATGACGACAAGAAAGAAATACCGGAAAAACCCATGAATTTACTACCAACCTTTTTTAAAAACCAACGTTGTAAAAAATCCTCTAAAAAACATTCACCTCAATCCCAACTTCGCCAACGGAAAAAAGTTTCCGTTTAAAACCCCAAAAAGCCCCACTCTTTAATCCCCAAAGAACCTCACTCATGAAAACAATCTTTTGAAAAAGAACTTGAAGCCGTTTAGCTCTTTGCTAAACGGTTTTTTTATTCCTTGTCTTAAGCTATACTTTGGTCATGCTAGAGAACATTTTTATTCAAATCACTGTCATAGCTGTCTTAGCGACTGTCTTGGGCATGTTAGCCCACCGTTTCCGCCAGCCCCTTCTGCTCGCTTACATCATAGCTGGAGTGATTTTAGGCCCGCAGCTGTTGGGCATGCTTGGGCAAAAGGGGATCATGGAAGACTTGGCCAAGATAGGCATTGCTTTCTTGCTGTTTCTTGTCGGTCTAGAGCTTGATTTCAACCGTCTCAAGGAAATAGGCAGGACATCAGTAGCGTTGGGAATAGGGCAAATAGTGTTTACAGCTATTATCGGCTTCGCCATCTTGGCGTTTTTGAAGTTCAGCTGGCTTGCCGCTCTGTACATGGCAATCGCTCTGACTTTCTCCAGCACGATCATTATCGTAAAGATCTTGTCAGAGAAGAATGACTTCCAGTCTTTGTACGGTAGGATCAGCATAGGGATGCTGTTGGTGCAGGACTTTGTGGCAATACTGTTGCTTGCTTTATTATCCAGTTTCCAAACAGGTCCAAATCAGACAGCTTCCATTTTCCTTCTGTCTCTTCTGAAAGGATTAGGTTTGGTATTTTTAGCTTTCCTTTCCAGACGTTATCTCCTAAATCGTTTGTTTGGCCGTTACGCCCGCAGCCAAGAACTTTTGTTTTTGATCAGCATCAGCTGGTGCTTCTTATTTGCAGGCATTGCTTACGCTACCGGATTCTCAATAGAGATTGGAGCTTTTCTGGCTGGTATAAGTTTATCCGCTTTGCCGTATCACTTGGAGATAGCAGGTAAGATTAGGTATTTAAGGGACTTTTTTATCATGCTGTTCTTTGTCCACTTGGGCAGCCAGTTGCTGTTCACGGACATCTCTAGCCATTTCTGGACAGTTGTTGTCCTTTCCCTCTTTGTCCTTATTGGCAATCCGTTCATTGTCATGGTTATAATGGGAGCAATGAGGCACAGGGCGGTTACTAGTTTTCCAACTGCTTTGACCGTGGCCCAGATCAGCGAGTTTTCTTTGATCCTCATGGCATTAGGATTATCCATTGGCCATGTTAATAGGGAAGAGGTATCTATTATCACTATCGTTGGAGTGATTACAATAGCAGGCTCTTCTTATTTAATGTACAGATCCCAACAGCTTTATCATCATCTCAAACCATTCCTTCTCCTCTTTGAACGCTCCCAAACCAATGGGAAGGAAAAAGACCATTTGCCTGTCCATAACCACATTGTTGTCTTGGGACACAACCGTCTGGGACGGCCATTAGTCAAAGCTTTGTTAGAACATGAATATCCTCTGGTAGTAGTTGATTTTGATCCAGAACGGATTAAAGATCTGCGTGAGCAAAACATTCCAGCTGTCTATGGAGACGTGTATGACGAAGACGTGCTAAAGGAAGCTGGCATTGCTCATGCCCAAGCAGTGATCTGCACTGTCCCTGATTATGAAGACAACGCTTATGTCTTGGAGTATGTAAAGCGCCAAGCTCCTCATTCTACCTTTATTGGCATGGCGTACAGCCCTAAAGACGCTTTGGATCTGTACACGCTTGGAGCGGATTATGTAATTATGCCACATGATCTTGGAGCAAGGTATTTGGTGGAAAGGCTTAAACACCACACAGGAGGACCTTTAGGATGGGTGCCTAATGGGGGAGAGCATCGGAAGCATGTGGAAAGAGTGTATGGGGAAAGTTAAAAGAAAGTAGTTTTTAGTGAGCTTTTGTTTTGCTATGCTATTGATAAGAATTAAAATATCTGCTAGGTTTACTTTTGAAATAAAGTATTTTGAATACCCTAATATCAAAACGCCTTTTATAGGCATAAAATAAAGGAGCTGTCATGGGAAATATTATTGTAAAACCAGATGAATTTATTCAGTACCAGCTTCAAAAATGGCAAATCTTTTTCAACAATAGATTTAGTCTAGATAAAGATTTGTCTAGTATCCGTATCCCCAATCTTCCCACAAAAGGAAGATACCGCCTGATTATTGATTTGGCTGAATTCACTCACAATGGAGTGGTCAAAACAATGCGTAACCATATGGTCGTTAATCCCTGGACTGAAGATATTGATTCAGTCATAGTCGATTATTCCAAAAGGGATAAAATTGACCATGCGGTGTGGGTGCTTGATACACAAGAGGCGGATGAGCGATTAAAAGGGCTGTCCGCTAATGTTTTAGAAAAAAGAAAAATCAATTGCGTGACATTAAAGGAGAGATTGCTGGACGGATTTATGTTTTGGGATAGTACAGGTAATCAATTGGATGTAAGAAATGTCACTCTCTGCGCTGCTTCTCGTGATGCCGCTGGCCACGTCCCGTACATCAGCTACGACGTCGGCGGGGTGTACGTCCGCAGGTTCTATCCTGTCTGTGCCGATGATAGCGGTGGTGCTCGTGCAGCAGTTTCTTAATTTCCCTTATATCTTTTATCTTTTTCCCTTTCAACCCTCTAGCCAATAACAATTGTCTGGAGGGTTAGTTTTTTGTAAGCAACAATCTCGTCAACTCTCTTCCACTCTACCTAGCATCTTTAACACAATCTCTTTGTCTATTGCTTTGGTAACAAACAAGACAATTCCGTACACAACAGTTCCAATCACTGCCAATAAATACCAAGGAATAGTCCTTAATACAAACATAGAGAAAGCCATCACCAGACAAGACAGAACAACCTTGCCAGCAAGACCCAGCTTCCATTTCCATCCGCACATTCGTTTCAACAGCCACAAGTAAAGCGCCATTACCAGCAATTCCACTCCCACAGTGGTCCAAGCCGCTCCCCAGTAGCTGTAACGGGGGATAGTAATTAAATACGCTCCCAGAGCCAAGACAGCGGCCATTGCAAAGAACTTGGTCAGCTTCCGTTGCTCTCCAGCCGCTATAATCGCAAACTGCAGAATGTTAGACAAGAATATAACAGCAGTGGCTATCATCAAGACGGTGAGGAGAGGACCGCTCTGGATAAAGTCAGGACCAGCCACTATCCTCATCACGTCAGTGGAGATAAAGTACATTCCCACCACCATTGGCAGTCCCAACAGAAACAGAAAGTCCATTCCTCGCTGCAGCACGCGTCCGTAGTCTTCTATTCTTTGTTCTGACCAATGCCGTGATAATATCGGCAGCAGTAATCCCGCAAAAGCCGCTGGCACTGTTGCCAGCACTTCCAGGATCTTGTACGGAGCGCCATAGAGTCCCACCACGGTGTCAGGATAGTAGAGAGACAGTAGCAGTGTGTCTCCTTTGAAATAGACTAAGATCAGGCCAATGGAGAGAGCGAGAGGCCATGATTCTAAAAATAGGTATTTCCACATTGGCCAGTCAGTTAGGATTCTCAATCTGTAGTAGTTTTTGATCCTAAATAACACCAAGATGGTATGGCAACCAGCTGTAATGCCAAAAGCAAACGTTACCCAGAGAAGTTTCTGGCCAAAGAATGGAGTGAGAGCTATTAGAACAAGCAATAACGCTCGCGGAATAAGTTCAATGATAGTGAACATTCCCATGGCAAACCGTTTCTGGAACGATCCCATGAACAAATTGGTGGTGGATTGAAAAAAGAAGAATAAGGTGGCTACGAGGATGGCTATCTTGACTAAAGGTGGGTAAGGGAACAGCAGAGCGATTAAAGGAGCGATAAGGAGAAAGACGATGTTAAGAGCTAACCGCAGTCCAAAAGCATTTCCAATGATGTGTTCTTCATTAGCGTCTGCCTTGGAGATCTCTCTGGATACTACCAACTGTAGCCCAAAGTCAGTTACTAATCCAAAGAACTGCAAGTAAGCCCAGACAGTGGCGTATTGGCCATAACCGTCCAGCCCCAAGTAACGGGTCATTAAGCCAATGGTAAAAATACCCAATACAATGGCAATGATCTTGCCGCTAATCTGCCAAGCTGTGTTTTTGGCTATTTGGTGAGTAAGGCTCATGTACACAGCGTAGCTAAAAAACGAGCCGTTTGGCAACGGCTCGTTCTCTTTACGCCTCTTTTTCTTCTTTTACTTCCTTTTTCTTTGTTTTTTTCTCCTTCTTTTCCTCTTCCTTTTCAGGTTCTTTATCAACATCTGTTTTTTCTTCTTTCTTCTTCACCTTTGGTTTTAAAGACAGACCAAGACGGTGGTGTTCAGGTTCCAGAGAGATGATAGTAAACTCCAATTCGTCTCCAGGCTTAGCCGCTTCGTCCGCGCTCTTAATCTTCTTATTAGACAGTTCCGAGATGTGAGCCAGTCCATGGATTTCCGGATCCAATTCTACGAATAATCCAAATGGATTGACTTTCAATACCTTTCCTTTCACCTTCTGGCCAATCTGGTATTTTTCAGCGGCAGTCTTCCAAGGATCATCTTTCGTCTGTTTAATGGACAATGATATCTTGGCTCCCTCAATCTCTATAATCTTGGCTTGCACGGTTTGCCCAGTACGGTAGATGTCATGAGGGCGATCTAACCTTTGCCAAGCCAGCTCAGAGATGTGCGCTAATCCCTCTAAGCCATTTCCAAATTCAATGAACGCTCCAAAGTCAACTAAGCCGGAGATTCTTCCATCAATAATGTCTCCTACTTTGTAACTGGCTAAGTTAGACTGCTGTTTCTCTTCCCAGGCGGCTTTCTCGGAAACAATCAGTTTGCCGTCCCGTTCATTAGCGTCCAACACTTTCACTTCCAGCTCCTTTCCGATCAGGTCCTTGAGTTTTTCTAAAATCTTGCCTTTGTCTCCACCTTCCACTCTTGGATAATGTTCAGGCGTAAGTTGGGATACTGGAAGGAAGCCTGTCACTCCTCCAAGTTTGACCATGAGCCCTCCCTTATTGGCGTCCATAATCATGGCTAGCACCGCCATATTCTTCTTTACTGTTTCATGCAAGCTGCCCCATGCTTTTTGGTGGCCAGCGAATCGGAAAGACAACTCCATTGCTCCCAGTTCGTTCTCCAAATCCAACAGCGTCGCCTTTACCGTATCTCCCAGTTTCAGATGAGCGTACTCTCCTGATTCGTCATGCACTTCCTTGCCCCTGACTACTCCGGTAGTCAGACCGTCTATATCCACGTACACTTCATTCTTCCCTATAAAGATAATCTTCCCTTCCACAAGATCTCCGATCTTGGGGATGGAACGGCTATGAGAGCCAGCCAATAACTCTTCCATCTTGGAAGTCGAATTGGTTTTAATTTTTGCCATAATGATTGTTTGCTGGACGCTATCGCGAACAGCGGTTAACTCTGGAAACCCAGAGTCCGTCTTTGAGACGGTATTTAACAAAGTAGAAACAGTGTAGCGAAAGGGGAGGGAAAAAGCAAGCCTTGGCGTTGTACCAAGGCTTTTGTCGAATTATTTTAAAACTATTTTCCAATTTCTACTTCTATTAACTATACGGATTAATTCGGCTACTGATTCTTCCGTGGCCTCATGTTCTCTGCAGAGCCTTAACAATTCTTTGCCGTTTACTTCTATTTCCCCTTGTTTATTGGTTGACCGGTAAATTCCAGGCAATGCGACGTTAAAACTATCAGTTTTTGATAGCTCAATGGTGCAGGATACCATTGCTGACGCGCTGTCTTTTGCTACTTGTAGAACTACAATGCGCACAACGTAGTCAACATCTGGCCGCACATGCAACTTGTTAGTTTCTATAACATGGACACGCGCGCAGCTAATAAATATTAAACATAGCAATAAAATTTTCTTCATTCGGATCCTCCCTTTTGTAGGTTTAAGGTTAGCAACGAGCTTCTACTCTAGCATATTTTAATATTTTGTAAAGACTGGTAAAAAGAATGTTTTTTTGCTAATATTGGCTTGTATGATCATCAGCTGGTTAGGGCAAACTGGATTAAAAATAGAGGCGGGCGACGCCCTTGTTTTTGTTGAGCCTCCGCTTGAAGCGATTAAACGGACAGCTCCGAGGTTGTTGTTGTCCACTAATGGAGAGCTATCTGACATTAAGAAGAAGTTGGATCTTAAAGAGACGACAGTAATTAATTCCCCTGGAGAATATGAAGTGTCAGGCGTTTTTGTTTACGCCTTTCCAGCAGCCCAAGCTGTGAACGGACATTGCCATTATGTGATGGAACTGGAGAACATGCTGGTAGGCTACATTGCATCAGTGGCTAGAAAAGACATCACTGACAATGAACTGAAAGAATTGGAAGACGTGGACATTCTTTGTTTGCCGATTGGAGGCAACGGCTCTTTGTCCGTTAAGGAAGCGGCTGGATTGGCAAGTGAACTGGAGCCTAGGTTGGTTATTCCTTTTGGTTTTGACAAGGCGGGAGTGGAATCTTTCCTAAAAGAGCTGGGGCAAAAAGGAGTAGTAGCGGAAAGCAAGTTAAAGATACAGAAAAAGGATCTTCCTCAAGAAGATATGAAAGTGGTTGTCCTTGAACCAACAGTCTGATATGACTAAAGAGCAGAAAATAGTTTACGGTGGAATGATTATTGGCGTCTTGCTCGCGATTGGCTTGGCGGTTGCTGGCTGGCTGGTTAATCCGGAGATGAAACGTTCTTGGTCTGACGGAGACAAACAGCTGGGAACGTATTTTTCTGATATTAAGAATTCTTTGAAGTAATATGGCTGAAGAGAAACAAGGTTTTGGAGTAGGAGCGCAAGTCATCCAACAGCCGATTGAAACGGAAATGCAAACGTCCTATCTGGACTATGCCATGTCCGTGATCGTGGCTAGGGCGTTGCCTGACGTGAGAGACGGCTTGAAGCCAGTGCACAGGAGGATTCTGTACGCCATGTGGGATTTGGGGCTGAAAGCCAACGCTAAGTTCAGGAAGTCAGCTACAGTAGTCGGTGAAGTGTTAGGCAAGTACCATCCGCATGGAGATGTGGCTGTTTATGACGCTATGGTGAGACTGGCGCAAGACTTTGCCATGCGGTATCGATTAGTTAACGGACAAGGGAACTTTGGGTCAATGGATGGAGACAATGCGGCCGCAATGAGGTACACGGAAGCAAAGTTGACTGGTTTGGCGGAAGAGCTGTTAGCGGATATGGACAAGAATACGGTTGCTTTTGTTCCTAACTACGATGGCAGCCAGCAGGAACCGACTGTCGTGCCTGCTAAGCTTCCTAATCTGTTATTAAACGGCACAGTGGGCATAGCGGTCGGCATGTCCACCAATATTCCACCCCATAACCTGGTTGAGCTTGTAGACGCTTCCATTTATTTGATTGACCATCCTAATTGCGACGTGGACGATTTGTGTGAATTCGTTAAAGGGCCGGACTTTCCCACAGGAGCCACCATTTTTGACGTGAATGCAATTAAGCAAGTGTACGCCACGGGCAAGGGCAGGATCGTGATGAGAGCTAACGCTGACATCGTGGAGGAAAAGAGCGGCCAGTACAGGATCATTGTCACGGAGATCCCTTACCAGGTGAACAAATCGTCTTTGCTGGAAAAGATCGCGGAGCTGGTGCAGGAAAAGAAGTTGGAAGGGATTAGGGACTTGAGGGACGAGTCTAACAAGGACGGAGTGCGCGTTGTCATTGAACTTAAGAAAGATTCTTACCCCAAGAAAGTGCTCAACCAGCTATATAAGCTAACGCAGTTGCAGGAGAGCTTCCATGTCAACATGCTGGCGTTGGTGGACGGCATTCAGCCTAAAGTGCTGACTTTGAAAGCATGCTTAGAGTATTTCCTTAAGCACAGGCAGGAAGTGGTAACCAAACGTACGCAGTTTGATTTAGATAGAGCCATGGATCGAGCTCACATTTTAGAAGGCTTGGTAATGGCTTTGGAGGATATTGATAAGATTATAGCTATCATTAAGAAGTCAGATGATCGTGACGACGCCAAGATTAATTTGATAGCTAAGTTTAAGATGACGGAGAGGCAGGCCATCGCCATCTTGGAAATGAAATTACAGGCATTGGCGAGCTTGGAAAGGATCAAGGTAGAAGAGGAATTAAAAGAGAAAAGGAAAATCATTAAAGAGCTGAAAGAAATTCTGTCCAATCCGAAATTAGTGTCTGGAATTATCAAGAATGAATTGAAGGAACTGAAAGACAAGCATGGAGATGAACGGAGAACTAAGATTATTCCTCACGCGGTGGATAATTTCTCCACTGAAGATTTAATTCCCAATGAAGCGACTATAGTCACTATTACCAGAGACGGATATATCAAACGTCTGCCGCCGGATACCTTTAAGACGCAAGGGAGAGGCGGCAAGGGAGTGATTGGATTGACGACTAAAGAAGAAGACACCGTTGACCATGTTTTTACAGCCATGACTCACGCTGATCTTTTGTTCTTCACTAACTCCGGCAAGGTGTTTAGGTTAAAGGCTTATGACGTGCCACAAGGATCCAGGACTGCCAAGGGGCAGGCGATAGTCAACTTTCTGCAGTTGGGGCAAGGAGAGAAAGTGACTGGTATTCTGTCCATGGATGACATTAAGGATGGCTTTAACTATCTGGTGATGGTTACATCCCAGGGAGTGATTAAGAAGGTGGAAATGAATGTTTTTGATAATGTACGCCGTAATGGACTAATAGCCATTAATCTCAAGAATGGAGACACTTTGGAATGGGTGAAGCCGTCTACTGGCAAGGATGATATATTGCTGGTATCCGCCAACGGCCAAGCCATTAGGTTTAAAGAAGCTAATGTCAGGGCAATGGGCAGGACTGCCGCTGGAGTGAGAGGAATGAGGCTGAAGAGCAAGGATTACATTGTGGGCATGGACTTGGTGTTTGAAGGAAAAGCTACTCCTAATGACCAAGTGGTGGTAGTGACTGCTCATGGGTACGGCAAGAGGACGCTGGTCAAGGAGTTTAAGACGCAAGGGAGAGGGGGAAGCGGCATTAAGGTAGCCAATGTCACTGAAAAGACTGGCAAGGTAGCGACTGGGTTCATTGTTAACGGCAAGTTGGAGAAGGAAGATCTGCTTATCATCTCCATGGCTGGGCAGGTAATTAGGTTGCCATTGGCACAGGTGAAGATATTAGGACGAGCTACTCAAGGAGTGAGGCTCATGAGGTTTAAAGACGAGAAGGACGAGGTGGCGAGCATTGCGTTTGTGTAAGAAAAACAGTCCGTTATTTATATCATAC
>JAZDGP010000040.1:0-20279 GCA_043806935.1 bacterium | reverse complement strand
AGTCAACTGGGAACGGGACACTACTTCTCCTGGCAAGAGATCAGCGTCGCCTTCCTGCTCAATGTACGCCCAGTTGAACATCTGCCGTACAATCACCTCAATGTGCTTGTCGTTCAGTTTCTGCCCTTGCAAAGAGTAAATGAATTGAATCTCTTGAAGAATGTAACGGACCACCGCTTCCTTGCCTTTCAGAATAAACAACTCTTGCAAATCCATGCTGCCATTAGTGAGAGGCTGGCCGCTTCCCACCAGATCGCCGTCCTTTACCCGTAAGGTCAGTCCGCTTGGCACCAAATACTGTCTCTGCCGCCGTCCACGCCCTGTAATGGTAATCTTGCTCTTTGTAACATGCACAACACCCGCGGTGGCAGTAGACACCTCTCTGCCTGACGCTTTGTACATGAATATTACGTTACCCATCTCCACTTCCTGTCCGTCATTGACCGTTACTAATGTTTCCTCGTCTTTCGGCAAATGGTAGCTCTTTTCCCCAGTCTCGTCATAGGTCAATGTAACCACCTGCTGGTCATCTTCCATGCCGATTGACACTTGTCCATCAACATCAGCCACCAATGATTTATCTTTAGGAGTCCTGGCTTCAAAAATTTCTTCCACGCGCGGCAATCCCTGAGTAATGTCAGCGCCAGCAACGCCTCCATGGTGGAACGTCCGCATGGTCAGCTGGGTGCCAGGCTCCCCTATTGATTGAGCCGCAATAATGCCTACTGCGGTACCCAACGCCACCATCTTATTACTGCCAAGATCAAAACCATAACACTTCTGGCATAATCCACGAGAGGATTCGCAGTACAACACGGATCTAATGAGCAACGAATCAAGGTCAAGCTGTTTTAATAACTGGAGTTTATCAGCGTCAATCATCTCGCCTTTAGCGATAATGATCTTTCCATCACCGTCAACCACGTCCTGCCAGCAAATCCGTCCAAATGAACGGCCAGCGACTGTCTCGTTAATAGCCACGGACTCCTGCCGAGTAACCAAAAATCCATTGTCAGTGCCGCAATTTTCCTCCACCACCACTACGTCCTGGGAAACGTCCACCAACCTGCGAGTGAGGTAACCAGCGTTAGCTGTCCTAAGAGCGGTATCAGTCAATCCCTTACGGGCTCCGTGTGTGGAAATAAAATACTCCAGCACGTTATAGCCTTCCTTGTAAGAAGCCTTGACTGGCAGTTCAATGGTCTCACCAGCCGGATTCAGAACTAATCCTTTCATGCCGATCATCTGGTTAAGCTGTCCTAATGACCCTCTGGCTCCTGATTCCACCATGTACGCCACTGGATTATGCTTATCCAGCGCGTTTCTTGCCAATTCACTGATTTGGTCATTAACCTTAGTCCATGTTTCCACGATCTTCACGTGCCGTTCCGCGGGTGTCAGCAATCCCTGTTCGTATTGATCTTGAATCTGCCTTACAGCTTCGTCCCCTCCCTTGATTATCACTACCTTCCCAGGAATGTCCGGAAGATCAAAAGCTCCCCAAGAAATGCCGGAAGTGGTGAAATGCGCGTAAGCGAAATCTTTCAAAGCATCCAAGAGCTTGCCACCCTCTTCCACGCCGTAAATATCCAAACAATAAGCAGCTAAGTTCTTTAACTCCTTCTTATCCATCGTCTTGTTAATAAACCTCAACTTCTCAGGCAAGATCTCGTTAAACAAAACACGCCCAACCGTGGTTTCCAGTCGCTGTCCGCCAACCGCCACTATGATAGGAGTCTGGTACTGCACAATCCCCATGTGGTGAGCAATAATAGCTTCCGATGGGCTGGCGTACGCTTTAACTGGCTTATCCGTTTCCAATACCGTTGTCATAAGATAACAACCCAAAACCACGTCCTGGGACGGTACCGCGATTGGTTCCCCAGTAGCTGGCTTCAAAAGGTTTTTGGATGACAGCATTAATTCAGCGGCTTCCCGCTTTGCTTCTTCAGTCAACGGCACATGGACAGCCATCTGGTCGCCGTCAAAATCAGCGTTAAAGGCTGTACAAACCATTGGATGAAGTTGGATAGCTTTTCCTTCAACCAACACTGGCTGGAAGGCTTGGATGCCCAAACGGTGGAGAGTAGGGGCGCGGTTGAGCAAGACATGGGAATTCTTTGTAACGTCTTCCAAGATGCTCCAAACTTCGTCATGGCCTGCTTCAATGTAACGGTTAGCGCTCCTGACGTTATGGACAAGCTCCATTTGGATCAATTTGGAGATGACGAACGGTTTAAACAATTCCAAGGCCATTTGCTTTGGCAGACCGCACTGGCTGAGTTTCAAATGAGGGCCGACGACGATCACGGAGCGTCCTGAATAGTCAATACGCTTGCCAAGAAGGTTCTGCCTAAATCGTCCTTGCTTGCCTTTTAGTGTGTCTGCCAAAGATTTAAGCATACGCTTCTGGCCAGTGGACGCGGTTACGGTCTTGCCGTGGCGAGCGGAGTTGTCGATCAGGGCGTCAACAGCTTCCTGGAGCATACGTTTTTCGTTCCGTTGGATCACTTCCGGAGCTGCCAGTTCTTGCAAACGTTTCAACCTGTTGTTGCGGTTAATGACTCTTCTGTAGAGATCATTAAGATCAGAAGTAGCGAATCGCCCTCCATCTAACGGCACCATTGGACGTATATCAGGCGGAATAATCGGAACAGCCGTCATGATCATCCATTCTGGACGCAGGCTGTTCTTAAGAAAACTCTTAGCCAGCCGCAATCTCCTGGTTACTTTTCGCCGTTTCAACCCTTGTGATTCCATAGCTTCTTTCTCCAACTCCCGGGACATTTTTTTCAAATCAAGCCGTTTCAATAATTCGTAAATCGCTTCAGCTCCGATTCCCGCTTCAAACACATGGCCGTACTTAAGAGCTAAATTCTGGTAAGAGCTCTCTGAAATAATGGAATGGAGGGTTAATGACTTTAATTCAGTCTTAGCTACCTCAACCGCAAGCTCTAGTTCTTCCATTTTTTCATTTTGTACTTTCTCTATCTCCCGTTTCTCCTTGCCAGCAGCTGTTTCTATCTTTTCTTTCTCTGTTTCCGTCTTTGCAAGCGCCAAACTATTAGCTTTCTTAGACTGCCACTGCTGGTACAGCCTTTCCGTCTCAGCCAGCACTTGGTTGCGTTTAGCTTTAAGCTCCTGGCTGATCTGCCGCACTGTTTCATCTTTAGCCGATTCGTCAACCGCTGTGATAATAAAGCTGGCAAAATATACGACCTTCTCCAATGACTGTATGGACAAATCCAGCATCATGCCGATCTTAGACGGCACGCTCCGCAGGAACCAGATATGAGTGACTGGAGACGCTAAATCAATATGCCCCATTCGTTCCCTTCTAACTACCGCTCTAGTCACTTCCACTCCGCACTTATCGCAAATAATGCCTTTGTAACGCACGCGCTTATACTTGCCGCAGTAGCACTCCCAATCCTTGGTCGGACCAAAGATATGTTCAGCGAACAAACCGTCTTTCTCCGGCTTCTGCGTCCTGTAGTTAATGGTCTCAGGCTTTGTAACTTCTCCGTATGACCAACGATGAATATCATCAGGGGAAGCCAACCGCAACCGGATAGCGTCAAAATCCTGGATAACGGTTCTCTCGTCAGCTCTGAAAGGAACGTAAGTGTCCATAATCGTTATTGTTCGTTAATGTCAACTATAGCGCCTAGCCTCTCCGGTTGTGGAATCGGTTTGCCGTCTTTTAACAATTCCACTTCCAAGCCCAACCCTTTCATTTCCCTGACAAGCACGTTAAATGATTCCGGTATATTAAGACGGCTGATCGGCTCTCCTTTAATTATGGATTCATACGCCTTGGACCGCCCTGGCACGTCATCTGACTTAATAGTCAGTATCTCCTGCAAGGTATGAGCCGCTCCGTACGCTTCCAATGCCCAGACTTCCATTTCTCCAAACCGTTGTCCGCCAAACTGCGCCTTGCCTCCCAACGGCTGTTGAGTAACCAAACTGTATGGCCCAATAGACCGCTGGTGGATCTTGTCTTCCACTAAGTGGCTGAGCTTCATCATGTAGATGATGCCTACCAGCACTGGACGATAAAGAGCTTGGCCAGTCCGTCCGTCAAAGAGAGTCAGCTTGCCTTCCGCTGGATAACCAGCCCTCACTAATTCTTCCTGAATCGTCTTGAGAGGCACTCCATCAAGCACCGGAGTCGCTACCATGTAGCCCAATTTCCTGGCCGCTAACCCTAAATGGGTTTCCAAAATCTGCCCCAAGTTCATACGGGAAACAACTCCCAACGGATTTAAGATGATATCCACTGGAGTCCCATCTTCCATAAATGGCATGTCTTCTTCAGCCACAATCCTGGACACAACGCCTTTGTTGCCGTGCCGTCCAGCCATCTTGTCTCCAACCTGTACTTTGCGCATCTGCACTACTGACACTTGAATGGATTTAGTAACGCCAGGAGATAGTTTGTCCCCTTTATCACGGCTGAATATCTTAATTCCAACCACCTTGCCGTGTTCTCCATGCTCTAAATACAAAGAGCTATCCCTGACATCTTTTGCCTTTTCTCCAAAAATCGCCCTTAATAATTTCTCTTCAGCAGACAATTCAGTCTCTCCTTTAGGAGTGATCTTGCCTACTAGAATGTCACCTGACCGCACCTGAGCTCCAATCCGTATCACTCCTTCTTCATCCAAATTCTTAAGCTTTTCTTCACCGACATTAGGTATATCCCTAGTCACCACTTCTGGCCCAAGTTTGGTGTCCCGCACGTCAATCGTGTAATCCTTGATGTGTATGGAAGTAAACCGATCTTCCCGCACTACTCTTTCGCTTATCAAAATGGCGTCTTCAAAATTACCGCCTTCATATCCCATAAATGCCACCAAGACATTCTGCCCCAACGCCATTTCTCCTTTATCAGTAGAAGCCCCGTCTGCCAAGACATCGCCTTTCTTCACTTTCTGCCCTACAGAAGCGATCGCTTTCTGATTAAAACACGTTGAAGAATTAGATCCCTGGAATTTTTCCAGCTGGTGGGCAACTATTCCCTGATTATCATACTGGACCATAATTTCATCTCCTTGGACTTTAACAACCACGCCATTGTCCTTTGCCAATACAACGTGTCCGGAATCTTTGGCAGCCCGAGCTTCCACGCCTGTTCCCACGACTGGGGCTTCCGGTTTGACGCATGGCACTGCCTGGCGCTGCATGTTGCTGCCCATCAAGGCACGGGTAGCGTCGTCATGCTCTAAGAACGGAATAATGGATGTCGTGATTGACACGATTTGTTTTGGAGAGACGTCCACGTAATCAATGACGGAAACATCCGCAATGGTCGGGGTGCCGTGCATACGCACTTCCGCCCGTTCATCAAGTAAATATCCCTCCACGTCCACCGCTGTCGTGGCTGCCGTGGTGACATAACGGTCGCCGACATTGGCGTCTAAATAATCCACTTCGTCAGTCAATCTTGGTTTCAAAGGAATAACTTGCAAATCAGTAATCTTCTTTAATGCTTTGGCTTGTTCAGCGGTTATCTTCTCTCCAGCTTTCACGATATCATTAAAATCATGCCGTGCTCTTTTACCAGTGGCAGACACTCCGTCATTAGGAACTTCTTTCTCCACCCTGCGATACGGCGTTTCAATAAAGCCGTACTCATTAACCTTAGCGTACGACGCTAAGTGTCCTACCAGCCCGATATTCGGGCCTTCCGGAGTTTCAATCGGGCAGATCCTTCCGTAATGGGTGCGATGCACATCCCGCACTTCAAAGCCAGCTCTTTCTCTGGACAATCCTCCAGGACCAGTAGCTGACAATCTACGCTTGTGTTCAAGTTCAGACAGCGGATTGATTTGGTCCATGAACTGGGACAACTGCGAACTCATGAAAAATTCTTTGATCGCACCTATAACTGGCCGCGCGTTAATCAGCTGGTTAGGCGTTAATGTCTTGATATCCAAAGTGGACATTCTGTCTTTGACCATCCGTGTCATCCGAGTCAATCCAACTCTAAACTTGTTCTTAACTAATTCACCAACCGCCCTCACTCGACGATTACCCAAATGGTCAATGTCATCTTGTTCTTCCTGTGTGTTATTAAGCCTAATAATCTCTTTGACTATGGCCACAAAATCTTCATTTCTAAGCACGCGGTTTTCCGGCGTATTAGCCACATCAAACCCAAACCGCTGGTTGATCTTGTACCGCCCCACCTTGTCAAAATCATAACGGTCATAATCAAAAAAAGTTGAACGCACCAATGCTTTGGCATTCTCCACGGTTCCAATGTCTCCAGGCCTTAACCGCTTGTACACTTCCTTAAACGCGTCCGCTTCAGTCTTAGCAGGATCCTTTTCCAAGGTAGCCAAGATATAACGATTCTCCACGTCAGTATCCACGCTTTCAAATGGTTTTAAAATATCTTCGTCGCTCGTAAAACCAAAAGCTCTGAGCAATGAAGTAACTGGCACCTTCCTTTTACGGTCAATCCTGACTGAAATAATGTTGCTGGTTTCAGTTTCCAATTCCAGCCAAGCACCCCTGTTTGGGATGATCTTGGCCCCATAATACCGCCTATTGCCGTAGTACTCGGCAGTGAAATGGACGCCAGGAGAACGGATCAGCTGCGCCACCACCACCCGTTCTATCCCGTTGATAATAAAAGTCCCACGTTCCGTCATCAACGGAATGTCTCCTAAATAAATCTCTTGTTCTTTCACTTCCCCTGTCTTCTTATTGACCAGCTTGGTTTGCACCCGCAGAGCAGCCTCGTACGTCAAGTTCCTTGCTTTAACAATTGCCACGTCAAACTTTGGTTCATCCAAATAGTAATTCAACAAATACAATTCCAAATCTCTCCCAATGAAATCAGTAATGGGAGACACTTCAGCAAACAGTTCTTTCAGCCCTTCGGCAAAAAACCATTGGTACGAATCCTTCTGCATCTCAGTCAAGTCAGGCAGTTTCAAAACCTGTTTGAACTTGGAGAAGTATTTACGGTCAACTGGCTGTTGGTCGATCATGCATAAAAAATTAATGACGAAAAACAAGGGGCGCGAGGGACGATGCGGCCGCGAGAGATCGACGCGGTTAATCAAGCTCTAAATGCTTGAATCGTACCCAGAAATGGGTACGTAAAAAACAAAACTCAGCCCAAACGATTGGGTTGAGTAAAAAGGACTGGGAGCCAAGAGTCCTTATGCATAAAATAGAGTATATGCCTATACCGTAAAAAGGTCAAGGTTGTCAATAAAAATAATCCACAGGTTTTCCACAACAAGAAAGCCCAACAAATTGTTGTCGGGCTTCACGAACATAATCTTCTCATTTAAAAATATTGACCAACCTAGGAAAAAATCCTGATTCCCCCGTTGACAACGCGTTTACTAATATCTTCCTCAATTTCTCCTGCGTAGCATTGTCTCCGCAACTGACCATAAACTTAATTTCTTCCTCCGTAACCTCAAATTCAGCTTGGACAAAAATGCCATTAACCAGGCAGGATATGTGGTTATTACTGACTGTCCATGATCTGACATCTTTTGAAGACTTTCCTTCAAAGTCCTTCAATATTTTTTTATATCCCAGCGACGCGGACTGATTAATTTTAATATTGAATTCCACATTACACCTCCTTTCTTTTTGAGTTAATAAGGTATCAGGTATACCACGCCAACACTTGGTTGTCCATTATTAAAACAACAATTGTTTCTATTCTTTTATTCCTTAACTGTTTCTTTTTCTTCCGCTATTTCCTCTCTAGCCCGCGTCGCCTCTTCCGCTCCAGCAGTGGCAATGCCGATCAAAGCACGGTCTCCGTACTTCCTGATCTTATGGCAACGAAAAAAGTTATACGGATACCAGGAGCATTTCTTGTAAACGCACGAATGCCTAGGGCATTCAGGAGCTAATGAAGCAAAGTTCAAACCAATAGACAGCGCTTGCCTAATAACAGCAGGAGTTAACAGAGTAGGCGGAGTCCGCCTGTCATAGAAGCTCCCGTTGTTAATAGAATTGGTCAAACTGTTGTAATACCACTCTTCCACTCCAGGCAGTCTGCCAGTGGCAGTCAATCCTTTACGGTCCAAACGGTCAAATGGAATGCGCTTGGCTCTTGCCTCTTCAATGCGCAGGACTGAAATAACGTCCAACAGCTTAATGCCGCGCTCTGGCTTTGTAAAAATCATGTTGTAGCCCTTGGGCAATCTTTGCACAACCACGTCAGCGTTAATGTCATCGCTGGAAAACAGCCAGTCAGCCATGCCGTCAATACCTGACTGAATGAACACGACCCTAAGCATCATCTTCCCTTGGTAAACAGTCATGCCCTCAATCCTGCCTTGCGCGTATCCTGACCGATATTCCTCTTCAATTGTTTTGACTCTGTTCTCTTCCGCCTGTACGTACGCTTCCACCAACGGAAGGAACAAAGCGACAATCTGGTCAGCGGAAAAATTCGTCTGGTACCTTAACGTCTGTAGCAATTGGCTTAAAGCAGTTGACTGGGCGCTACCTGGCGTCAGCATAGCTGCCACTCCTTGTTTCTTAAACATCTCCTGTTCCACCAAGCCATTGACCCGTTTCTGCAGGAACGGATGCAGATTCAAAGCGCTAGCAACTCTAGGCGTCAATAAAATATAACGTTTCTCTACCAACTGGTAAGGGAATTGAGCAACCGGAAATCCCACTGCCATGATCCCCTGTTCGTCCAAAGCCGCGACAGTAGTCCCTTCAGGCAAAGCTTCCACTATCTGAACATGCGCTTTTGTAGCGTTAGGAGCGTATGAACGAAGCAGAGCGGCAGCCATTAAGCTGTCTATGGTCACCTTTGGGTGCAATATGATCTTTGAATATGATTGTGTCATAACATTTAAATATTAACCTCCTGAAAACTTTCCTTTAGTTTATACCTAGTAATAACGACAGTCAAACAAAAATACCCCAACATGATAGTTAAGGTATTTAAGCTGAAACTGATATTTTCTCTCCATTTGCTATGGCGCGTATGGCCTCCCAATACTCCTCTGATTGCTCTTTCCCATATTCGCCATAAATCTGTTGTACAGCCTCTTCTATCCTTTTCCATGAACAACCAGCAAGTTGTTCAATGTGTCTTTCAAGAAACTCGGCAAAGGACATTTTAGAACGTATGGAAACGGAATAAGTAATATCCAATTTGTTAAGATTTTCCATGAGTTCAAAGAACAAACAGCCTTCTCCTCGTTTCATTGCCAAGACAATTGTTCTAACCTTATCTAACTCTAATATCCTCTGGACGCAATCAGGGCAAACATCCAACCTTTGTAGCGCGTCAATGAGCCAAATCTGGTCTAACGAATATCTTTCTTTCATAAATACCTCCTTTCTATATCTTACTTCTACACTAATTAATAAAAATTGTCAATATACACATAAATAAAGAAAAAGGGGTATAATAACAGCATCTAACAACTAATTTTTATTATCATGTTTGAAAGACCAAGTGGCGTTATGGGGTTCACTGGCAAAACCGGCGGACAAAAGATAGAACAAAGGAAAACAAATGTCGGCAAATCAACCGCTGGACTCAAATACGAACAGGATAAATTTACAGAAAGCGCTAGAAAATCATTATCACTCAAAGAAACTGAAGAAACGATCGCGGATCTCAAAGGCCAGATTAGAAGCATGCAAGCCAAGAACTTGCCTACTGAAAGCGAAGAACGGTCTCTTGAATATCTGGAAAACGTTCTATTGCCAGAAAAGAAAACTAAACAAAACATGCCAGAAGCATAAAGACAACCGCCCTTCACGGGCGGTCTTCTTTTCTCTACCCTTACATATATGGACCATGTCATTACCAAACAGCTTAAACACCTACCCAGTCGTCCCGGCGTTTATCTCTACAAAGACCTAAACGCCAAAACGCTCTACGTGGGCAAAGCCAAGAACCTAAGCGATAGGGTGCGTTCTTACTTCACCAACTTCTCTTCCCTCTCCCCAGCTAAACAGGAAATGATCATAAAAGCCAAACAGCTTGATTACATCATCTTACCCAACGAGACTGAAGCACTATTAATGGAAAACAAGCTTATTAAACAACACCGTCCTCAATACAACATCATATGGAAGGACGACAAAGACTTCCTGTACCTAAAACTCCAAACAAATCCCAAACAGCCTGTAATTGTTACAAGAGAGTTATCCAAACACTGCTACGGTCCCTACCCAAACGCCCAGGCAGTCAGATTAGCTTTAATGGTTATCAACAGGGTATTCCTAAAGGGTTGGACATGGCCCATCTACCGTGAAAAGGCTATCAATGAACAAAAAAACATTATGGAGAAAATCAAACGTTTTCTCCAAGGAGACTACCAAGCGGTGATCAAACAATTGGAACAGGAGATGACTATAGCCAGCAGTGAACAACAATACGAACTGGCGGCTAACCTCCGTGACCAACTGAAGTCTCTTACAAGCTTATTGCCGCATATTAAAACAGCTAAACAGCGCGGAGCAAGCGCTGACTACCTATCCTGCTACCAAGGGACTGGCCAGACAGCTATTCACGTCTTCCAAGTAAGGCATAGCCAGATCATACAAGGACAACAATGGCTGTTAAAAAACACGCGAGACGCTAGAGAACAGGAAGTAATGGCTAGGTTTATATCCCAATATTACCCAACAGTCAGCCAGCCGCCCAAACAGATTATAGTGCCAATGGCATTGCCGGAATTGGACGCTAAGGCAATCCTTGCCTTAACTGCTGGAAAAAGCAGGCTAACAATCGCTCATGGAAAAGGACAAAAAGAGTTATTGGATACTGGACAAGCCAACGCGGAGTTGTACCTAAAACGGGAAGCCATTAAGCACATCCCCTCTTTTAACGGCAAACAAGCTATCCAAGAGCTTAAGAAAGCATTAAAACGGTTTGGTGTTGTTATTGCTTCTGCCAACAAATTAAGACGGATTGAATGCTATGACATTTCCAACATACAAGGGGAATTTCCAGTTGGCAGTATGGTGGTAGCTACCAACGGGCAAATGGATAAAAAAGAGTACAGGCATTTTGCAATTAAGACAGTGGAAGGATCTAATGACTTTGCTATGCACGCTGAGATGATGGAAAGAAGGCTAAGAAGGAGCTATGACAAAGCTATTCCTTCTTTTGAGAGATGGCCAAAACCAGATCTTTTGGTTATTGACGGAGGGAAAGGGCAGTTAACAGCGGTCAAACGAATTATAGAGAAATGGGATAAGAATATTCCATTCATTGGACTGGCTAAAGAAGAGGAAGAGATCTTTACTCCTCATCAAGGAAATAGTTTAAAGCTGCCTAAAAATTCTCTTGCTTTATATTTACTCCAGAGATTAAGGGACGAGGCTCATCGGTTTGCTATCCAATACTATAGAAAAAAACATAGGAAAGATTTGTTGCTTACTTCACATAAACATTGACTTTCCTACCATCATAAACTATCCTATAACCATTATGGACATCATCCAACCGTATCTCCCATACAGCCAAGTCATTATTTCCATCCTGTTAGTCATTGCCATCCTGCTCCAACAAAAAGGATCAGGGCTTGGCATTGCCTTTGGCGGAGACGATTCCGTCTACCGCACCAAGCGCGGGGTGGAAAAAGGATTGTTCGTCTTTACGATCATCCTTGCTTTCCTGTTCTTGCTGTCATCCGCTCTCTCTTTGTTTGTCCGTTAGTTTAACCATACGTTTATTATCTCCAGTTGGCTCCAACGTATTCAGGCTGTCATCCGACAGGGATTGTCGGCTGTATTAACATCTCTACAAGACCGTCCCAATCCACAACAGCTTGACCAAGCTCTAGCCGCTTCCTTACGCCATTCCCATCTGCCGTCCTGGAAGCAATGGAAAATCCTTCCCAAACTGCTGTCTGCTAAAGAAAAAAGAGTTGTTCTCATTTCATTTTCCATTGCGTGCCTAGCCCTGTTAGCCTTTCTTGGCCGCTTTGCCAGCAGGCACTTGGTTCCTGCTCCATCTACAGGAGGCAGTTACACGGAAGCTGTTGTAGGCGCTCCTTATCTCCCTAATCCTTTATTTGCCTCCTCTCCCGCTGATAAAGAATTATCTTCTCTTTTGTATTCAGGACTATTCACATGGCAAGACGGTAAACTAGCGCCTGATCTGGCAGAATCAGTGTCAGCAAACACTGACGGCACGCGGTACACCGTGAAACTCAAAAAGAATCTGTTCTGGCATGACGAACAGCCAATCACGACGGAAGATTTCCTGTTCACTGTTTCTTTAGCAAGAAAAGAAGAAGTTAACAGCCCTCTCAAAAAAATCTACCAAGGAGTGGACGTAAAAGCCATTGACCAGACAACACTCGTCTTCACTTTGGACCATCCTCTCGCTAACTGGCTGTCCCAGCTTACGCATGGTTTCCTGCCCAAGCATGTTTGGCAGGAAATACCGTTAGACAAACTCTCTTCTTCTGATCTTAATCTCAAGCCAATTGGCAGCGGGCAGTGGCAGTTTGACGCTATAACCAAAACACCGGACAATATCATCTCGCAGTACCGCTTGAAACGGTTCAGTGAGCATCCCAGCCCTCCATATCTCAAACAGGTTGTTTTAAAATACAATGATACGTTAGATGACGCTCTGCAAGCTCTCAAAGAGCGCCGCGTGGATGGAATTGGATTGCCAGCCACTCGTTTTGATCCAAATGATAAAAACGATTTCTCTATTGTTTCATTCCCGCTTCCACAGTACGTTGGTTTGTTCTTAAATGCCCTCCACCAGCCAGCTCTCCATGACCAGACAGTCAGGACAGCTCTTTTATCAGTAATTGACAGGGACAAAATCGTCTCTCTTTTCACTGATAACCAAGTCAATAAAACGGATTGGCCGCAACCTCCAAGATTATCACCAACGGAAGCGAGAACAAAATTAAAAACTAAAGGCTGGGTGCTAAACAAAGATAATCTCTTAAACAAACAAGGAACAATACTGTCCATGGCTCTGGTAACAAGCGTGAATCCTGAACTAACAGCTGTGGCTAAAGAAATACAAACAGTATGGCATGAACTGGGAGTGAAAACAGAGGTCGTCACCGCGGAAAGCAATGATCTAGCAGAGAATTATCTTAAGAAACGGAGCTATGACGCTATCATTCTTGGACAAAACATGGGGTTATTAGCTGACCCATATCCTTTCTGGTCCAGTACGGAAATTAACAGCCCGGGCTTGAATTTATCTTCAATTGGTGATACCATTACTGATCAGATAGCACTGACAATAAGAAAAACGACTGACGAGGGCAAACGAGAAGAATTATTGGCTAACCTAAAAGCCAATACCCTAAACTACCAGCCAGGGCTCGTTTTGTACCAAAGCGTCTATTACTACGTATTTGCCAATCGCCCCAAAGAAGTGACTAGCCAGCAGCTTAATAGCAGTATTGACCGTGTACGGCTGTTCTCTAACTGGTCACGCACAACGCACTGGCGCTGGCAATGGTAAGAGTTCTTTTCCAAGCAGATGTGGTGAAATTGGCAGACACGCATGGTTCAGGGCCATGTGGCCGCAAGGCCGTGAGAGTTCAAATCTCTCCATCTGCACCAGAAATTCATGGTGACGAGTGATTGGATGATCATTGGTCACTGGGAATTTCTCCTGCTCAAGCCTTTTGACGGAAGGAATTCTAGTTACTTAAATTTTTAAGTAGAGTTTTAATTTAACAAAGCTGTGTTTACAGCTACTAATCATTACCGAAATGGTACAAACAACAGATAACCGCCGTACAGTCCGCACATACCGCCATGACAACCAGCCTGCCAGCGGACCGGCCAAACATCCGTCTGCTGGACGGATGCGCCAAGCGTTCCGCAGGCGCCCAAGCGTTCAGCCAAAGCCAAGAAGGCACGGACTGCCAGCAGCTCCGGCCGCTTTCCAGCACTCTATAACCAACACAGCCGTTTCCAGCGGACGATTGAGTGGAATTGATTTCACTCCAAAATCAACAGTAGTAGTTCCCTCTCACGGAGGGTCTGACCCCAAAACCAAGCTCCGCATGATCGTAGTTGGCGGAGCGGAAGAAGTGGGGCGCAACATGACGATATTTGAGTACGGGTCTGACATCATGGTCATTGACATGGGATTGCAATTTCCAGAAGAAGACATGCCCGGCATTGACTACATCATTCCAAACACAGAATACCTGAAAGGTAAAGAAAAAAACATTAGAGGAGTAATAATTACCCACGGGCACTACGACCACATTGGAGCCATACCACATCTCGCTCCAAAACTAGGCAATCCCCCGATCTTCGGCAGCCCGTTGACATTAGGAATCATCGCCAAACGGCAAGATGATTACCCAGGACCAAAACTGAACTTAAACAGCATAGACAACGGATCAATCATTAAGCTCGGATGTTTTACAGTTGAATTCTTTGGAGTCAGCCACAACATTCCAGGTTCTCTGGGAGTGATCATCCGCACGCCAGTCGGCATCATTGTCCATACTGGAGACTTTAAGCTGGATTTGAACCCATCTGGCGACACTCCCGCTGACTTGGCTAAGATCGCTAAACTTGGAGACCAGAACGTATTAGCATTGCTGTCTGACTCTACTAACGCTTCCCAGTCAGGCCACCAGCTAACGGAGAGAGACATCCAAAGCGATCTGGACGGCATTGTCCGCAATTCTCCAGGAAGATTAATTATAGGGACATTCTCTTCCAACTTAGGACGTATCCAGCAATTGATATGGATGGCGGAAAAACACGAACGGAAGATCATAATCCAAGGCTTTAGCATGAAGACCAACGTGGAGATCGCCCAGAAGTTAGGCTACATGAAAATAAAATCAGGCACCATTATTCCAGAACAGGAGTTGTTTAACTACCCTCCCAAACGAATTATTGTCTTATGCACTGGAGCACAAGGAGAAGACAATGCCGTCTTGATGAGGATCGCCACCAGAGAGCACCGTTTCATACAGATTGAACCTGGCGACACGGTGGTATTCTCCTCGTCAGTCATTCCTGGCAATGAACGGTCAGTACAGAAACTTACTGACACTCTATACCGTGAAGGAGCTGAAGTTCTCAACTACCGCATGATGGACATCCACGCCGGTGGCCACGCCAAGCAAGAAGACCTGAAGCTAATGGCTAAGTTAGTCAATCCAAAGTATCTTATCCCAATTGAAGGCAACCATTCGTTCTTGCGGTCTCACGCTAAAGCGGTAATAAGCGCTGGCTTCCCTGCTGATAACGTGCTTATAGTGGACAACGGCCAGGTTGTGGAATTTGACCACCAAGGAAATGGACAGACGACTAAAGAGTACATACAGTCAGACTACGTGTTTGTGGACGGATTGGGAGTTGGTGATGTCTCCCAAATAGTGTTAAGGGACAGGCAGCAATTAGCGGAAGATGGCATGCTTGTGGTCATTGCCACAGTGGAAGGCAAGACAGGAAAACTCCTTGGCAGTCCTGATATAATCTCAAGAGGCTTTGTTTACATGAAAGAGCATGGCGACTTGATTGAAGACACCAGGCGTAAGGTCAAGGATATCCTCAAAGACCATGGTGCTAAGTCAGCGGCACAGGACACGTTCTTAAAGGACAAGATCAGGAACGAAATTGGATTGTTCTTGTTTGAGAAGACCAGACGACGGCCAATGATTCTGCCAGTGATCATTGAGATGTAAAAAGAAAAAAACCACTTCCAATGCTAAGGAGGTGGTTTTATTGCTACAATCTTATCCAACAATTGTGACAAAGAAATAATCTCCGCCTTGTTTGTTCTGTAATTACAGCCTGCTTCCATCAACATTTGTTGCGTCTTGTCACTAATTGAATTAGCGATCATAGGGGTAGTGTTGTTGCTTCGTATTCTCCGCACTAATTCTATAGTGTATCCATCCAAGACATACCCGTCCATGACAATCGCAGTTAATTTATCCTGATTCTCCAAAAAAAGTCTTTCCGCCTCATCAGTACTATTCGCAAACAATAAGGCGTATTTTCCAGATAACATATCTTCTATCATATACATCCAGATCTTGTCGTCTTCCACGATTAATATCATTGGTTTTTCCATACGTCCTCCCTATTTTTCGTTTCTTTAGAAAGTTAAAACTCCCCAAGAAACTTTCTTTTATTAAAGAAATGTATTAGCCTACATTAGGTTAAAACAGATTCCATGTCAACACATCCTCTAGTCATCATTCTCGGTCCCACTGCCAGCGGCAAATCCAGCTTGGCTGTTAAACTTGCCAAACAATTAGATGGAGAGATCATCTCCGCTGATTCCCGTCAAATCTACAAAGGAATGGATATAGGAACTGGAAAGATCACTAAGCAAGACATGGAAGACGTTCCCCATCACTTACTGGATATAACAACGCCAGATAAAGTAATTACTCTTGCTGAATGGCAAACATTGGCTAAAGAGAAGATAAAAGAAATCACTAACAGAAATAAACTGCCACTCTTAGCGGGCGGCACAGGACTCTACCTCTCCTCCATCATTAACTGGTATGACATTCCTGCCCATGATCTGGACCATGTGTTAAGAAAAGAGTTGGAACAACTGCCTTTACAGGAACTACAACAACGATTAAAAGCAAAAGATCCTTCCAGCTACCAACAGCTAGACATTAATAATCCAAGAAGAATCATACGGGCATTGGAATACAATCTGCTTACTGGCAAATCATTCATTGAGGAACAAAAGAAACATCCTTGCCCGTATGAACTTATCATTATTGGATTAGCAGTAGATCCAACGGAGTTACAGCAAAGGATAGATAAACGGATCAACCAGATGTTTAACAAAGGATTGATTCAAGAAGTAGAAGGATTGTTAAAACAATATCCTAAAAACAGTCCTGCTTTCTCCGGCATTGGCTATAAAGAGACAATAGCATTGTTGGACAAGCAACTAACTTTCCCCGAAGCCATTAAAAATACTGCCCTAGCTACCAGAAGGTATGCTAAACGGCAAATGACTTGGTTTAACAACAAGATAGAGAATATAAACTGGATTACGGAGTCGTTTGAGGGTAAAAGCTCGGAGATTATTAAACAGCTAACTCGTTAATTTCACTCCCCCAACACCTTCTCTATCGCCTCTCTGACTGCCTTCGGATCCGCCTTCCCTTTAGTCTCTTTCATAAGCAACCCGACAAAGAACTGGAATAAATTCTTCTTCCCCGCCTTATAACTCTCTGCTTCCTTAGGATGCGTATTAACTATTCCTTTGGCTAATTCATCCAAATCAAGGTCTTTAACCATCTCCAAATCCTTCTCACTTAAGATGCTCTCAGGATCATTCCCAGTATCAAACATCTCTTTTAACAATATCTGCCCATTGGTGGAATTAATCTGCCGTCTCACAATGAAAGACAAAAACAAAGCAAACTGAGCCGGATTGATCTTGCATTCCTTAACTCCTATCCCTTGGACATTGCATAGCTTGATTAACTCTGACGTCAACCAGCCATAAACTGTCTTAGCCAACGGTTCAGCCTCTTCGTTATCAACTAACCCCTTTAGTTCACCGCATGACTGTTCAAAATAAGCAGATAGATCTTTGTCATCAACTAATTGCCTAGCAGCCATTGGTTTTAACTGGTACTCCTCCAATAACCGTCTGTATTTATCATAAGGCAATTCAGGGAGATCGTTCTTCCATTTGGTTAATTCACTATCAGTAATAACCAAGGGAGGGAGATCAGGTTCAGGGAAGTACCTGTAATCCATCGCTTCTTCTTTCACACGTTGCACAACAGTCTGCTTATCCCCCTCTCTCCATCCCAAAGTCCTCAAACTCTTAGGCGGATTTCCTTCTTCCCATAATCTTGTCTGTTCTTTAATTTCATACTCCAAAGCCTTCTCCACGCTTCTGAAGCTATTGACGTTCTTAATCTCCGTCTTAGCGTACAATTTACTGTCTCCTTTAGGGCGAAGAGAGACATTAACATCGCACCTTAAATGCCCTTTTTCCATGTCACCGTCAGACACCTCTAAGTATCTTACAATCAATCGCAACTGTTTTAAGAAAGCCACTGCCTGTTCTGGAGTCTTAAAATCAGGCTTAGTGACGATTTCAGCCAAAGGAGAACCAGAACGGTTGAAATCCACTAAAGTCTTATTATCAACATGGAAGTTTTTAGCAGCGTCTTCTTCCAAGTGCAAACGTTCTATCCTAATCCTAACCTCTCCGCTGTCTGTCCGCGCTAAGACATGGCCGTCAGCAGCCAACGGCTGGTCATACTGGGAAATCTGGTAGCCTTTGGGAAGATCAGGGTAAAAGTAATGCTTGCGGTCAAACTTAGACTTCTGGTTAATCTGGCAGTTAATAGCCAAAGCTAGCTTAGCGCCGTATTCAAACGCTTTCTTGTTCACCACCGGCAAAGTCCCAGGATGCCCTAAACAGATCGGACAGACTGTTGTATTAGGAGGCTGATATTCCCCTTGGTTAGAACAGGAGCAGAACATCTTGCTGGCTGTGCCCAACTGTATGTGAATCTCCAAGCCAATGACTGATTCGTATTCCATGTGAACATTGTAGCAGACAGAGTCATCTTGACAACTTTGTAGGCAATGTTATACTGGTTTTGTGATAGTGTATCTATCATAGCGATAGCACTCTGGAGTACCTTCGGGTAGCTCCAGATTCTTTTTAGTTCACTGGTTATTTTTCTATATCAGCTCTAATCCTCCGAAAATCTACGTATTTAGCCCGATCAAGTAACTCTTTCGCCACCCTCCCTCTTGTTGACATCACTACAATTCGTTTTCCTAACGCTTTCACTCGATCTATTGGTTCAGCAAAATCACTGTCGCCAGACAATAATATCGCCGTATCATACTGATCAACCATGCTGACCATGTCTAAAGCTAATTCAACATCAAGGTTGCTTTTCCATTTATAACGATCTTCCGCAATTTTAATCTTTTTAACTTCCTTCGAACGCACGATGAAACCATTAATTTCCAACATATCTAAATATTTCAATTGACGAATATCAGCACTAAATTTGCCAGTATAAACAATGGCTTTAACTAATTGGCATTCTTGTTTTAAATATGTTGCGAGCCTACTATACGAAATTTTCCATCCCAACGTTTGTTGGGAATACAAAACGTTTGAAACGTCTATAAAAACACAAACTCTGCCAAAAACAAATAGATGGATCATATTTTCACTCTATCTAAAAATCATCTTGAGTCAAGATTCGTCTCTTTATAGTTCCGACGGCTTGTTCGTGTCTTTTCCCACTGGTTACACGTACTCTCCAAACTAAGCCACCGTCTCCCTTTGTGAATTGTGCTGACAACTCCCCTTAAACCTTGTATACTATTTGTATGGAATCAATCTCCTGGACATTCAAGGAATTTAACAGCCAACACCGCTCCAAACGGTGGTATGTTATAGCTTTAGTGGTAGTTATCGCCCTATTAATCTACGCGGTCGTGACCATTAATTACCTTTTTGCCCTAATCGTCCTATTAGCCACTGCCATTGTCTGGTACAACCAGCGGAGGGAGCCTAATGACGTTGCTGTGGAACTATCTAACCAAGGAATAACTATCCAAGGGAAGATTTACCAATACCAGACGATCAAGAAGTTCTGGATTATCTACCAGCCTCGCCATAAGGATCTCTACTTAGAATCTAACCAATTGGTATTGCCGGTAACGCGCATACCATTGGCTGGTACTGATCCATTAAAAGTCAGAGAACTTTTGTTGCAGTTCCTAACGGAAGATTTGGAACAGGAAGAAGCTCCACTGTCAGAACAATTGCGGGATCGCTTGAAGCTCTAATCTCTTTCTGGTAGTATCCAAACACGCGCTCGTAGCTCAGCTGGATAGAGCGTCAGCTTGCGGAGCTGAAGGTCACAGGTTCGAACCCTGTCGGGCGCACCAATAAGGAAAAGTTAAAGAGTTTTGGTTAGCCTCGTTTCGCTCGGCGACTAATTTGTAAGGAATTTTGGGCGAAAAAATCAGTTGGCGATTTCGTTCGGGGAAAAGAAAAATTTTTAGTCATATTTTTTGTAATGTATGATGACGCTAATAGCAATACTTTCAACCATATCTGCTTTGATCAGTAGCCTTATAGCGACTAGGGGGAAATTATCTGTCCCGGCTTTCATAGTTTGGTATGGAATTAGCTTTGCTGTAATATCCATAATTTTTGCAGCCGTAAAATTTATTGCAGAATAATAATTTATGTTCAAAGATTACTGGGAAATGTCCGACAAAAAGCTTGAAGAATTGGCACGGAAATATAATTTGCAACATTTTTTAGAAGAGGC
>JAZDGP010000039.1:0-9093 GCA_043806935.1 bacterium | reverse complement strand
AATATTTCCTCCAGCAATTCTTTTGAAATGTCGCCGCTGTGAGGATTGGTAATATGAAGTTTAAAATTACCCTTCACTACAAACAGATGACGGCCACCGGCAATGGGGCCGTCAAATCCAAAACACCGTAATCGCTGAATGAATTTTCTCCACGAAATGCTTTTAAGCATGTTGAACCGCCAATTTTTTGCCTAGACGCAACGGCAATCCAGGAACCGATTGGCGATCGCTTACTTTCAACAACAGCCACGCTTCCAAGACTGACTGTAATTCCTCTCGGCAATCTTCTAACGAATCAGCGCTAGCCCACACTCCTTTTAAGCCAGGAATCTCTCCGTAATAACTGCCGTCTTTAAGCAATTTGTATTTAGCCAGTCTTAATTTTTTGTCTAAAAATTCGCTTAGCATATTGATTATTCTTACAGGTACTAGTGTAGAGTATTTAACAAAAAAGTCAACCCCTCTTATCCACCCACCAGTGGTAACCTTTCTTTATTACAAAAAGAACTATTAAAAATATAAAGACATACCCTGCTAATCTCTCTAAATGATCTGGTTCCGCCCAACTTGCTCCTGAATCTCCAAACAAGAATCCCACGTACACCACCAAAGGAATCCAGACGATAATGCTTAAGAAATTGTAAAAAAGAAAATCTATCCACGGCATCTTATGCACTCCAGCCAGCCAAGGGCCAATCGCTCTCATCCCAATGGCAAACCGAGCAAAGAACACCGCCCTGCCCGCGTTATTATCAAACTGTTTCTCTATCCAAACTCTCCACTTGCTGTTCCGTATTCCCAACCTATCCACCAATTTATTGCCGTAATGCCTGGATAACCAATAAGCTATGTTATCTCCTACCAACAGTCCCGCTACTGACACCGCTATGGCCCAAGACAACCTAAAATAAGATCCTTCCGCCTGATACCCAGCAAACAGCAAAGCAATCTCTTCAGGCAATGGAATCCAAAGGGATCCGAGCACAAGCCAAACAAACACTCCAACGTAGTTATAAGTATATAAATAGTCAGTGGAACGTTCTACTAACTGCGCTGACGCCGCTTTAAGTTCCGCTCCGATTAAGCTTGGTTTCATTATATCTAGTATAACTTATAATATTCCTTCCCGAATAGCTCCCTTGATCCTTTCCATTAGCAAGAGATAAAACTCCACGTTATTAATAGTTGCCAACCGTTGGGCCAATGGCTCTTCCACTTGAAACAAATGGCGTAAATAAGCGAAAGAATGATTCTTTAACAATTCGTTCCCTGACTGATTGTTAATCACGCTCTCGTCACTGCCGTATCTTTCGTTAATCACATTAATGCTCTGGTACCAAACATCGCCCCAAAGGTTCACTCCCTCACCTTCTTTAGTAAATTGGTAGATCTTCCCATGCCTTGCTTCACGAGTTGGAATAACGCAGTCAAACATGTCTACACCTCTTTTGACTGCTTCCACGATATTCTCAGGATAGCCAACCCCCATCAAGTAACGAGGTTTAGTTGCGGGAAGAAAATCAACGACATGGTCAAGATTTTCATACATTGCTTCCATTGGTTCCCCCACTGCCAGTCCACCAATCGCGTATCCAGGAAAATCCAACTGTACGATACAGTCAGCGCTTCGCTTCCTTAATTCAATATCAGTTCCTCCCTGCATAATGGCAAATAGCAATTGATCATGGTAACTGTTCCCTTTCCTCTCCTCCCAATACCTCTTAGCTCTCTCTGCCCATTGGTTAGTCCTTTCCATCGCTTCCTTTGCTTTCTCTAAAAGACAAGGATAGCCCACGCACTCGTCTAATACCATCATGATATCGCTGCCAATTACCTGCTGGATATCAATAACAGTCTCTGGCGTCAGTTCCATCTTTCTGCCATCCACTGGAGACTGAAACGCCACTCCATTGTCAGTTATTTTACGGTAAGCAGACAAAGAAAATACTTGGTAGCCTCCAGAGTCAGTTAGGATTGGTTTCTGCCAATTCATGAAACGATGTAAACCTCCTAGCTTTTTTAACTGCTCTATGCCTGGACGGAGGGACAGATGGAACGTGTTGCTTAATAGAATATCAGCTCCTAAGTCTTTCACTTCTCCAGCCGCCAGTGTTTTAACAGCTCCCTTGGTGGCAATGGGCATAAAACATGGAGTTGGAACATTGCCATGACTGGTTGACAATGTTCCTATTCTTGCTTTGCTACGCTTAGAAACAACGGTTAAGGAAAACATTACTGTACTACGGTTCCCTTGCCAGCTCCAACTGGGTCTCCAACCAACGCGGTTGTCAATCCATCATTGGAAATAAGCAATTCACTGCCAGTCACTGTGTCCAATGCTGACGCTTGGACATCTTCCGTGAGCTTAGGTTCAGTTCCTATCTGGCTTGCGATCGGAGTGAGGCTGACGTCAAAAGAAGCAAGCACCGTGCGTCCATTGACAGATGCCGCTGCCGGCACTTGGTTAAGCTCCCATGTCACCGCGCGAGTTTCCTTGTCATAACTGACACTGCCGTAGCCAGTGGGTTCCGCTTGAGAAATCCATTCAACACTGTTTGGCAATGTTGTTTTCACCTTCATTGCCTGCAAAGTATGGGTAGTGTTTGTTAACCGCCAGTTAACGCGGTACCTGGTGGCAGATCCTACTTTTGGCGGCAATGGGCCTGTCCCAACAGGACTGCTGTCATCCTGGTAATACCTAGCTTGGGCGTTTAACTGCCAATAGCCGTTAAACGGCGCTTTCAGCTGTGTGGTGGCAATCGTTAATTCTTTATCCGCTTGCCTGCCAGTTATTTCAAAATAATTATCCACTGAATAAGCTTGAATCAAACTTGGATTCTTTAAGTCAGTAAAAGATAGAAGATCCGCTTGTAAGGTAACTTGCGATGTATCTCCTTGTTCTAGCTTTTTGAGGCTTGTTAGATTATCTGGACGTAAAGTGATCATCCCAAGAGAGGGATCAAAGGAAGCTGTTTTTATTAACTGGCTATTCTTGTCCAACCACTTCACGCCACGAGTAAGTTCAGCTGTCAGATGGCCACGAATCTCCAAATCAGTGACTGTTTCTGTTGTATTGTTGGTAATTAATAGCTCCCATTGAACAGTCGTACCCCAATCCACTCCGTTAGGGCGTTCACTGCCATTAACCTTCACAACAGCAGTCAACGGCCCAGCAGGCGCGTTCACCAAGATTGTCTGTTTGGCAGTTTCATACTGGGCGGCTGTACGGCCATCCTGCCAGACCAACACGGCTTCAATTGCTGAAGAACTATCAGGTAGCTGGCCAGTGCCTTGAAAGGTTAATTTAAATTCCTTCTGTTCGTTTAGATTCGTAACTGGCCATCTGTAAGAAAGGCTGTCTTCAGGTGAGGGATCAAAAGCGGAAGCAACAAAGCCGCTTGGAAATTTCAGTTTTAATTTTAAATCAGGAGGAAGTATCTGTTCAATCTCTTTATTTTTTACCTTCACCGTAAATCCCGCTGATCCGTCCTGTTTGCTCTCCCTTTCCATTGCCAAATCAAAACCGCTTCCAGTAACTGTTTGTTGCCAACGATTAGAGGCGGAGAATTGGGAACGGAAATTATCAGGCTGGTAAAAAACTTCAGCTGACCAATCATACTTGGCGCTATCATGGCCAAACAGCCAGCCGTCCATATCAATTACCCACTGTTCTCCTGGAAGCAAAGACTCTTTAGCCCATTGCAATCTTCTTTCTGTTAATGAAACCGGTTCAGCTTGTTTAAGCAGCCAACCGCCTGGAGGCAATATCTCTAAATTAAGATCTCTAACAGTAACCGTAAGATTATTCACCACTGTCACGGTCTGTTTAACCAATGCTCCCGCTGCCACTGTTTGTTCCGCTTCCACTGTCATTGCCAGCCGTTCGTCAGTCTTAGACGGCGCTGACCGCGTGTAATAACCAACAATAGCGATTGTTAAGACAAATCCTGCCATAATCAGCCAACGGCCACTTCTTTTCTTCTGTCTCGTGCCTTGCCAATGCTTATCCACCCCATACCACTGTTTTAGGTTAGATAAGTCATCCCCAGCCTGGCGGGTGGGCAGTTTCCGCTTGCTAAACGCTATTCGCGGGGCTAGTTTCATATTCCAAGACATATTCTACCATAGGGAAGGACATTAAAGGACGGTCTGTTATGGTCTGTAAAAATAAATGAAGCGGTTTTGGCTGTTCATCCGTCCAACCAGCGTATCCTGTTTGTGACAACAACTTGCTGGTCCAACGGAACAGCCACTTCCGCATTTGAACCAAAGATTCGCAATCCACCAGATCACGTAAAGCGTTAACAGTTGTTTCATACACCGCTTTGTTCGGCTCTTGCCATGGCACCAAACTATCCACCAATTCAGTCCAATAGCCTGCTAGAATCCATTTATCCGTTTGGCTTGTTAAAAGCCAGAACCGCTGGTCAGGCCAAACTCCAGCCACAATGTCGTAACTCCTGCCTTTAGCTACCAGAAAACGGGCGGATGACCAGCATTCCAAATGCCCCGCCCACTTGCTACGCATGCGTCGCACGCCAGTAGCTTTTAAATCAAGCTTGCCACGATCAGGGGTAAGCACGGTGTACAGCCGATCCCGTTCCCGGAAGTCTCTTTTACGTAAAATAACTCCAGTAGTTTGGTAAGTGCCAGCCATGATTATTGCCTGACAAAATGAATGATTATTGTTTCGTCATTAACTGCCAATTCTGTTCCAGCTACGTCTTTCTGTTTCCATCCGCTAGCCAATACTTCCTTGTTTGGAGAATTAACATCTATTACTTTATTAAGCCACTCGCCTTTTGTCTGGTATTCAATCCCCACCAAATCATTAATGGTCAATTTTTGGTTCTTTCTCTCCGCGTTCACAGCTCTAATCAATTCCCTGCGCCAGCCAGCGAGCTTTAACTCGTAAGTTATAACTGGATCATAAACTACCAACCTATCACTGCTTGTTAAATCAAGGCTTGGTTTCCATTCCATAATTCTTGTTTGGTCAGTTTCAACATTCTCTATATTTAATTCTTCTTTAAGAATTTGCGCGTATTCTTTATCAAATAATTTAACATGGCCACGTTCAATAAATATAGCGCTAGCTAACGGCTGCCTGATCTTAATGCCCAACCTCTGCCGCTCCGCGTGCCCAGCTTCCACGAACGTCAAGCAATCATCCATGTTGTTTAACAATTTCTGTTCTTCAGGCTTTAATGGTTCGCTTGACGGCCAATCTTCCAAATGTACTGACTCTTTCTTCCCTTTAAGACGCTGATATAAATAATCACTGGTAAAAGGAGCGAATGGAGCCATGAGTTTGGACAAAGACAATAAAACATAGCCAAGAACTGCTACAGCTTCCTGATCCCCTCCTTTAAACCTCTCCCTTGATCGTCTTATATACCAAGTGGATAATTCGTTAATAAACGTCTGGATAGAACGTCCAGCGTTAATAATGTCATACTGCTCTAAACATCGCGTCACCATAACCTTTAATTGCTTTAACTTAGCCAAAATCCATTGATCTAGCAGATGACGCGCTGTTTCAACAATTTTTACTTCCTCTTCCTTATTATATAAGGAGTAAAACGAATAACCGTTCAATAACATCATAAAGACTTGCTTTCCAGCTCTATCCGCTTCTTTCTCGTCAAAATTCTTAGGCTCTCCAGGATCATTCATCGTGTAAAACATCCAACGAATGGAATCTATCCCGTATTTAGCTATCATTGTCCAAGGATCCACGATATTGCCTTTGGACTTGGACATCTTCTGTCCCTTTGCGTCGTTAATGTGTCCTAGGCAGATAACGTTCTTAAAAGAAGCTTTCCTGTCTAATAACGTAGAAATAGCCAGCAAGGTGTAAAACCAGCCTCTGGTCTGGTCAACAGCTTCGCAGATGTAATCCGCTGGATACGGCAGATTGTCTTTCATCTCAAACGGGTAATGATGCTGAGCGTAAGGCATGGCGCCTGAATCAAACCAGACGTCTAAGACTTCCGGTATTCTAGTCCATGTTCCGTCTTTGTCCGTCCAAGTTACTTGGTCAATAAAAGGACGATGCAGATCGGATAAATCAACGTCAGGAGCAAAAGATTTTAATTCAGCAATGGATCCAATAACTTTTATTTCACCTTTCTCGTTCTTCCAGAATGGCAAAGGAGTGCCCCAGTACCTCTCCCTAGAGATTGCCCAATCTTTAACTCCTGCCAGCCATTCGCCGAATCTTCCTTCCTTAATATGCTCCGGCACCCAATGAATCGTATTATTTTCTTTGATCAGCCTTTCTTTCACCTTTTCATCTGACATCCTTATAAACCAAGAAGGCTTGGCGTAGTAAAGCAAAGGAGTGGAACATCTCCAACAGAACGGATAAGTATGTTTGTGTAATTCTTCATTGAATATTAATCTCCTGCTTCTTAAATCGGTGATGATCGCCTTCTCCACCTTTGGATCTTTCACGAATTGGCCGTTTACCATATCTAGAATACCTGATGGTAATCGAAAATTGCCATTTTCATCCACCGTATGGACTTTTGGCAAACCAATTTTATCGCCTAATTCAAAGTCATCCACGCCGTACATGACAGCGGTGTGGACGATACCTGTCCCTTCAGCGGTACTGACAAAATCAGCCGAATACACTTTATGGCTAAACTTATTTCGCGCTTGCTTAATATCAAATAAAGGCTGATATTTTAAACCAACCAAATTTTCTCCTGTCAGCTCCTTAAATTTGCCTTCAGCGCCACCGAAGTCAGCTTCTAAACCAAACAATTCTCCGCGTTTCTGATAAACATCCTCGGAAATAATAATGAATTCATTTTCTTTTTCTTTATTAACAATTCTATACTCAATATCTTTCACCACCGCTAAAGCTACATTGCCGGGCAATGTCCAAGGAGTCGTGGTCCAAGCGATCATAAAAGTGGAATCATTGACCTGGAATTTACCTTCTTCAGTATCAATAATTTGGCCTGGTTCTAATTTAAACTTTATATAGACGCTATTGTCCGTCACTTCCTTGTAACCCAACGCCACTTCATGGCTGGACAAAGCAGTGCCGCACCTTGGACAATGAGGCACTACCTTATAGTCTTGGTAAATCAAACCTTTAGCAAAAATAACCTTTAAAACATTCCAAACAGATTCAATGTAGGAATTGTCATAAGTGACGTACGGATGATCCATATCAATCCAAAAGCCCATTCGTTTAGTCAACCGTTCCCACTCTTCCTTAAACTCCCAAACAGACTTTCGGCATTGCTCGTTAAAGTACTTAATGGATTCAAAAACAGTTGGCTTCAGCTTTTCAATCCGTGGTTTGCCGGAAATCCCTAAGCTTTTCTCCACCTGCAATTCCACTGGCAAGCCATGCGTGTCCCAGCCAGCTTTTCTTTCCACTCTATACCCCATCATTGTCTTGTAGCGAGGGATTAGATCCTTGAAAGCCCTAGCTAACACGTGATGGATGCCTGGCTTGCCATTAGCGGTAGGAGGCCCTTCATAAAACACAAAATCTCCTTGGGTAGAATCTTTCTCCAAAGACTTTTGAAAAATATTATTCTCCTCCCATTGAGCCAGTACCTTTTCTTCTAGATCAGGCAAATTAAACGTTGGCATACTGCCGTAGCTTAGCTGGTGGGAGTAGTGGAGTCAACTGGCGGAGGTTCACTGGCAGTAGGAGTTGCCTCTGGTGACGATCCGCTATCAACTGGAGGAGCCGTTGGTTCTGTTGCGGTTGGCGGTTCAGCTGTAGTGGTGTCTGCTGGCGTAGAAGATGCCGCGTCAGTAGTTGTAGTGTCTGTTGTTGTTCCACTGTCCGCGGGAGTAGTTTCCGCGCTGGTTGCGTCTGCCGTGGTTGTACTATCCGAAGAGGTTGTTGTATCCGTGGTTGTATCCGTGGTTGTTGAGGTGTCTGTCGTAGAACTGTCTGTTGTTGCGTCTACCGCGGTTGAAGAATCAGAAGAAGTAGCCGCGTCAGCTGAAGAAGAGCTATCACTGGTCGTGGTGTCAGTTGACGAAGCACTGCCACTGCTCGTGGTGGTTGCCGCGCTGCTTGTGGCAGAACCGCCACTCTCTACTGGATCAGCTGCCGCTGGCAACACTCCTCCGTTCCTAGCCATTGCCGCGGCTTCACTTTCCACGATCTGCCCAAAAGCAGTCCAGTTCATGATCAAGGTAGAAGTACACGCCTGAATATCTCCTTGGCACAATGGCTTGGACAATTTAATCTTAAATCCATTAGTTGTCTTACTTTCAATCCAATACCGTCCGTCCCAAGTGGAAGCGACGATTGAATCAGGGAATTCAGCTGTTAAAGAAACCACGGGAACTTTACCGTAAGCCTGTTCAAACGTTATTGTCGCTTCAATATCAGTTTTGTCAAAAACAGCTTCTCCGATCGTGTTCTTGTTGTAATACACTAACTTTTCAAAAGAAGCGTCTCCTTGCACATATAACGTCCCTTTGAAAATAGCGTTGCCAGTTACTTCTAAGTCAGTAATAGTCAGCTTTCCATTAACCACCAAATTGCCGTTAACAGTCCCCCCTTGCAAACCCTTATCCGCGTTATTTCTGGCAAAGCTATCAAACAAGATAGAAATCTTCTTGTGCTTCTTACCATCAATCATGTCAGTGACAGTTGACCAATCAATATCTTCAGCAGATCGAGCTACGATGTAACTTATTTCCGCTGTTCCAGGATCAACCATGGCGTGTCCAATAGTATCGGAAGAAATCAAATAATCGCCCGCGCTGACCGGACTGCCGCTGTCTACCACCCACACATCACCGTTACCGACAGCCATCACCAGATGAGGATTAACATCGTTAGCCGTCTCACTCGGGTTTAATACACTCAAGTAAGCTCCCAGAACCTTGCTGTCATTCTCCTTTGTAGTCTTAGCAACGCCATAAAGTATTTCTGAATCAGGACGGCCTCCAAGATGCCCATTATTGCCTGTTAAACTCACTAGCATTCCTGTTTCAATGACATCGCTAGTCTGCGCGTAGTGGGAACCTGTGAAAGCGTTGTAAGAAACAGTGGTGGTGCTAACGGAGATCGTTCCTTCTTCCGTGCCATCTTGGGCAAGTGAA
>JAZDGP010000038.1:0-31296 GCA_043806935.1 bacterium | reverse complement strand
AGTATTTTTACCTGCGATTCCCACTGCTCCTTTATTTTGAGCGTTTCAAGGCTTCCGCTCTTTTCTTTTTTTCCAATAGGCCACTCTGGTTTCATGCGCAGATTATACCACGGTTTGCGTAATTTTCCTAATTAAAAGGAGCTGCTAATTTTTTCCTATTATCCTTACGCCAGATTTTTGTTTTTGTCCAGCCTTTCTGGAAACCAATCCTTTTGCTATACTGGCGCTATGTATTTGTATGGGCCGTATAGGAGCAACCAGAGCGGAGGGAATAGCCAGACAGTAAAGATCGCTGTTTGGTCAGCAGTGGTCGGAGCAGTGGTGGGAGTGCTAGCTGTGTTTGGCTGGCAATGGATAGATAATCGCAAAACAGATCCTAATCAGTTGGTGGATTTGTATTACCAGACGGAGAACGCGGTGTTGGTAAGCCCTCACAGTTTGCGGGTAAAGATGGACAGCGGGGACCAGAGTTTTATTCTTGTAGATCTGCGGAGCGCTGTAGAGTATGAGAAGGAACATATCGTGGGAGCTGTGAATATACCCGCTTATAAAGATCCAAACACTCCGGCGTATGAAGACAAGGAACGGATTGTTTCCCAGTTTAGGTCCTTGCCGTCTGGCAAAGAGGTTATCGTGTATTGCTACAGTGCTGTTTGCATGACAGGGCGGAAGATAGGCTTAATGGTGGCTGACGAGGGAATCTACGTGAAGCATTTGGGGATTGGCTGGAACGAATGGCGTTACGCTTGGAAGACTTGGAATCATGAAGGGGAGTGGGCAAACACTAAGGCGGAAGAGTACGTGGCAAGCGGGACAGCGCCTGGGGTGCCGAAGATTAAAGAACTGCCAAGTCCGTGCGGCAAGGGAGAACTAAGCTGTTGATTATGGATAAACAGCCAGTGTATATAACAACAGCTATTGCTTACGCTAACGCTAATCCGCATTTAGGGCACGCTTTTGAGTTTATACAAACAGACGCGCTGGCGCGGCAGTATAGGGCGTTGGGGCATCCTGTCTGGTTTGTGACTGGCATGGACGAGCATGGGACAAAGATAGCTAAAGCGGCTGCTGACGCTGGGATGGAGACGCAACGGTTCGTGGATGTGATTACTGATAAGTTCAGGTCATTGGATGAAAGCCTCCATGTCAGTCCAGACGATTTTGTTAGGACTACCAGCGACAGCCACCAGAGGGCGGCTAAAAAGTTCTGGCAGGCGTCCATGAATAACGGGGATATTTATAAAAAACAGTACATTGGCTTGTATTGCGTTGGCTGTGAAACGTTCTATTTGGAGAAAGATTTAGACAATGGCAAATGTCCGATCCATCTGAATGAGCCTATTACGGTGGAAGAGGAGAATTATTTTTTTAGATTGTCCAAGTACCAGAAAGAGCTGGAGAAGTTTTTTAATGAACATCCTGATTTTATTATTCCAACTGGACGGCAGAACGAGATGAAGCAATTGCTGAAAGAGGGGTTGGAAGATATTAGTATTTCAAGGTCAGTGAAGCAACTGTCTTGGGGAGTGCCAGTGCCTGATGATCCCAATCAGGTGATGTACGTCTGGTTTGACGCTTTGACTAACTATATTTCCATTATAGGGTATGACGAGACTGGAGACCGCGATCCAATGGCTTTTGGACAGTGGTGGGGGAAAGAGACTAAGATCATCCACTGCATTGGCAAAGACATTATACGGTTCCATGCTTTGCTTTGGCCAGCCATGCTTATGTCCGTCGGGTTGCGGCTACCTGACCAACTGTTTGTACATGGGTTTTTGTTGTGCGATGGGCATAAGATGTCTAAGTCTTTGGGGAATACTATTGATCCTGTTGATCTCATCGCACGTTACGGGGCGGATGGCGCTCGTTACGTGCTGTTGCGGGAAGTTCCTGCCACTGAAGACGCTGATTTGACTTGGAAGAAGATGGACGAACGACATACAGCTGATCTGGCTAATGGGCTTGGGAATCTGTTGGGACGGGTGACAACTTTAGCGGAACAGCACGGGTTTGTTGATGTTGACCGTGCTAGTGAGTGGCAACAGACAAAGAAAGAAGTGGAAAAGTTAACCATTAGCTGTCAGTTCCATTTGGCGCTGCAACGTCTGTGGGAAGAGATTGCTAAAGCCAACCAGATGATTGACCATGTCGCTCCCTGGAAGCTGGTAAAAGAAGATAAGGAAGCAGGAAGGAAGTTTTTAGGAGAATTAGTTGGAGACTTGAGGCAGTTGGCTGAAGTTCTTCATCCGTTCATGCCAGAGACTGCTGATAAGATCAAGCAAGCAGTTGGCGGAGAGCGTATTGCCAAAGCAGCTATACTTTTTCCACGAATTTCGTCATAATTGATATATGGATTTCACCACTGTTGATATCATTTTGCTGGTAATCTTAGGACTAGCCTTTATTTACGGCTGGTTTGCCGGCTTTATAAAGATTATTGGGAATATTATTGGCTTGGTGCTGGGTATTGTGGTGGCTGGCTGGTATTACCAGGGATTGACCACTTGGGGGATCGCCTACTTGCCGGAGTACGTCAAACCGTTTGAGGGAGTGATCGAGATTATCGCTTTTCTTTTAATAGTTGTTGTTTTCAACAAAGCGACAGGGCTTATTTTTGAAGCCATTAACCAGGCATTCCAATTAATTCCAATCGTAGGGAGCGTTAACCGTCTGCTTGGAGCGATTTTGAGCGTGGTGGAGATTGTTTTGGTTCTAACGATCCTTTTGTTCGTGCTGGGGCGGTACAGCTCCTTTATACCAGATAGCTACCAGCAGCAGATACAATCGTCAGCTGTTGCTAACCGTTTGGTCGCTATTGGCAACAGCCTGGAGCCTTTGTATCCGGACCTGCTTGCTAAATTACCAAGTGTTTTTAACAAACAGTAGCGATGCGGCTGGTGGACAGCCATAGCCATCTTCAGTCCGTACAGTTTGATCTGGATCGGGACGATGTGGTCAATCGTGCTTTGGATTTGGATATGGGTACAATTATTGTAGGGACTGACTTTCCTTCCAGCAGGCAGGCAGTGGAAATGGCAGAGCAGTATCCTTTGTGCTGGGCAGCTATTGGCCAGCATCCTGCTGATAACAAAGACGAGTGGCATATGGATTGCTACCAAGAGCTTGCTCATTCGGATAAGGTAGTAGCTGTTGGGGAAATAGGATTGGATTATTATCGTTTGGAGGGAAGCCAATTTGAAATAGAACAAGAGAAACGTAGACAGCAGACGTTGTTTATACGGCAGGTGGAATTAGCCAATGAATTGAAATTGCCCGTAGTGGCGCATTGCAGGGAAGCGTATGACCAGCTAACTGATTGGCTTACTAAGAAAGTCATACAGTTTCCAAATGGAGCCGTGATTCATTGTTTTACAGGTACTGTTGACCAATTAGAGGCGCTGGTTGGTTTCCCTGATGTCTACATTGGACTTACTGGCATTGTTACTTTTGCTAAAGCGGAGAACGTCAGGGAAGCGGCTAAAGTTGTTCCTTTAGACAGGCTGTTGGTGGAAACAGACAGTCCGTTTCTGTCTCCAGAACCGCATCGTGGTAAGAGAGCGGAACCGTCTCATGTGGCGTTGGTGGCAGTGGAGATCGCTAAATTGCGTGAAGTGGAAGTGGAAACAGTGGAGCAAGCTACAACAGAGAACGCTGTACGGCTATTCCAGTTGACGGTTCCTGGCAGTACGGTATCCTAGGGGTATGTCAATTGAGATTATTATTTTGTTAGTCGTTGTTATCGCGGGGTTTGTCGGTCTTGCGGTATGGCTAGGTAAACGGTTATCCAGCCAACAGCCGGAGAACCAGGCATTGTTATTATTACAGCAACAGCTGGCGGAATTGAACAGGACGATGGATACGAAGATGGGGGAGTCAACGAAGTTTTTACAAAGCCAGTTTGGGGAAAGCGCTAAGATTATTCGGGATGTGACGGAACGGCTGGTTAAGTTGGATGAAACCAATAAACAGGTGATTTCTTTCGCTGACCAGCTAAGGAGTTTGCAGGATATTTTGAAAAATCCCAAGCAAAGGGGGATTTTGGGAGAATATTACTTGGAAACATTGTTAAAGAACGTTTTGCCGCCAGGCAGTTACCAGACGCAGTATAAGTTTAAAGACGGCACGATCGTGGACGCTATTGTGAAGGTCAAGGACAAGATTATCTGCATTGATTCTAAGTTTAGTTTGGAGAATTACAATCGGTTGGCTGAGGAAAGGGATCCTGCGGAGAGGGAACGGTTGGAGAAATTGTTTAAGCAGGACTTGAAGAACCGGATTGACGAGACGGCCAAGTACGTCAAGCCGGAAGAGGGGACATTGGACTTCGCGTTCATGTTCATTCCGCATGAAGCGATTTATTACGATCTTTTAGTGGCGCAGGTGGGAGTCGTGAAGATTAACACCAGAGATTTGGTTGAATACGCGTTTCGTGACAAGCGGGTTATCATTGTATCTCCGACTTCGTTTCTTGCTTATTTACAAACAGTACTTCAAGGATTAAAAGCATTGCAGATTGAAGAAACTGCAAAACAGATACGGGTGGGAGTGGAGCAGATGGGACAGCACTTGTTGGGCTACCAGACGCACATGGAAAAGCTTGGAAAGCATTTAGGGACAACAGTGGTAGCGTACAATGACGCGAGCAACGAATTTAAGAAGATAGACAAAGATGTAATGAAGATTACAGGCAGTACGGCCGGCATACAGGAATTGCCTGGCATAGAGAAGCCAAAGGAGCTAGAATAATTATTGGCTGATCGGTATCTGGTAGATATTTTGTCCAACTAGCACGTAGAGATTTTTTTCTAGGTTGTCTGGCACTGCGTCCATGAGGTTGGTAAAGCTCGTAGACACTAATTGTTTTTTAATTTGTCCGTCTTTAGATAGGATGATAATCCGTTGTTGAGCAGGATCAACAATATAGAGGGAACTGCCTCCAATGACAGTGCGGATTTTACCGCCAGCTGGCGCGGGATCAATCTGGTCAGGTTTCCAGCTTTGGCTGGCGCCTTGGTGGAATTTCTGGACAGCTCCGTTGTCTAATAACAGAAAGACGCTTACATCCACTGCTAGGCTAGAAGTCGGCAGGGAAAGTTTAGCGTTGTTCTTGATCCAGCTGATAGGCGCTGAAAATCCTTTGTCAGTCAGGTCAGCGCGGTAGATCTTAGTTCCTTCTTGGTCCAGCCAGTACCAGCGGTTGGAGTAGGAAGTTATAGCCCTGGCATTGGCAAGCAGTGAAGGAACGGTGTATGTTTTGGAAGTGTTAGCATTTATGTCGTATACGGTCGCTTCATTTTTTGCTATTGACACTATCTGGTCATTGTCGCTTCCGCTGACAGCGGAAGCTGTGGAAATATTGGACAACGTGGTAACCTGCTGGCTGTTGGATTTTAGAAGAGCCAACTTCTGCCCAGGGCCGTTTGCGATGAGCCCTTTGTCAGTCCAGAACAATTGCTGGTAACCACTGCCCAAGATTCCAGCTACCGCGGGATTTGAAACAGTCACTATCTTCTTCACCTGCTGTTGAAGTTTGGCTTGTTCGCTTGTAAGTTCGTTCTGGTCTGGCAATTGTTTTATTAATTCATCCGCTTGGTTGAGGAGATCCGCGGCTTTCTGGCGGTCGCCATATAGCAAAGCGCTTTCCGCTTGCGTCTGTGCGTTTCTAATTGAACCAGCCAATGCTTGCCGTTTTTCCGTAAGGCCGCTTACAATCTGGCGCTGGCTTGCTAGTACAATTCCGCCAGTTAGCAAGAGTAAACATCCGGCAGATAGAATTATAATACGCTGTTGTTTGGCGGTTTGTTGTTGCCAGAAACGGAAAGCCGGGGACAGCAGCACAAAAAGCCAGGCTCTTGGCACTGATGATGTTTTAACAGCTGTTTGTTCTAGCACGTCTGTTTCAGGCTCTGGTTGTTTTACAGTCTCCGTATCATGCTCGTGGATAGTGAATTCATCCGGAGCCGTGAATGTTTGAGCAGGCAGGAGAATAGCCAAGCTTAAATCGTCATTAACAGAATGTCCAATAAATATCTCTTTAATAACCCCTAACAGATCGTCATGAGGAGGCAGAGTGACAAAACTTTGGTCTGAATCGCGCTGGCCAGACACAACCTCTAGGAATTGGGGAGCTTTTTTACTGGCAGGAATACTCTGCAGCCTGACCACTCCCTGCTTGCCAATCAAAAAACTGGACATGTTTCCAATAGTGCTTACATAGATATTAGCGTTGTCAGCCAACCCAACCTGGAAGTTCGCTTCCAAACCAGCTTTAGCAGGCACGTTGGCGTCTTTCCACCACATTGCAAGTTTTTCGTTGAACAGTTCTAGCAGCCCGTCAAAATAAGCGCTTGAGGCGATACCGTCAGGAATCGGCCAGCTCTCTTGGAATTCTCTTGTAAGACGGGCAGCTATTTCTTTAAGCAAAGGATCGTCAGGCACCAAACAAGCTAGCCAGGCAGTTCGGTTTTGCTCGTCAGGCTGTGTAATTGCTATATATGGCACTGCTCCATTGGGATTGGCGTTGACATAATGCCAAATTGACGGTTGTTCTTGTTGCATGTTTGGCTTAGAATAATGCTATACCAGTATACTATGGGAATGAATAGAAATAAAGGCAGGAGATTACCGATAGCGTCCCGGTGGGGGGAACGGTTGTTTGGAAGGAAACGGTACGAAGTGCTGAAAGCGGTTGTGCGTGAAGCTGACAGATGGTTTGCCGCTGAGACGATTGCAAGACGCATTGGACTGCCAGCGAGTACTGTTAAGCGTGAGTTAAAGTTTCTCACTGATTGCGGAGCTGTAATAAAGGAACATCTGGCTACTGAGATTTGGTACCAGCTGTCTGCCAAGCAACCAATGGCAAGGCTGTTGGTGGAATTGACTACTGCCGTGCATTTGGCAGAGCAGGCAGAACGGTTGAAAGTGCTGGCTTCTGACCAGGATGTGAAATTACTTGTGCTTACCGGCAGATTGGCAGCTGGATCGCAAGCAGTTACTGATGTGCTGGTTGTTGGCAATAACGTGCGGCAGTGGTGGCCTAAAGCGTTTGAACGGGAAGTCAAGAAAGGCGATTTTGACCTCCGTTATACTTTAATGACTCCTCGTGAGTTAAAAGCCAGGCAAGCTGCTACTGATAAATTTCTTTACGAGATTATGGCTGGGCCAAAGATTGTCGTGGTGGATCGTCTGACTAGCGGTGGATGATTATTATACGGGTGGGACGATCTAAAGTGAGGAGCGAGTATGAACAACGATTGGCTGGCGGTTTTAAAATTAAGGAGCAAATTGTTTCTCAGTCCCGTTTGCCATCACGGGAGGGGAGAATTAGAGAAGAAGGAGAGCGTATTTTAAAATCAGCGAAAGGTTGTTTTTTGGTGGTGTTGGACGAGCATGGGAAACGGATGAAGTCAGTTGAGTTCGCTCATTGGATACAAGAGCATTTAAATCAAGGAGATCGTTTATGTTTTGTTATTGGAGGTCCTGACGGAGTGAGTGACGAAGTAAAAGAACACGCTGATTGTCTCTTACAACTGTCTGATTTCACCCTCCAGCATGATCTGGCGTATCTGGTGCTGGTAGAGCAGTTATATAGGGCGCAAACCATTATCCAAGGACAGCCTTATCATAGGGAATAGCAAAAGGAACGAAACAGTTGTTTCGTTCCTTTCTTTCAGTAGCCAAACTTCGTGTCTGGCTGTTTCTGTTTACACCTGTTGATATCTTCTATCCAGTGTCGCTGTTAATAACAACTGTTTAACACTATTTTATCCACCATTCCACCCATTTTCCACACTGCTTTTGGTTTTTGTTCGGTAATCATTTGCTAATTGTCCTAAAATTAGCTTTTTATATTTTAGCTAATTCTACATAAAAAACCATTGGTTTATGTAGAGAAGTGGGGTAAAATACCACTATACGGATAACAAGTGGGTAAAAGTGGAAATAACTTATGTTTGTAGGAGAATATAACCACACCTTAGACAGCAAAGGCCGGGTGTCTTTACCTGCTAAGTTCCGTTCGTTCTTTGAAAGCGGCGCTGTTATTACTAAAGGCATTGACCACTGTTTGTTTGTCTACACTAGGGCTGAATGGGACAAATTAGCGTCTAAAGTGGCTAATTTGCCGGTATCTCAGTCCAACAATAGGGCGTTTTCCCGTTTAATGCTGGCAGGCGCTTGGGAAGTACAGCTGGACAAGCAGAATCGTGTGGTAGTGCCTGACCATCTCCGTACCTATGCTTCTTTAAAGAAAGAAACAGTAGTAATAGGCCTTTACAACAGGATGGAGATCTGGGACAAAGCTGAATGGGAGCGTTACAAACTTGGAACTGATGCCAGCGGCTCGGACATTGCCGAAGCTTTAGGCACCATAGGCGTGTGAAGCACATACCGGTACTGCTTAGCGAAGTCTTGAAGATTCTGGATCCTAAACCAGGACAGTTCGTAGTAGATGGCACGATTGGTAGCGGAGGGCACAGCCAAGCACTTTTACAAATTATTAGCAAGAAAGGTCGTTTGCTGGGAATAGACCGTGATCCCGAGACAATTATTCGTCTTAAGGACACGCTCTCGGCCTATTCCGGGCAAGTGACATTGGTAGCGGATTGCTACCAGAATTTGCCAGCAGTTTTACATCATTACAATCTTCCGTCTCCAAACATCATTCTGTTGGATTTGGGATTATCCAGCATACAACTAGATGACAAGGAACGGGGATTCAGCTTCCAGCAGGAGGGACCACTTGATATGCGCTTTGACCGTTCCACAGGCTTAACCGCCCAACAGCTCTTGGATCATTCGTCAGCGGAGACGCTACGGAAAATATTCAAGGAGTACGGGCAAGAGCCATTAGCAGGGCAGATTGCCAGAGCAGTCAAAGAGAATCGTCCGCAAGGCAGCCTGGCGTTAGCTAAGATCGCTGAACAGATCTACGCCAAGCGTTACCATCGTCCCAGTACCACCCATCCAGCCACTAGAATCTTCCAGGCTCTGCGGATAGCGGTCAATGACGAACTGGTTGAAGTGGCGGAGGGGATCAAGGAATGTTTTAAGGTTCTTGCTCCCAAAGGAAGAATGGCGGTTATTACCTTCCATTCGCTGGAAGACAGGATCGTAAAACAGTTCTTTAGGTCAGTAGTCCAAGGAATAGCGGATCCTCTTACTGGCCAAAGAACACCGTTCGCGCGCAACCTCACTACGCGCGCTATTATGCCAAGCGAGCAAGAGAAGGAAGCTAATTCACGATCCAGAAGCGCTAAAATTAGAGCAATAGAAAAATTAATTTCGTAACCTAAAATAAAATGAAACCAGTCAACGCCACTACCATGAGTCTTTCCACCGTATCACCGCGGTTATTGACTGTCGTGGTAGCCGTACTGGTCGCCTTTTTTTATATCATTGCCGCTAACCGCACCGCTACTTTGGGTTTGGAGAGTCATCGTCAGGAAGAACAGCTCCGGCAAGAACGCCAGGAGCTGTCCCATTTGCAAGCTGAAATTGCCGGCAAGCAAGCTTTATCCGCTATTGCGGATAGCAGTCTCAACACGCAGTTTGTAGCTGGATACAACAGCACGGCCTACGCCCAAGGCGGATCAGTGGTGGTGGCGGAACGGTAACGTTTAGGGTATGGCCTCCGGCCGGGAACGTGTTGGTCGGGACGGAGGGCGGGTCTGGATAGCATGCGGTCTGGTGGTCATCCTCTTTTTGGTGATTATCGGGCGACTTTTTTATTTACAGGTGTTAAAAACGGATTACTACCAGCAACAAGCGTCAAACCAGAGAACGACTATTAAGGGATTGGAGCCTATAAGGGGATCCATTTACGCTCAGGAGAAAGGGAAAGAATTATATCCTGTTGCTACTAATATCAAGCGGTACATAGTATTTGTAGATCCTAAGATGATTACGGATCGTGAAGCGGTGGTAAAGGCATTGCCGTTATTGGTTGCTGTTACGGAAGAAGAGATTAAGGCAAAGTTGGACGGCCAGTCTAGGTATGAAGTATTGGCAAAAGATGTGGATGAGGATATCGCTCAAAAGATTTTGGAATTAAAACTGGCTGGGGTTGGAGCTCTGGCTGAAGCTAAACGGCTGTATCCTGATTCACGGTTTGGCGGACAGCTTTTAGGATTTGTTGGTTACCAAGGAGAGGGGAAGAGAGGGCAGTACGGAATTGAGGGAGCGTATGAAAACGTATTAGCTGGACAGCCTGGTAAATTGGTTGGCGAGAAGAGCGTAGGCGGAGCAGTCATTCCTTTGGCTGACCAATCTGTACAGCCGGCAGTGGACGGAGATGATTTAGTGTTGACTATTGACCGTGCTATTCAGTACCAAGCTTGCAGTGAAGTGGAGAAAGGGATCAGGGAATACCAAGCGAGCGCTGGTACGATTATTGTCGTGGATGTGAAGAGCGGAGCTATTCTGGCGCTTTGCGGCGCTCCTGATTTTGACCCCAACAATTACTCCCAAGCTGACCCCAGATCGTTTTCCAGTCCAGCCGTGTCTGGAGCGTACGAACCAGGGTCAGTGTTTAAAGCGATTACAATGGCTGCTGGTTTGGATTTGGGCAAGGTAACGCCGTCTTCAACGTACGTGGATGGCGGGCAGGTGGTGGTGGATAATTTCGTGATTAAGAATTCGGATGAGAAAGCGCATGGCGTCCAGACAATGACTGGAGTGTTGGAGCTGTCTTTGAATACAGGCGTTATCCACGTGGTTAAACTGGTTGGCAGAGAATTCTTCCAAAGTTACGTAAAGCAATTTGGGTTTGGTGAAATTACTGGCATTGATATGGCTGGAGAAACGACCGGCACTATTGTTTCATTAGATAAGAAAAGTTTGTCCTATCTGTACACAGCTGCGTTTGGACAAGGTTTGACTGCCACTCCAATCCAGATGGTAATGGCATACGCTGCCATTGCCAACAATGGGACGCTTATGCCACCATATTTGGTGGCGGAACTGCGGAAACCGGATGGCGCTATTCTTAAAACAAAACCAAAAGCGATCCGCCAGGTAATTGCTCCACGCACGGCTCTTTTACTGCAAGGAATGCTTGTATCAGTGGTGAAGAATGGGCACTCCAAAAAAGCGGCAGTGCCAGGATATCTGGTGGCTGGCAAAACAGGAACAGCTCAAGTAGCGTCCAGAGGCGGTTATGCCAAAGGAGCGACTATACAGACCTTTGTTGGGTTTGCTCCGGCAGATAATCCTAGGTTCGCGGCTTTGGTTAGATATGACAATCCAGCCAGCAACTTCGCTGAAGGAACAGCAGTGCCGAGTTTTAAGCGCATCGCCGAATTTTTATTTAATTATTGGCAAATACCTCCTAACCAGCTATGAAAAAATTTTTTATTTCAATCTTGACCCAATTAGCAACCGGTCTGCTTCGTTTCAAGAAACCGGCAGTAGTTGCTGTGGCTGGATCAGTGGGAAAGACTTCCACCAAAGTGGCTATAGGGGTTGGACTGCAAGGATTATCAATGAGGGTGGGAGCTAAGAATTTTAATAACGAGATTGGAGTGCCTTTAGCGATTATAGGCGCTAAGCGCTATGTACACGGAATTTGGTCAGCTGTTGGAGCGATATTACGAGCAGTCGGCCAATATTTTCGTTTTCATTGGCCAAGAATTTTAGTGCTGGAATTGGCAGCTGACCATCCTGGAGACTTGGATCCATTAATCCGTCTAGCTAAACCAACAGTCGGTGTATTAACAGCAATCACTCCTGAGCACTTAGAATTTTTTAAAGATTTGGACGCGGTTGCCAAGGAAGAGCGGAAGATTATTTCCCAATTGCCAAAACATGGAACAGCAGTGATCAATCTGGATGATCCTTTGTCAGCGGAGACGGTTGGGCATGCTCCATGCAAGGTGGTCACTTACGGATGGCATGAACGGGCTGATGTAAGAGCCAGCGATTACCAGTGGCTGAGAGACGTGTCAGCTCAACCGATTGGCATACAAGCCAAGGTGCATTTTCAAGGAAACGTGTTGCCTATCAGGCTAAAGGGAGCTGTAGGCAAACACCAGTTTTTGCCAATACTGGCGGCAGTGGCAGTTGGAGCGGTGTTTGGCAGGAACGCGCTGGGTACAATAAGGTTATTAGAAAATGATTACCAACCGCCTGTTGGAAGGATGAGGCTTGTGGAAGGGTTGCGCGGCACTGTGATCATTGACGACAGTTACAACAGTTCGCCCGCGGCAGCTGAAGCCGCGATTAGGACATTAGCTGAAAGCCAGACTATCGGGAGGAAGATAGCTGTATTGGGGGAGATGCGTGAATTGGGAGCGGCAGCTGATGAAGCGCACCAAGCAATTGGAAAGATGACAGCTCGGTTAGGCATTAATTTGCTGGTAGCTGTTGGCGATCATTCTGAACAGACAGTATTCGGAGCAAGGAGCGAAGGAATGCTGGAAGAAAAAATTGTTTCTGTCCCTGATCCGTTAGCTGCCGGTCAGTGGCTTATCAGCAGGATCAAGGAGGAGGATATTATTTTAGTAAAAGGATCTCAAGGAGCGAGGATGGAGAAAACCGTCAAGCTGTTAATGGCTGACCAATCGCTTGCTCAAGAATTATTGCCTCGCCAGACTGAAGACTGGCTGGATCGTCCTTGAAACATTTTGTTGATTTATACTGTATATCCTAAGGGAGAGTTTTTGCTTTTCCCTTTATTTCGCGATATAGTAATATTGGTTCATGAACAAATATTTTGCTAGATTCATTACAGCGGTGGTGGCAGGCGCTCTCCTGACGCCGTTTTCTTTACAAGCGTACGTGCCTAATGACATGGACATTGGACAGCAGAGTTATCTTGCCCAAATTAAAGTGTTTGACGCTTGGGAGACTGGACGGGGAGGACGGCCGGAAGTTGTGGTGGCGGTGTTGGACACTGGCGTTGATCTTGATCATCCTGATTTGATTAACGCGATTTGGAAGAATACGGACGAGATCGCTGGCAATGGACTTGATGATGATAATAACGGTTTAGCTGACGATTTAAACGGTTGGGATTTTATTGATAACGATAACGACCCGCGGCCCGCTGTTGATCCGTTGAATGTTTTGGGAACTAACCACGGCACGATTATCGCGGGTATTATTGCGGCTACAGGCGATAACGGAGTTGGCACCGCTGGCATTGCTTACAAAGCCAAGATCATGCCGCTTCGTGTGCTAGACAGCGAGGGTTATGGCGACAGCAGGGTTGTCAGCAAGGCGATTGACTACGCCATTGCCAAGAAAGTCGATGTGATTAATTTAAGTTTCCAAGGAGCGGAGTACAGTTTGGCGTTAGACTCCGCTATTACTCGGGCGTGGGGAGCTGGAATTGTGGTAGTGACAGCCGCTGGCAATGACGGCGCTAGCCCGTCTAAAGGCAGTTTGCGGTCAGTGCCAGTGTATCCAGCATGCAATGACCGTGATCGGACAGTGAACACCATGATTGGCGTGGCAGCAGTCAACAGCCAAGATATGCTAAGCAAATTTTCCGATTACGGAGTCGGCTGTGTTGATCTGGTGGCGCCTGGAGAGGATTTTTACGGCACCACTGTTTATCGCCAGGGGCTGCCTTCTTTTTCCAGAAGATGGTCAGGCCCTTTTTCCGGCACTTCTATTTCCACGGCCGTAGTGAGCGGAGCAGCTGCCTTGCTTAAATCATTGGACCGCCGCTTGAGCGCTCCTCAGGTTATATCTTTGCTCCTTCAGAGCGCTGATAGCATTGACGGCCAGAATAAAGAATTGGCGGAAGAATTGGGAGCAGGGCGGCTGAATATGGCGTCCGCTATTATAGCCTTGAAAGATTTACAGCGCCGCGAAGCGGTTATCCTTTCCAATGATTTTGTGACCATTGCCGCCAAGGGAGGACCTCATGTCCGGTTGGTGGATGGCGATGGAAAATTAGTCAGTCAATGGTTTGCCGGCAGTTCTAAAGATCGAGGGGAGTGGAGGATAGCAGTCGGACGATTGGGACAGGAACGGCAGCCAAGAGTGGTGGTGACTGCTGGAGCCGGGCAACAACCATTGGTACGGATATTGACGCCTGAAGGAAAGCTGGAAAAAGAATTTTTAGCTTATGACAAGAAATTCAGAGGAGGCGTACAAGCCGCTGTTGTTGATCTTAACGGAGATGGAATTGAGGAAATTATGACTTTGCCGATTGTGAATTCAATACCGCAAATTAGAGTGTTTACGGAACAAGGGAAATTGGTGGGACAGTGGTACGCTGGAGGACGTCAAGAGATTGGGAGCTGGTCACTGGCTGCCGTGCATCGTCCAGATCCTCACCAGGCGGTGATTGCAGTGGCAAAGACAACAGGGAAGCAAGCAGGGCGGATTCGTTTGTATAATGCTTTCGCTGAAAAGACAGCTGAATGGGATTTTGGCAAAGTGGGGAGACAACAGCCTGGAGTGTCAATTACTATTGGCGATTTGACTGATAGCGGAAAGTTATCCGTTGTGGCTGTAGTCAATGGGCCGACTGTCGCTCCGACTCAAGTTAAAGTGTTCTCACTGGACGGCAAACTCCAGCAGTTGTGGGAAGCGCGAACCATGCCAGCAGTAGGGTATGAAGTTGCGATTAAACGACCAGCCAATCGTTCCCAACCTGTGGTTGTTTTGGCTCCAAAAAAGGGCAGTGATTTATATTTGTTATCTAATAGCGGACAAAGCTTGGGGATAATCCCAATATTTCCAAAGTCTTTCGTGGCTGGCCTGCAAGTGGCGCGCTGATTGTTTTTTTGCTAATATGACCGTATGACGTTGATAGCTGAAAACAAAATGAATCAAGTGTTTGACCGTCCCAACGTGGTAGTGACTGGCGGCGCCGGGTTTATTGGGTCATGGTTGTGCCAAGAGTTGCTCAAAACCAGCAAAGTAATATGCGTTGATAACTTTTCAACTGGCCAAAGGAGCAATATTGAGTTTCTTTTGCCAGACCCTAATTTTAAGTTTATTAACCATGACATCACAGAACCATTGGATTTGGAAGCTTATCCTGAATTAGAGATGTTCCAGATCAAAGTGCAGGGCGTGCAGGAAGTGTACGGTTTAGCTTGCCCGACAATTGCCAAGGATTACACGACAATGCCGTTAGCGACCGCTTTAGCTAATTCTTACGGCGTTAGAAACGCTTTAGAGCTGGCTCGGAGATCTAACGCCAAGTTTTTGCAAGCGTCAACAGCTTCCGTGTATGGCGCTCCGCCGTTGGATGATGAATTCTTGCATGAAGACGATTGGGGAAGGATCAATCCTGTAGGGCATCGTGCCGCTTATAATGAAGGCAAACGATTCGCTGAAACATTGGTTTCCGTGTACCGGAGCGCGTACAATCTGGATGCAAAGATTGCAAGAGTGTTTAACACCTACGGTCCGCACATGCGTACAGGCCAGGGGTTGATGATTCCCGACTTCATTGAACAAGCGTTGGATAACCAGCCGCTCATTGTCCATGGCGGTGAAGAGATGATTACCACTTATTGTTATGTCCAGGACATGGTAGAGGGGTTAATGAGAGTTATGGCTGGCCCTGAGAGCGGTCCTATCAACTTAGGCAATCCCCAAGATTGTAAGATAGCAGATGTTGCTAGAAAGATTATTACCTTGACCAATTCTACTTCTCAGATTCAAATTGCTGATCCTCTTCCGCACACTCATCGCCAGGGATTGCCAGACATCACTATAGCCAAGGAAAAATTAAGCTGGTTCCCATTGACTAATTTGGACGAAGGCTTGATTCAGACCATCGATTACGTCAGATCCCACCGCGGCCTGCTCAACGTTTCTTAACTTACCATGATGATAGCCGCCGTCATTCCAGTATATGGCACAGCGGAGCGGCATGACGAAAGGGAACAGCTTCCCCATGTTGTGTCTGGTATTATTGATTATGTTGACCAAGTCCTGTTGGTTGATGACGGTTCTGACCAAGAGACTGTTAAAGCCATGGAAGCGATTGTTGGAGAACATCCAACAGTTTCTTTAGTCCATCATATTCTTAACCGCGGGCAGGGAGCTGCTTTAGCCACTGGAAATGCTTGGGCGATAGAAAATAACGCTGACATTATTGTCCATTTTGACGCTGATGGACAGCACCAGTCTGGAGATATTCCAGTTTTAGTGGAACCATTGCTAAAAGGAACCGCTGATATTGTTTTTGGGTCTCGGTTTATTAATAAAACACATGCCAGTAATTTGCCATTATCCAAACGTTGGTTGATTCTCCCCATTGGGAGAATTGTAAATTGGCTGTTGACTGGCTGTTGGATGACTGACGCGCATTGCGGACTGCGGGCAATGGCTCGCCAGGCAGCGGAGCGTATAGTTATTATTCAAGACGGCTTTGCCCACAATACAGAGATTCTGGAAGAAATTGGCAGGCTTAATCTGCGTGTGGAAGAAGTGCCTGTGGTCATTCATTATAACCGTTACGGCCAAGGATTTTCCCATGGTTTAAAGATTGCCAGCGATCTGCTATGGCGCCGTTTACGTTAATCATATGCTGATTCAATTCTTACTTGTTGCTTTCGCTCTCTTTGCCCTGATTAAGGTATTTATTAAGTTTTGGCGTAAGGAACTGCCACTTAAAGCTTGGCTGATATGGTCAGTCGCTTGGTGCGCCGTGGTCATTGCCAGTATTCTTCCACAAACAATAGACCGTCTCGCAAGAACTTTGGGCATTGTGTCCGGACGCGGAGCTGATCTTGCGGTATACGTGGCAATCGTCATATTGCTGTATTTGCAATTCAGGCTGTCAGTGAAGCTGGATAAGAGCGAACAGAAAATTACTGAACTTGTCAGGAAATTGGCTCTGTCCGGCTACCAGCCCCCACGCCATGAGTAAGCTGGCAATAATTATTGTCACTTGGAACAGCCGCTATGATCTGGAACGGCTTTTACCGTCATTGTCCATGATTAATTATCCAGCTGAATCTTTGTCAATCTATTTTGTGGACAATGGTTCTATAGATAACAGCATTGAAATAATTGAACAGTGGAAAGCAAATCAAGAATATAACGTAACGGTTGTTAAGAACCAGGAGAACCTTGGTTTTGTTGGCGGGAACAACCAGGGGATTGAAATGGCTTTAGCCGCTAGCAATGAGTATGTTTTGCTCCTTAACGCTGATACGGAAGTAGAAGACAGAGATTGGCTGTATAAATTAACAGCTGTTTTGGAAAAAGATTTAACTATTGGCGCGATCCAGCCGCTTATTCTCCTTGGAGACAAAGAGCGTATTAACAGCTGGGGGAATAATATACATTTTTTGGGGTTTGGTTATAGCGGAGGGAACACTGTTTTGTTGTCACAGTACAATCCTGTTAAAAAAGAAGTGGCGTATTGCTCTGGGGCCGCTGTCTGCTACCGTGCCAGCGCTTTGCGTCAAGCCAAAGCAGTGTCTGGGGATTATTTAGGCGAGTTTTACTTTGCCTATCATGAAGATCTTGAATTAGGACACCGTTTGCGACTGCTTGGCTGGCGCAATGTTGTGTTGCCAGAAGCTTCCATTATCCATCACTACCGTTTTAAAGCAGACGACCGCCAGAAAGCAAGCAGCAAGTTTTTTTACATGGAGCGCAACCGTTATTTATTCATCTTGCAGACATACGACATCCTGACTATTATTTTTATTTTCCTCCCGCTTTTAATAATGGAATTAGGACAATGGCTGTGGGCTTTACATACGGGATGGTGGAAACAAAGGATATCCATCTGGCCTGCTATATTCAGTCTGGTGAAAAAGAAAAGTTTCTGGCAGAGACGTAGCGCTATACAAAGCTCACGGCAGGTGACGGAACGTGAAGCGACTAATCTTTGGTCAGGCAAGATTAGCTACCAGGAGATAGACAATCCAGTGCTTACTTACGTAGTTAACCCTTGCCTACAGCTGTGGTGGAGTTTAGTGCGAGTGATTATGTTCTGGTGATATGAAGATCGTACAAATCGTGTCCTCATATCCGCCGTACCGTGGAGGGATGGGAAAAGTAGCGGAAAGCTTGCATAGGTTTTTTTTAGAGCAAAAGATTAAAAGCGTTGTTTACACTCCTCGTTACCATTACCAAAGGCAGCAAACAGCAGGCGTGAAACGATTAATCCCGTTTTTAACTTGGGGCAATTCAGCCTGGCTACCGCAATTGTTTTTCAGGCTTTTGTCCGCTTCCACCATAATCGTGCATTATCCGTTCTACGGAGCCGCTGAGTATGCTTTGTTGGTTAAGACGCTCTGCCCTTGGAAACGTTTGCTTGTTATTTACCACATGGATCCACAGCCAACTGGTTTGGCTAAGATTATCGGTAAATGTTATGACGCTCTTATTTTGCCTTGGCTAGTTAGAACAACAGACCAGTTCTTTGTCTCTTCCTTGGATTATTTCAAGTCCAGCGCTTTGTCTCCTTGGTGGAAAGGCATAGAGAAAAAAACAACAGAATTGCCGTTTGGCGTGGAAGCTGAATGGCTGGAAGATATTCCAACCCGTGAACCTCCGTCCACTGAATTAAAACTGCTGTTTGTAGGCGGATTGGACCAGTCCCACCATTTCAAAGGGTTGTCTGTTTTGCTGGAAGCGTTAACTGGTTTGCCTGACCAAGTAACTTTAGAGATCGTGGGGAATGGCAATAATCGTTTGTTGTTTGAACGCCAGGCAATAGAGCTTGGAGTGAACGAAAGAGTGAAGTTTTTAGGCAATCTTGCCACAGAGAAGTTAATGGAAAAATACCAGCAGTCTCATTTTACAGTTCTTCCGTCACTGGGCAGAGCTGAAGCGTTTGGCTTAGTGCTGGTGGAATCAATGTCCCAAGGCACACCTGTCATAGCTTCTTGTCTTCCAGGAGTCAGGACAGTGTTTGAAGATGGAATAACTGGCTATTCAGTAGAGCCTGGATCAGTGAAGAGTTTGCGGGAAACGATTTTAAAAGCGCTTCATGGGATTGGCAATTGGATGGAGATGTCTTTAAGGTCAAGGGAACGGGTCAGGAACAGGTATGATCTGGGGAAGAATTTTGGAATTATCTTGCCATTTTTAAAATGAAGATTCTTGTTGTTTCTAATCTGTATCCTCCAATACGGTGGAAAGGGGGAGCTGAAGTGGTAGCAAGAACAATCGTGGAAGGATTAACGGATGAAGGGCATGATGTGCTGGTAGTAACTACAGGTGAAGGAGAATCTAAAGAGGGGAAGGTTAAAATGGTTCGTTTCCAGCCTTCTCTCCCTTATGATTATTTATTTTTAGACAGCAAACCTGTTTTAAGCAGGCTGTGGTGGCATATTTGGGATCTGTTTGGCTGGAGGACGTATTATGAAGTGAAGAAAGCTATCCAATCTTTCCAGCCTGATCTTATCTGGTGCCATAACTGGGTGGGATTGGGACTGATGGGACTTTTAGCGGTACGGCGCAGTGGTGTTCCTTGGATACAGCATCTGCATGACATTCAATTGCAGGATCCGTCTGGGATGATTATTTACGGATATAATAAATCATGGCTACAGAAAGTGTTGATATGGAAGTATGGATTATTTACCAGGCAGATAATAGGGAAACCTACTTTGGTAATTAGTCCATCACGGTGGCTGGGGGAGTGGTATAAACAGCATGGCTGGTTTGCTCATGTACCGATGCTGACGATTGCTAATCCATTGCCAGATGGAACAGTGAAAGGTGAATACAAGGAAAGAGAGCAGGATGGATTGTTGCGGTTGCTGTATGCTGGGCAAATAACAAGGCCAAAGGGAGTGGAGTGGCTGGTGGAAACATTAGCTGACAGTGCTTTGGATTTCCAGCTTACTGTTGTTGGAGACGGAGCGATGTTGGAAGAGCTGAGGTTGGAATACGGTGGAGACAAAAGGTTTGTCTTTCTTGGCAAGACTGACCACCAAGCAGTGCTTGAGATGATGGCTGAATCCCATTGCCTGATTGTGCCATCGTTGGTGCGTGAAAACTGCCCTACAGTGATCTTGGAAGCGTTTGGGCATGGATGCGCTGTTGTAGTGAATGACGTGGGAGGAGCAGGGGAGTTGGTAAAAGAGAGCAATGGCGGTTTTGTGGTTATTCCTTTGGATAAGAATAGTTTGTTGGAAGCATTGAACAAGAGAGCAGGTATGGCAGTGATGGGTAAACAAGCTTTGGAATGGGTAAAGAGAAGGACGTTAAAGAAGTATTTGACAGAAGTATTAGAGAGTATAGAAAACAAAAGACCGTGAAGAAACGTTGTTCTTCACGGTTTTTGGTCAAAGCTTGTTGTAGGTTAAACATCTAGTTTCCCTCAACCGCACTGAGGCGGCATGATCGGGATACAATCCACAGAACATAATCGGTCCACCTTTTGTCGGTGTAAAGATTATTTTTGATTTCTCATAATCGTGGGTAATTGATTGTGGGGGAGTAAGGTTGTTGGGGTCAGTTCCGATGACGAAGTTTTTAACATCAAAAGCGATTACTTCACCATTGTTATTATTGACCATTTCTGCCCTTCCCCACCATGTTAACTCATAGACCTTATTGGAGTCCACCCATGACCTCCATAGCTTTCCGGCAAGAAATCTAGATCCGAAATTCCTAATATACCACTCATGTTCTTGCATTTTCGGAATGTTATAAATAGTTTCTCCGATTTCTCTAAGTGTATTCAACGGATCGAAATAATCGTCCGTTGATGTTCTCCACTTACTAGGCAAGCTAGCTTCTACATCAAAAAAGGACATTTGAATAGTGCCTAGAATTTTGCCGTTACTGAGGAGTTGTACCTTAACACTTACTGAGTCAGAGTTAAATTCAATCACTCTCAAGGCGTCGGCTTGTTCGATCTTATTTTCACCGTACTTGAGAATTAATTCGGATCTCTTTTTTGCAGTAAGTTGTTGGATGACATATTGGGACATGTCATTTTTTGATTTTGCAGGATCATTTTTCCTATAGCCAATGATCCGATCTTTTTCATCCTGCATCTTGTTCGTCGTCGCCTGATCAGACCAGCGAGCTTTAAGCTTGGTGTTATATTCAGCGCGGTCGATATTTTCTATCCCACCGATATTCCAACTGTACAACAAATGTTTTTTAATTGGTGCGAGGAAGGCGACGATTAAAACGACCACAAACCAAAAAATTATTTTGTTCATGATTTTTTACCTCCTTTTTCTTTTTTCTTATCACCTTCGTCAGCTTTTGCTGTTGAAGGTTTGTCTTCTTTTTTCTTTTCCTCTTTCTTTTTTTCTTCTTTTTTACTACTAAAGTAAGACAGAGAAAAAATCACTACAGCAATAATAGCAATTGTCCATCCCATTCTAGAGAAACCTGAATCGTTTACCTGAACATAGCCATAATAGCCTTTGTCAAGGTCACTCAATTCGTATGGACCATCACCACCATTACACCCTCTGGATGAGGATGATGCGATAATAACAAATACAACAAGAAATAACGCACTAGCAAAGATGACTACCTTTTTAGTCGTTATTTCACCAGTGTACTCTTTTAATCGTTCTAACATTGTTACCTCCCTTTTTTGTTGGTTTTTAATGTTTTTATAGATTATGCCTATATTAGCATATTATAATTACATTGTCAATATATGCTATTGACTTTTTAAAATATATATAGTAGCGTTGAGAGAAACATTAAAAACAAACTTAAAGCGCGAAAGCTTTAAAAACTAACATTAGGAGATAATTATGAAAGAATTCTATTGGTGGATGAGGAAAAAGGGATGGAAAAATATTTTTTTGTTTCTATTCTTACTTCTATTCCCAACCATAATGTTTATTTTTACGAACATTTGGTACGGACTAGCAAGTCTATCAGCAGGAGTCTTACTTATCGCAACAGGAGAATCTATCTTTTATCCCGTTGTTCCAAAAGGAAGGCAAGGAATATTGTTTGACTGGGGTAATCCTATGGTCAAAGCAAGCGTTTATCCTGATTACCAACCGATTAAACCAGGAAGATGTTTTAAGTGGCCGTGGGAACGGATTCTCACGACCGTGACGGAAGTGATAGAGGTAGCTGATTTTGAGGGTAAACGATTTAAAGACCAAAAAGATGTTTCTATTCAATTGGCTCCACGCGGAATAAAAAATGATTCAGATAATCCCTTGGACCAATTGGGCGCTAACATGGTGGTTAGTGGAACGGTATTTATCAAACCACCTGTTAGGGTGAAAGATGGCACAAAAGATGATGCCTCAATATTCAAGGATAAAAAAAGCGCAGTTCATCGTCTTGTTAGTATTTATGAAAATGATGGCTTGCTGTTTGAATTGCTGATGCTTGGCAATAGCTATCTACCGGATAAGGATGATAGTGAAGAAACAGTAACAAAGATCCGTAAAAGGATTGTTGAATTGAAAGGAATACTTTTTGATCGCTTGGAAGCTCTTCTCTATGGAGCGCTTAATCATGCTATGCGCAACTTTGGCTTGTATGAAGATAAGGATGGTAAGAGCGATCCAAAAGGCAAAGGGAAGATTAAACCAATTACCTTTTATGGCGATGCGGGGCGTCGACAGGTTCAGATCATGAACCATATCCACTGTTTCTTGAATGCTACCAGTCCTTTTGGTGATTGGTTGGTATGGGGTAGAGATATTATAATCTCAATTGAAAAATTTGCCGCTACCAAAGATATTGAAGATCTTAATCAACGAGCTGAATCGGCGTTGATTGGGAAAGAAGTAGCTATAAATGAGGGCGATGTTGAAATTGCAAAAGCGAAAAAAGAGAAGGATGCACGTGAGATAAAAGCCCAAGCCAAAAAAATTGAAATTGATTTAGAACAAGGCGCTGAGAATACAGCCAGAGAGAAACGTCTAAAAGACACTCAAGAAACAATATTAGCCATACCTGACGCAGTTGGCCGTCAAGTGTTAAAAGATGTTTTAACTGCTGAAGCTTTAGCCAAAAGCAACAATGCGAATCTTATCGTCAATCTTGGCCATAGTTCTGACAAAAATATTGATGACGGTATTGGGTTTGGGATAGGTAATGCCATAATTGAACAGCAAGCAAAGTCAAAGAAATCTTTGTTGGTTGATCAATCCGGTAATCCCCTCAAAAAGGAGCCTAAACCAACTCCATGAAATATTTTTATGAAAAAGCCAGAATCATCGCATTCTGGCTTTTTTCTTTTACCATCGTTCCAATATCTTCCTGACATCTTCCACATTATTGACTGTAACTAATTCCTTCCTCATCTCCTTAGCGTTCTCCATTCCCTTGACGTACCATCCCAAATGCTTCCTAAGTTCCAGCATCCCGTGTTCTCCTTTATCCCTTAAAGCCAGTTCAGCGTGTCTAACCATCACCTGCTTAATCTCTTCCCATGACGGTTCATGATACGTTCCTGTCTTTAAATAATCCTTTATCTGTTTAAACAGCCATGGACGCCCCCAAGCTCCTCGTGCGATGCCAAGCCCATCAGCTCCAGTGATTTCTAATACTTCCTTAGCTATCTCCGGACTGGTTATCCCTCCATTAGCCATTAACACTCCTTTAAATAATTTCTTTGCTTCTTTCACTATGTTCCAGTCAGGCACTCCGTCAAACGGCTGTTCATAGCTTCTAGCATGCAGCATGACAGCGCTAATTGGGAGGTCCTTCACTTCCTCCAACAGATCCAAAGCAGTCACTATGCCAGTATTATTACAACTGTCCCACTCCTTGTTCATTTCCTTGTCAATCTCCGTCTCACTCGTCTTCTTGTTAATGCTAGCCCTGATCTTAATAGACACTGGCAGTTTAGTTCCTGCTAGAGTGGATTCAATAAGTTCTCTGCATCTGGAAGGCTGTCTCATTAAAGACACACCGCCGCCATGCCTGACTACTTTATAAGCTGGACAGCCAAAGTTGATATCAATGCCGCTGAATCCCAAACTCTCAATAATGCTGGCTGATTGTTTAAACAGGCTAGGATTTTTGCCAAAGAGCTGTACCACCACTGGCTGTTCATCTGGATTGAACTTCATCATGGAAAAAGTCTTTTTGCTGTCATGGGCTACGGCGTCCACGCATACGAATTCAGTGTATACGACGTCAGCTCCTTGCTGTTTACATAGGTTTCTAAAGACAACATCAGTCACCCCAGCCATTGGGGCTAGAGCAGTGAAAGGTTTGGGCAGTGTCTGCCAGAAGTTAGCCATTGACTGTTTATTTCCATTGTGATTGTATACCATATAGCAGTTTGATAACAAAAACAACTAATAATAGGGAGGAATAATTATGAGGAAGATGATTATCATGATGTGGGTAATAATATCAGTGGTAGCTACCCGTATCAAAGAATTGTCAGTTATTTTGCTGGTTAGTTTATTTCTTTTATTTTTTTATCCCAAAGTTTTTATTGCTTTAACAGTTTTTGGCTTTGTAGTTCTTTTCTTTTTATTCATGTTGTCGTCTGCTGGCGATATGATGGAACGACAGATACTGGGAGAGCATGGCAAGGTTTGTGATTGTAATGAGCCGGAACGATGTTGTAAATTCATGGAAATACAAAAACAGTGGGAAACGACCCATTGGCAATATTCGTGGTATTATCCGCAATAGCTTCTAAAGCCTTAACCGATCGTGGTTAAGGCTTGTTGTTTTTAATGTTTGTTCCTTCTTCAGTATCATCCACAGTGAATCCATGTTTTTCAATGTCTTGCCTTAACTTATCCGCTAAAGACCAATCTTTATTCTGTCTTGCTTGTTCCCTCTGTATTGATAACTTTCTAATTTCTTCTGGTATTACAATTGGAGACAGTTTGTCTAAACCCAGCCCTAATACTTTATCAAAATAGAGAAGAGTTTTTTTCTTGTCACTGGCTGGATAATCAGCTTGGAGAAGATCATGCAAGACAGCTAATGTTTGTGGAGTGTTTAGATCGTCCGCCAAAGCCTCTCTAAATTTCTGTTCGTAGTCAGCGCAACCAATGCCAACGTCATCATTCCACGATTGGTAAATATTTACTATTTTGTCATAAGCATTTTGGGCTGCTTGCAATCCTTCCCATGTGAAGTTCATTTTGGTGCGGTAGTGCCCGTTGAGCACAAAGTAACGGTAGCTAAGAGGGGAGAATCCTTTGGCAATGATGTCATTTAAAGTTAACGCGTTGCCTTCTGATTTCCCCATCCTTTGGCTGTCAATGGTCAGGAATTCAACATGGAACCAGAAGTTGGAGAATTTCTGTCCAGTCGATCCTTCGCTCTGCGCTATCTCGTTGGTATGGTGGACCGGAATATGGTCGACTCCTCCAGCGTGTATGTCAATAGTCGGCCCTAAGAGAGTCAAAGCCATTGCGGAGCATTCCAAGTGCCATCCAGGGAATCCTTTGCCCCAAGGGGAATCCCATTCCATGTCCCGTTGTTCCCCGACAGCAGAAAATTTCCACAAAGCAAAGTCAGTAGGATGTTTCTTTTCTTTGTTTATTTCAACTCTTGCTCCTTCCCTCAATCCCGCCAGATCCAGCTTAGCTAATTGCCCGTAGTTCGCGAATTTACTTGTGTCATAGTACACGCCGTCTGATGTCTTGTAAGTGAATCCTTTAGCTTCCAGCTGTTTTACCAAATCAATCTGTTGTTTAATGTAGTCAGTGGCTTTGGATAGAACGGTGGGACTGGTGATATTAAGCAGGCTAAAGTCTTTAAGGAAAGTTTCAGTGTAAAAGGCAGCTATCTCCCAAGCAGTCTTGCGTTCTCTTGTAGCTGCTTTTTGTAGCTTGTCTTCTCCGCTGTCCTGGTCGCTGGTGAGATGTCCCACGTCAGTTACGTTCATGACGTGCTTGACATTGTAGCCAAACAGCTCCAATGACCGTTTCAGCACATCCTCGTTGATATAAGCTTTAAGATTGCCGATCTGGGCGTAAGAATATACGGTTGGACCGCAAGTGTATAGCAGAACATCATTGCCGTGTATAGGCTTAAATTCCTCTTTTGCCCTAGTTAACGTGTTATAGAGTTTCATAACACCACTTTACCAGATTTTTGTGCTATTATAAAGCCATATGCCTGATTTGAAAATTCCAGAAGGGATTCGTACCCCAGAACAGCCAATCCAGCCGGAACGGCCAGATGTGCGGTTGGAACAGCCTCGTCCAGCGGAAGCAGTTGTTACTAAAGAGCAAATACAGCCAGCCGCGCCTGTCGCTCCCGCGCCAGCTGTTCTCTCTAAAGAGCTTGAAGTACAACAAGTGGAAATGGTCTTGTCTGAAGGATTGGATAGCGTGTACCAGCAATTAACGCCAGAACAGCAAATAGAGTTTAAGGAACGTGGAGAGGAAGTGGCAGTAAAGATTTCCAAATTGCTGAAAGAAGCGACAGTCAAGGTTGGGGAAATTATTTCTTTAATCGTTTCTTGGCTAAAGACCTTGCCAGGAATTAACAAGTTTTTTGCGGAGAATCAGGCGAAGATCAAGGCAGGGAAACTGTTAAAGGAGAAACAACCATAAGTATGTCTTTAGATCTCTCTTTTTTGTCTATCACCATCCCTAATTTACGCCAGTTAGCTGTGATTGTTGTGGCAGTTATTATTTTTATATTACTAATCTGGTTAATTATTTCTTTGCTGCGCCGTAAGGCTAAACAGATGGCTGTTACGAGACAATCAGTCAGTCTGGTGGTTTTGCAAGTAACTGTGCCGAAGATTCCATCCGGAGAGCAAGGGGAAGGAAAAGACAGCCCAAAGAACACGCAAGACCAGATTGCCGCCGCTGAAGGGCTGTTTGCTCTCTTAGGAGGTTTGAAAGCGGAACGTGGATTTAAGAGCTGGTGGCAAGGGCGTACTGACCATTTTTCTTTGGAGATTGTTAACTGGGGAGGGCTTATCAGGTTCTATTTGGCAGTACCGGAAAAGACGCGTCTATATGTTGAAGAACAAATTCATGCCCAGTATCCATCTGCTCAGATTGAACAGGTGGATGATTACAATTTGTTCACTCCTACTGGCTCCGCGGTTGGAGGTTATTTGACTTTAAAACGAGATCAAGTCTTTAGCGTCAAGACATACCGTAAATTAGACCATGATCCTTTAGAAGTTGTAACAAGCGCTCTTTCTAGGCTGCAGGAGGGAGAAACAGCTGCTGTGCAGATTATTATACGGTCAGCCAAGAAAGAATGGCACTGGAAAGGCAAGAAGCTCGCGTCAGTGATGCAGCAAGGCAAGAATTACGAGCAGGCTAGTAAAGAAGTAACTAGCGGTTCATTTTTAGACGCCTTGGGGTTTTTGTTTAAGAAATTGCCTGATCAGAAACCAGCAGAGTACCGTTTGTCTCCATTAGAACAGGAAATGGTCAAAAACGTGGAGGAAAAGACCGCTAAAGCTGGGCTGGATGTTAATATAAGGCTTGTAGCAGTGGGAAAGGACGAAGCGTCTGCTAAACGGATACTGGCTAACCTGCAAGACGCTTTTGCCCAGTACAGCATTTACGAATATGGGAATAGTTTTAAGATCAACGAACCGTCCACTTATGACCGTTTGCTAAAAAACTTTATTTACCGTCAGTATGAATCTTCACAAGGGTTTGTGTTAAATGCGGAGGAAGTGGCTAGTTTGTTCCATTTCCCTCTGCCATCCAATGACACTCCAAATATTGTATGGCTGTTAGCCAAGACAGCATCAGCTCCGTCTAATGTTCCTACTGACGGTTTGTACTTAGGTTATAACCAGTTTAGGGGCAAGAAGACAAATATATACATCAAGGAAGAAGATCGTTTGCGCCATTTATACATCATCGGGGGATCAGGGACTGGCAAGTCAGTATTCCAGCAGAACATGGCCGCGTTGGACGCTAAAGCAGGCAGAGGCTTTTGTATCATTGACCCGCATGGAGAATTAGCGGAAGACGTGTTGGCTAAGGTTCCTAAGGAGAGGGCGGAAGACGTTGTGTATTTTAATCCTGGAGACGTGGAACGCCCTATGGGATTAAATCTTTTGGAGTATGACTCTCGGTATCCTGAACAGAAGACATTTGTGATTAACGAGATGCTTAAGATTTTTGATAAGCTGTATGACTTAAAAACCACTGGAGGCCCGATCTTTGAGCAGTACATGCGGAACGCTCTGCTCTTAATCATGGAAGACCCGACTACTGGTTCCACTTTAATGGAAATCCCCAAAGTCTTGTCTGATCCCGACTTCCGCGCCATGAAGCTACAGAAATGCTCAAATCCAGTAGTGCATGACTTCTGGGTGAAGGAAGCGGAGAAAGCTGGAGGGGAAGCGGCTCTTGCCAACATGGTGCCTTATATCACTTCCAAGCTCACCCAGTTCGTGGCTAATGACATCATGAGGCCGATCATAGGGCAACAGAATAGCTCGTTTAACATCAGGGAAATCATGGACCAAGGGAAGATCTTGATTGTTAATCTTTCCAAGGGAAGATTGGGAGACTTAAACGCTTACCTCTTAGGCATGGTGATAGTCGGTAAGATTTTAATGGCCGCTCTATCCAGAACAGACGTTCCAAGAGAGAGCCGCAAGAATTTTTATCTTTACATTGACGAGTTCCAGAATTTTATCACTGACTCAATCGCTATTATTCTGTCTGAAGCCAGGAAGTATGGTCTTGGACTCATTATCGCGCACCAGTACATTGGGCAATTGGCGCCTAAAGGGGACGCTACTATCAAGGAAGCGGTGTTTGGCAACGTTGGCACCAAGGCTGTATTTAGAGTTGGAGTGGAAGACGCTAAAGAATTAGTGAAAGAGTTTGCTCCAGTGTTTAACGAGTATGACATGATTAACACGCCTGGCCTTACTGCTAACATCAGGCTGTTGGTTAATAACACTGCTACCACTCCATTTACCCTTAAGATTGATTTCCCTGATAAAGGAAGCAGAGAGACAGCTGAAGCGATTAAACAGTTATCAAGGCTCAAGTATGGGCAGGATCGCCTGGTTGTTGAAGAAGAGATCAGGGCGCGGTCAGCTGTTCAGTCTTCCGGTGAATGATTATTTGGAAAGGCAGCCAAAATCAGGGTAAGTTATAGTAACTGGGTTTAATACCTTGCCAGTATTGTCTGTCCGGATTAGAATGTGGATGAAGGACAAAACAGAGATTACGGCCTTTATTCCAGGCTGTACGCGAGTAAGAAATGCTATTCAGGTTTATCTTTATATCATGTAAATATAAAATAAAATGGACGAACAAAATAAAATAGAAGAAATAAAAAAACTTTCCCTTGACATGATGTCTTTGGCCCAGAAGCTGCAGGCTTTGGCAATGGATGTTACTGGCCCTATCAGGCCTACTGCTGGATTGGAACTGCCAGAGAAATCAGAACAGAAGGAGAACACTATTGAGGGAGTGTTTGACGGCGAGCGCATGCTTGACGCTGACGGAAAGAGCTACACAGTGGCGTCTAACTACGCTTCCAAGTCCAAGCTTGTGGAAGGGGATCTGCTAAAGCTCAATATCCAGTCAGATGGCAGTTTTGTTTACAAACAGGTTGGGCCAGTGGAACGTTCTAGATTAACAGGCGTGTTGGCCAAGGATTATGATAGCGACCATTGGACAGCTGTGGCGGATGGGACGACATACAGAGTGTTAGGGGCAGCAGTAACGTACTTTAAAGGACAGCCAGGAGACCAAGCAGTACTGCTCGTTCCACAGAGCCGTTCCTCTCATTGGGCGGCAATTGAGACAATTATTAAGAAGTAATTTTATTATTAAATTGATTGGTTATATGTTTAATGCCGAATCCTCTCCGCAACAACCACAGATAAATCCACAGGAAAAATTTAAAAAACAGTCCGATGATATACAAAAACAACGAAAAGAAGCTTTGGCAAGGAGAATGAAAGGGGAAATAGGCGGTGTGGAATTAGATAAGATAGAAAAAGAATTAGCTCAACAAGCTGAAGAAGCAAGGGAGACTTTATTTAACAAATCCAAAAAACCTGAACCAAGCGTTGATAAATCTGATCCTTATGAGGGATATCGTGAACCGCTTGAAAAGCGCTACGAAGCAGCGATTCAATCGGCTACTGACTGGCAGAGTTATTAAGACGTGTTTCTGAATTGGGAGATATAACCGCTTCAGATGGTTACGTGTATAAGAAAGAAGATCTTCTACAGAAAATGACGGCTGTTATGAGCAACAAAGCTGACTTGAATGTAATAACAAGAACTTATGGATTACGTAAGAGAATGGACGAATTACTGCAAGTCGAGGAATTGAGACGAAAACTGGATAAAAAATACGCAGGATAACATTAATTGACGAAATAAAAATAACATTTGTGCTGACTTTATACCGTAAATACCGTCCTCAACGGTTTGAGGAGGTGATTGGCCAAGAAACAGTGGTGAGAACGATCACCAAAGAATTGGCGTCTGGTAAGACCGCCCATGCTTACGTATTTGCTGGTCCCAGAGGCATTGGCAAGACTACTATTGCCAGGCTGTTTGCAAAGTCTTTGCAGTGTGAAGAACAAAAGGATGGAAGTTATGAACCATGCGGACAGTGCAGACAATGTCAGGCAATTGCCAGTGGTTCTTCCCTAGATGTGTTGGAAATAGACGCAGCTTCCCAGACTGGCGTGGATAATGTCAGGGAGAATATCATCCAAGGGTCTAGATTCGCTCCGCAGTCAGGCAAGTGGAAGGTGTTTATCATTGACGAGGCGCACATGCTGTCTGGAGCTGCTTTTAACGCTCTGTTAAAGACTTTGGAAGAACCGCCATCTCATGCTGTGTTTATTTTAGCGACCACAGAACTCCACAAGATACCAGCCACGGTTGTTTCACGCTGCCAGCGCTTTACTTTCCATCGTCCGTCGTTGGATCTGCTTGTGGAGCGGCTGGTTGGTATCTGCGGGAAAGAGAAAGTAACAGTGGAAGAAGGGGTGTTACGGACAATCGCTTATTTAGCGTCTGGATCAACCAGGGACGCGGAGAGTCTGTTGGGGCAGGTACTGTCTTTAGGACTGCCTAAGATCACTGTTGACGACGCTCTGCTAGTGCTGCCTAAACTAGCAGTTGGAGAATCTTTGTCTTTGACTGAAGCAATGCTGTCTGGCAACGGGACAGAGGCAATGAAACTGCTCCAGAAGCTGGAAGCAGATGGAGAGAGTTTGGAGTTTTTCTTGAGAGTCTTATTGGATGTCTGGCAGGAGTTGTTGGTTGCCACGTTTAGTCTGGCGCTATCTAAAGACGGAGTGCTCACCAAGGAGGAGATTCAGAAGTTTATGGATAAGAAGGATGTTGCTGATGTGAGAGTAAAATTAAGACAGTTTGTTGAGCTTGGGATTACAGCTAAAGGGCACCTACGGATGGTGGATGACCCGTTGCTTGCGCTTACTATCTTGGTTGCTAAGGGATTGGAACTGGCTGG
>JAZDGP010000037.1:0-11350 GCA_043806935.1 bacterium | reverse complement strand
GTTTCAGTTATCAACTTACGTTAAAGGCTTTGGCTGTGAGGAGAATGTGTTTGCGCATGGGATGATCAGGCAGCCGTTAGGAGATCTTTATGTTGACGATGTCGCGTTGGTGAGATGGGATTCTAATAAAAAACTAGCTGCTCAATATTCTAATCTTGCGTATATAGAATCGCCATGCATGGTCAATGTGGAACAAAACGACAGTTATTATAAATTAGCTAAGAATGAACGTCGTTGTTCTGAGTTGTTGAAAGATTCGCCAGATACGTCTTATATCTTGATGGTCAAGATGACAGACGACGAATATGATTTGCCTGGGTTTGGCGGTCGTTGTGATGATTACAAAGGATCGAATAATGATTATCGTTTCTTCTTTGTCCGCCCAGCTGACGGCCAACTCGTTGATAAAGTGGATGACGTTAGGAATTTCGTATATAGTCATTCCGAACTGCTTAACTCGGCTGTTTCTCGTGATATTGTTGCTGGAGAATTCAGTAAAGCTCAATTTTGCCAGGCATCGCTTAAAAGACCGTGATTTGTGCTATTATAAAGGAGATAAAACAGTATGGATAAGAAAAGGATATTAACAATCATTGCTTTTGTACTAATAGTCATTCTGGCTGCTTATGGTTTGTATTATTTCTTTTTTAGAACAGAGGAAGTTCCTCCAATAACAATCACTCCGCCAGCTGTAACACCTACTTTGCCAACAGCTCCGTCAGTCCAGCCATCTACTTCTCCAGTCGTACCTCAGGAAGAAGAAGCTCCAGTTGGACAACCAACAACAGTGGCTGAAGGCGGTCCTACTAAAGTTACTCCTTTGACTGAAACGTTTGGCGTGTCTCCGACTGTTAGTAAGGTGCAAGGGACTGTTAATGTGTATAATCCTAGGGATGGCAAGTTTTACCAGTTAAGGGACGGAAGGCAGACATTATTGACCACTAAGCGGTTTTTTAACGTCAGCGAGATTAACTGGAATTCAGAAGGGAACAAAGCGATTTTGGGCTATCCTGATGGCAGTAAGCTGTATTATGATTTCAGCGCTAACAGCCAGGTCACATTGCCTAAGGAGATGACTGAACCGCGATGGAACAAGGAAGGAAGTTTGCTTGGCTTTAAATGGATCACTAACAATGAGGACAGCAACTGGATTGGAGTGTCCAGTCCTGATGGATCAGGCATCACTTTCATTGAACCATTAGGGGACAAAGGAGATGACGTGCGGATTAACTGGTCTCCTGACAGCAGGATTGTCGCTACATACAGGAAAGGGGCTGGAACGGATAGCCAGGAAGTGTTTTTTATAGGCAGAAGCGGTGAGAATAATAAATCATTGTTCGTGGACGGCAGGGGTTTTGAGAGCCAATGGTCGCCAGATGGGAAGAAATTATTGTACAGTACCTTCCAGTTGAGCGGTGACGCTCTTCCAATGCTGAAGATTACCAACGCTGGAGATGACAGCACGGGATTCAATAATGTGTCTTTGGATATTAACACATGGGCGTACAAATGCGTGTTTGGAGATAGTGTTACGGTGTATTGCGCTGTTCCAAGGAGTTTGGAGCAGGGCAGCGGTTTGTATCCTGAACTGTCTCTTGACCAGCCTGATGATTTCTACAAGATTGACCTTAAAACAGGCTGGCGGAGCTTATTGGCAGTGCCAGTGGCTGACAACGGAGGCAAAGTGGCGGCTGACCAGGTAACTTTGTCTCCTGATGGCGATAGTTTGGTGTTTACCAACCGTTTTGACGGAAGGCTCTTGGAATTAAAGTTACGGTAATGAAAAAACTGATTCTTTTTTTAATAATCATAGGCGGTTTGCTGTTAACTTTAGGCATTTACAGGATTACGTCCATTGCCAAATTGTATAAAGAAGCTCCAATCGTAAAGACAATTGCTCCGCGCGCTTATCCCAATGATCCGATCAGGGGGAATTCCCAAGCCCCAGTTACTATTATTGTCTTTTCAGACTACCAATGCCCGTCTTGCAAAGCTTTTGACCAGACTGTAAGGAAGCTGTTAGACGTTTATCCTGATAAGCTAAGACTGGTCTGGAAGGATTTTCCTTTGTCATATCACACGGAGTCTCCACGGGCTGCTTTGGCGGCACGGTGCGCGGGACAGCAAGGGAAGTATTGGCAGTACCATGATAGCTTGTATGACCAGCAGGATAATTTGGCGGTGGAATTGTACGGAAAGATTGCTGTAGAGATCGGATTGGATGCTAAGAGATGGCAGCAGTGTTATGACAGCGGGAGCGGCTATGAGGCTGTGCAGGCTGGACAGGCGCAAGGGACAGCTGCTGGAATTGATGGAGTGCCAGCTGTGTTTATTAACGGCAAATTAACGGATGATGTTTCTTACTCTTCATTGGAAAAGATTATTACCGCTGGCCAGTAGTTTGCTGGCAATTTCTTTTTTTATCTTGCTCGCCAAGCCAGCGAATGCTGGTTGTTGCGAGTTTTTTACTTCGCAGGATTCATCAGAGATTGGCTGTGAGAATATTGAAAAGACCTGCCAGTATCGGAAAGACAATAAGACCACGGGCGGTAATATTGCTGAATGGAATCCAGCTTATTCCTGCGTTAATAACCGTTGTGTTGATCCCGTCAAAGCTAATACAGGCTGTTGCCAGAATGGCGTGATGTGCACGGATGATAAGACCGCTTGTTTGAAGTCGATGAGCCCTTGGGCGCCTGGAGCGTCCTGTGACCAATTTTTGTGCCTTAAGACGGGCGTAGGGAACGTGCTGGAACCAGTTAAAAACAATCTGGATCCAGACAAATACAATTTGGATAAGGTCTGCTGTTGGACTGTGGATGAACAAACCAAAAGCAGAGCTTGCCTGGAATTTAATTTACCTATTCAGCCGCTGCAGCACAAATTTTACCAACAAGCGTGCGCCGACAAGGTTTATCAGGATTCCAACAACGGTTATTTTTTTGCCAGTTGCGATAGCGTGGATAAATGGTGCGGTAGCCAAGTGGCAACCGGCTTTTTTGGAGAAATAAAGCCTATTACCTTTACCCCGCAGGTGGGGATTCCTTTTTCAGATAAGTTCATTGGAGGCAAATCAATCCAAGTGTCTAACTCCATGTTTGCCGAGTACGTGTTGGCGGTATATAGCTTTAGTTTGGCGATCGCGGGCTTATTGGCAGTGATAATGATCATGTACGGAGGGATACGGATGGTGATGAGCGGAGGGAGCGCTGGCGAGTACGCTAAAGCTCAAGGTTACATAAAAAATGGAGTGATTGGAATTGTTATTTTACTGTCAGCGCATACGATTCTTAGCAGTATTTCTAGCAGGTTGGTGATTTTCCAACCTTTGACTCCCAAAGCAATCGTCAGTATAAGCCAGGAGGAATTCACTAATTTTGACAATGAAGCAAGATTGGAAGCCGAGTATGCTGACAAGGCTGGAGCAGTGCCGCCAACAGGGCAGAAGTACTGCGTTGGCGTGGTGCCTATTAGCATCCCGGGAGTAAAGATCGTGGATAATGACGGACAAACCCAACAATTATTGGTCAATACTTTGTCAAAAGCTGTGGAAGAGGTGAAAAAAACGTTTGGGCCTGACGCGGTATTACAGATTAATTCGTCAGTCAGGACATGGGAGAAGCAGAATAAGCTGTACCAATGCAGGTTGAATTACAATCAGACTAATACTTGCGCGGAAGAATGCGGCCATTGCAACAAAGCGGCTAGGCCGGTTTGTACCTCTCCGCATATGGCTGGATACGCGGTTGATGTCTGTGTTGGCAAACTGTGCGGCAAAGCGGAAGCCAAGTATAATACCGATCCCGCCTATGCTGATGACATCAAGAAATTGCAGCAAACCATGAAGAACGCCGGATTTGAACATATATGTATAGAATGGTGGCATTTTGAGTACAAGAATCCGTATAAACCAAACATGGATAATTATTACTGCGAGCCGGGAATACATACGGAATAAAAAAAAGCCCAGTTGGATTACTGGGCGTTTTACAAGGAAGGGAAAGTTAGTTTTTCCTTTCTATGCACTTTGGGCATTGTAATAGTTGCAGTAGATTTTCCGGATTTTCCTTGGCTCTTTCTTTAACATCACCCGGAATTTCTATCAACTGGTGGTTATCATAACAGATAAAGAAATTTAGTTGGTCAATCATACCAGTCAATTGATCCAACATATTACTAACTTGTTCTTTTACGATTTCCCTTTCTCTTCCGGATTTCTGTTGAATCCGGAGCAGTTTGTTCTGAAGTTTTTTGTCAAGTTTTAGAAATTCCAGAGCTTTTTTTTGCAGCTGCGCCCGTATTTCGGAACGTGAATCTTTACTTTGAATACCATAATTTGTACCGCCCATAATGTTCCTCTCTAGTTTGCCTGAACCTGTCACGCACAATTCATGTGCGTGGCCTGAACTTTTGTGGGTGTTAATTGTTAATTACCTGCCTATCAAGGCGTCGGGTTAGGGCGCTAACCTAAATATAAGCATCATGCTCCTTTCTTTGTTTATTGTTATTTGTAAAGAACTTTTTAGTTAATACTCTGTAAATCGACCCGCTTTGTCGTGTCTGCCGCCTTAAACATATTGGTACCTACAAGGTGGCGCTTACGGTGATATCCAGAGGGGCGTTCAGGCGCTTCCCATGGACATCACACGGATCGATTACAGAGCTTAACTCTATTAAAGGTAGGATATCAATAAATAGTTATTAAGTCAATGTTTTTGATAATTAGGCACCATAAGCACCTATTTCCTTTGTTAATAATCCTCTTGTTGGTTCCAAATAAAGATTTAAGATGAAAGTAAGAACTTCCATGAAAGACTTTTTTAGTTGGCATGAAGAGAAGGAAAAACTGGAGGAAATTGGCTATGATACCCTGTTATTCCGGGAGGGGGAAGTTTGGTGGTGTTCCATCGGGCTAAATCTTGGCCACGAACAGGATGGCAAAAACGTCTTTTTTGAACGCCCTGTATTAGTGGTAAAGAAGTTTAATAAAATCGGAGCCCTTTCGGGGCTCCTCGGCTGGCCTTTCGGCCGTTGTATCTTTAAGATAGAGCAGTCGTGTTAGCTTGTCAAGCTATTCCCAATGCGTTTCTTCCTTTAATCTTTCCACTTGCTGTTTTAATAAAGGCGCTGTACGCAGTAGCGGATCTTTTCGTAATAATTCCGTAGCGGCTTGTTTAGCCATCTTTACCAATGTTTGGTCTTTCCAGTCAGCAACCTTAAGCAGAGAGATAAAACCAGACTGTTCTTTGCCATAGAGCTGTCCGTACCCTCTAGTTTCCAAATCATACTCCGCAAGCTTAAAGCCGTCAGTGGTGGAGCAGAAGTACTCTAACCGTTTCCTGCTTGGCTGGCTGTTATCATCCAAAAAGACATAGCAATAGCTCTGGTGTTCGCTCCTTCCAACACGTCCCCTTAATTGGTGGAGAGTGGCTAATCCGAATCGTTCCGCTCCATAGATAACCATCACGGAAGCATTGGGAACGTTCATGCCAACCTCAATCACTGTTGTGGCTACAATGATGTCTAGCTGTCCGGCGTAGAACTTTTTTAAAAGATTTTTTTGTTCATTAGGATCCTGTTGTCCGTGTATAATTGCCATACGGAGATCGGGGAAGATATTTTTGTTTAAATCTTCATATACTTCCGTTACTGATAACCCGTTATCATTGGGATCAATGAGCGAACAGACAATAAAAACTTGCCGTTTGTTTTTAATTTCCTCTTTAATCTTTTTAAACACAGCCTGTTTTTCCTTATCCGTTCCAGCAAGCTTTGCAATAGTCTGCTTACGTCCAGGTGGCATCTCTTTGATAATAGATGCGTCTAGATCCCCGTAAACAGTGAGAGCCAGTGAGCGTGGAATCGGCGTGGCTGTCATGGACAGGAAATGGGCTACTTGCCCTGGCGTGCGATCCCGTAAAGCTTGCCGCTGTTTGACTCCAAACCGTTGCTGTTCGTCTATTATAACCATACCTAGTTTGTTGAACACTATCTTCTCCGATAGCAGAGCGTGCGTGCCTATTACTACATCAAGGTAGCCGGAGCTTAACAGTTTTAGGAACTGTTTTTCAGGAATTTTATTGTTCTCTACCCACGTTCCAGCAGCTGTATGAAGAGCGATTTTAGCTGTTGATCCTAAAAGTTCCTGAAACGTCCTGTGGTGCTGTTGGGCTAGCAATTCAGTTGGAGCGAGAAGAACAGTCTGGTGTTTGGCTTGGGCTACTGTCCAGGCAGTAAGGGCAGCTACTGCTGTTTTGCCAGATCCCACGTCTCCTTGGAGCAGACGGTTCATTGGGCGTGTTTGTTCTAAGTCTTGTATAATCTCCCAAGATGCTTTTTTCTGGTCTTGAGTGAGAGAAAACGGCCAAGAGGAAAGAAAGGATTTTGCTTTATTAGCGTCAAAGGGGATAGCTGGAGCGACTGCTTGCTCTAGGGAACGGCGTAATGTTCTGCTGAGCAATTGTACAATTAATAGTTCGTCAAAACCAAGCCGTTGTTTAGCTTCTTTTAGGCTTTCTTCCGTATCTGGAAAATGGATGACATTGTACGCGCGCGTGATGTCTCCCAGCTTATATTTCTTTTTGGTCGCTTCTGGCAATGGATCTGGAATAACTACCAGGTGTTTTAAACTGTTGGCAATAGCGTTCCTGATTGATTTAATAGACAGGCTTTGAGTGGTGGAATAGATTGGCACGATCCTAGCGCTGTGGCGGCTGGAGACTCCTGGCAGGATTCCTTCTTCCAGACGGCTAGCTGGTTCGGTTGTCGGGTTGGTTAGGGTAGGAGGAAGAGAGCCGTCTTTCCGTTTGCCTGCCACCAAGTAGGTTGCTCCTTCCTTGAGCCAAGTGGCAATGTACGGCTGGTTGAACCATATCAGCTTGGCTGGTCCGCTGTCGTCATGGGCAGTAATAGTGACAAGCGATAATCTGCGTTTCCATGTCGTGCGGCTTGTAATCTTGTCTATTGTCAACAGTAATGTTGCCGGCTTGTTGATTGGCATAATTGACGACATGGTGATCTGGCTCCAGTCTTCGTAGCGGAAAGGGAAGTGTTTGAGCAGGTCGCCAACAGTCAACAGATCAAGCTTTTGAAACAGCTTGCTTGTTTTGCTTCCCACTCCCGGCACTTGGGTGATGGGCGAATCCAACCTAAGCATGGAGTTACTGTACCTTTTGGGATAGCAGTTTGGCAATGCCTAATGCAGCTCCGTCATAAGGGGACAAGACGCTGACTGGTATGCCTAATTGTTTTTCCAGCTGTTGTTGGAGAATGGGGTTACGGGTGGCTCCTCCGTCAATAATCAGGAACTTTGGACGACGCGGAAGACTGTGGATGAGACGTACTGCTTGGTTGGCAATTGCCCGTATGACCTTGTTTAAACGTTGTTTGTTGTTTAAATACGCGCTGATCTTTTTCCCGATTCCTTCCACTTTCGCTTCTAAACAGTAGGAGTTGTCCGGCAAGAGAGTGGTGTACCAATCTTTATACAATTTAAATTTTTTATTGGTTCTTTGGTTTACAAAGAGACCGGTGCCAAAAGTGGCTTTGGTGTCATTGGGATAGGCGGCTGCCATGCTGGCCTGCTGGTCTCCGGCAACGGCATATATAGGAATCTTTTTTCCAAACAGTTTTGGTTTGGTGTATCCAAAGGAAGAACTAGAAGATTGTACGGAAGGGAGGATGGAAAGAGGGATATTAAAAAGACCACAGAGTTTTTTGCTCCATTGCTGTTTTTTGACGTCATAGAGCAGGGTGCGGCTGGCATTGGTGCGGTCAGTAAGATGATGTTTTGTGAAGTTGAATATTAGCCAGCTGTCCACGGTGCCGACAGCCAAGCGGTTTAGTTTTAATAATTGTTTTGCTTTTGTGGAATGTTGGAGCAGCCAGAAGATTTTGGAAGCGGAGAAGTAAGGGGAAAGAGAGAGCCCTGTTAGGCGTTTTATTAGAATAGCTTGTTTTGCAAGTTTCGCACAGATTTGTTTTGTACGTTTGTCTTCCCAGACAATTGCTGGATAGATAGATTTGCCTGTTTGTTTATCCCAAGCGATTATTGTTTCCCGTTGGTTGGTAATACCCAAGACAATCTTAGAAGAGGATGGCAGTTGTTTTATTGTCTTTTTTAGCACTGTTACGCTTGCTTGGAGAATTTCTTTGGGATTTTGTTCCACCCAGCCAGGAGAGGGGAATTGTTTGTTTAATTGCTGTTCTGCTCTGGCTAGCAAAGACAAAGAATTGTCAAAAGCCAACGCTTTGACTGTGGTGGTGCCCGCGTCTAAGGCCAGATAGATTTTATTTGATTTCATGAGTTACCTGTTCCAGAGAATTTGCTGGCTGTCCTTTGGTGATACTTGTAATCTTCTGTAGCAATGGGAATCCAGCAATATCAGGCAAATGTTTGGACAACAGATCCAGCGCTTGCACGCCTTCGCTTGGCAAACAGCACGCGCCTGTTTTAGCCAGTTCTTCTCCTACTTTACGATTGCGTGAATGTTGGCTGAACGCGGTGGCAGTGAGGTCACCCAATCCTGCTAACCCAAGGAACGTTTGTTTTTTACCCCCCATCTTTAATCCGATCTCTGTCATCTCTTTTACTGCTTGGACGAGTAGCATTCCTTTGGCATTCATGCCCCAGCCCAAACCGTCTGCCATTCCAAAAGCAAGAGCGTAAATATTCTTAAGCGCTCCCGCCCATGCCACGCCTGCCGTGTCTGATGTTATAACGCTCGTGAGAGGCGGTTTAAACAGGCTGGAAACTTTCTTGGCAGCTGTTTTCTTTTTGCTAGCCAGCACTGCTTGAGTTGGCATTCCTTGGGCGATTTCTTCCGCTAAGATCGGTCCATGGAGCAGCGCCCATGAATGTTTATTGCTTTCTTCTTCCAACACTTTGGCTGTTGTTTTGCCGCTGTCAGGCTCTAATCCTTTGGCAATAGCCACGAGGATAGTTCTTGGCTTTAGAAGGGGGATAGTAGCGCGCAGGCTCTGGCGTAGAGCGTTGGAAGGAAGGCAATAGAATATAACTCCAGCGTCTTTGACTATTGTATCAAGAGACGGCTGGTAATATGGGGATTGTGGATTGTTGTCATAAAGGACAACAGGGGAATGGATCGCTGATGATAGGGCTTGGCCGAATTCTCCAGCCCCGATAATGGCTATTTTCATGGTTATAGTGTAGCACGAAATTGGTTGACTGACAGGGTAAAATCGCTTAAGCTCTTAAAATGGCGGACAATTCTAAAATGATAGAAAAGACGACGCGGAAAAATTCAATCTGTGTGTTTATTGATGCTTCCAATTTATGGGCTGTGCAGAAGACTAAAGGGAGATTGTTTGATTATGGCAAACTAACAGGTTTTATAAAAGGCAGATTTGACGCCGATTCGATCCAAGTGTTTTATTATACCGCGTATCCAGCTGACGGCACCAGAGATTACAGTCTGGATGGGAGGCATCGTTTTTTTACTTTCCTTAAGAAAGGACTTAATTTTGTAGTGCGTAAGAAGGAATTGAAACGGATATCGATAGTGGATGAATACAGTGAATCGATCCAAGAAAAAGGCAATATGGACGTGGAGATGACGATTGATGTCCTACACCATCTTTCTCAATATACTGTCGCTATTTTCTTCACCGGTGATTCTGATTTCCTAGCGTTGGTTTCTTATGTGCGGAATAGAGGTAAAAAGGTTTTCATCTTTTCTTCCAAGAATAATATTTCTCAAGAATTAAGAACTGGCGGGGATGGTTATTTTGACGTGCTTGATATGGGAGAGGAGATCTGGGGGAGAGAGTTGCGCTATCGTGGAGAGAAACAATAGAAATCACCCTCCTCGCGGAGGGTGATCCTTGGATGTAATACCCTTCCAGTTCTATTGCAGAACTGAAAGACACAATAAGTATAGAGTAAACATATCAATCGGTCAATAGGCTTGAAATGATTGGTTGACTGGCAGGGTGAAATCCCGTAGACTGCTGTTGTTCTTGTGGAGAGGTGGCCGAGTGGCTGAAGGCAGCGGTTTGCTAAACCGTTATACGGTATCAAAGCCGTATCAAGAGTTCGAATCTCTTCCTCTCCGCCAGTTTATTCTTTTAGAAAGAGATGGAAGGGTGGCCGAGTGGTTTAAGGCAACGGTCTTGAAAACCGTCGTAGGCTTCAAACCCTACCGTGAGTTCGAATCTCACCCCTTCCGCCAATTTAAGTAGTTAGATTTTATTATTGATCCCGTTGTTGTATTTCAATATCCAGTTGTTTGGCAAGTGCTAACCCAACTTCCGGATAAGCAGATTCAAACACTTTTTTCCATTCCTCCCTTATTCTTTCCTTAGAAAGTTCTGCTAATTGAGACACCATCTGCCTTATAATCTCTAGGCTTTTAGTTTCTACCTGTAAATTATAACGGGCGGTTAGTTGCACTGCACGTAATACTCGTAAAGGATCGTCTGAAAAAGTCTTTGGATTAGTGATTCGTAATACTTTTGCTTCCAAGTCTTTCAACCCATTGTATGGATCATGAATCTCTCCAGTCAATGGATCCGCCAGTATGCTGTTGATAGTAAAATCCCTCCGTCCTGACGCTTCTTCGAACAACAGTTCAGGATCGCTGGTGATAATAAATCCTTGGTGTCCACTGCCAGTCTTGGAATCTTTCCTAGGCAAAGAGACGTCTACTGGCACAGCGTCAGGCAGATGGAGTTTGTAGACGCCAAACGATTTTCCCACCAAAGAGATCGGGCAGATTGTTTGGAGCAAAGTTTCTAACTGCTCTGGCTGTAGATGATATACTTCTAGGTCATAGTCTTTGGGAAGGATGTCTAATAGCATATCCCTGACACAGCCGCCTACCAATAACGCTCTTCCGCCAACGTTGTTAACAGCTTCGGCAATGGCAATAATCGCTTTGTAGGCGGTACGATGCCTTTGATCTGGCAGATGTGAGATATAACCGGCAGGAGTAGGGAAAAGTTTAGTCATTCTTTGATTAAAGTAAAGCGCGGTTGTTTTTGTCCGTTTACTTCCACTTCGCCAGTGAACATTGTTAATGGACGGACCCAGAGTTTGGAGACGGGGTTGTCATACAAAGTTTCGTAGACAACCATATCCTCCAGTGTTTCACTGTGTTTTGCAATAGCAATAACTTTGTAGAGGTTGCCTTTGTAATGGCGGTAGGTGCCAAGAGGGAGCATGAGTAAAGAGATAAATATGTAAACAGGTGCCTTTTGTTTGAAAATGTTCGAACCTTCTTTGAGCGGGAAATCCTAGGCATTTTCTAAGTTTATCGTATCAGGGTTTTTGAAAAACGTCAATGACGCAAGCCTTCGCGCTTGCGGGCAAAAAGATCCCTTCTATTTGGGA
>JAZDGP010000036.1:0-8647 GCA_043806935.1 bacterium | reverse complement strand
TTGATGTCAATAAAAAAATTTTGGAGCTTGCCAAAAAGAGAATTGATAAAGTAAATTTGCGTGATAAATTTGCACCAATAAACAAGATTTCTTATGAAGTTGAATTACCAGAAAAAGCAGATATTATCCTTTCAGAAATTCTTGGAAATCTTGGTGATAATGAAGATATGACCCCTATATTAGACGATGCTAGAAAAAGATTTATATCGGATAATGGAGTATTCGTACCAAAATCAATCAAAACATATTTAGTGCCGGTTTCTTCTCCAAAAATTCACGAGCAGATAACCGAGAAAAAATGTCGTAGCATTAGCGCAAAGTACGAATTAGTTGAATTACTTAATAAACTTGGTATCAAAAACCAATTCGATATTTATTATGACTCAGTCGTTCCGATTAGTTCCAACTTGGCTAAACCAGCTTTAATTAAATCTTTTCATTTTGATGGTACGGACGAGGCCGTATATCAAACAGAAATTAGATACGAGATAGAAAGAGCAGGATTATTAACTGGTATCAAAGGATATTTCATAGCTGACTTATCGGCTAATATTGTACTTGATATTTCCGGAGATGACATAGCGGGAAGAAAAACATCGGACTGTTGGAAGCATTGCTATATGCCGATTGAAAAACCTATTTCAGTGCAACCACATGATATTTTTCAGCTTAATTTTTCGCGATCTTACCCAAAAGAAAAATTAACGCCATTTAGACAATTTTACGGATGGAATGGAAAAGTATTTCGAAATGATAAAATAATAGGTGAGTTTAAACATGGCACATACAAAGTTAATTTATGATTTTAGAAAGAAAAATTAGTAAAATACAGTACATTTCTTTAGCGGTGTTCGGACTGCTAATTTTTCTTTTGGTTTGGTCTTTGTTAACCTATACTGGGTTTGTAAAATCTTTTTTCTTACCCACGCCGACAAAAGTTTTATCATCAATCATCTCACTTATCACCGAAGGAAGTTTGCTCTCTGATATTTTTGCAAGTTTTTATCGTATTTTGCTCGGCTTTCTTTTATCATTAGTTATATCCTTGCCGCTTGGTATTTCACTCGGAATTTCAAGAAGATTTGAAGCTTTAACAGAGCCGCTTATCGCATTTATACGCTATATTCCGCCGTCAGCTTTTATTCCGCTTGCGATAATTTGGTTTGGTATTGGAGATTTGGAAAAAGTCGCTATTATATTTTTAGGAATTGCGCCGTATCTAACGCTTCTTATCGCGGACATTGTAATAAGCACGAAGCGCGAGCTTGTGGAAGCAGCTTTAACTTTAGGCGCAAGCCGCAAAGATATTATCACTAAAGTTGTTATCCCAAACTCTATGCCCGGGATTTGGGACTCTTTCCGTTTGATGATTGGCGCGGCTTGGACTTTTGTGATTATTGCAGAAATCGTCGGTGCTTCTTCCGGGCTGGGACATTTAATGATAGAATCGCAAAGGTTTTTGAAAACCGATAATATCTTCGCGGCGATTGTTATAATTGGTTTCTTGGGATTGGCCACGGATTATTTTTTCAAGATAACTTACAAAATTTTCTTCCCGTGGACTGAAAAATCACATGCTTGAACTCAAAAATATTTCAAAAACTTATACCAACGACCACCAGCAGGTTGAAGCAATAGAAAATTTCAACTTGTCTGTTAAAGAACGCGAATTTATCGCGCTTGTTGGGCCAAGCGGGTGTGGAAAAACTACACTCTTGAAAATTATCGCCGGACTTATTCAAGCGTCTGGCGGAGATGTTGTTTTAGACGGAAAGAAAATTTTGAATTCTGGAAAAGACAGAGGATTAGTTTTTCAACAATTTACGCTTTTTACTTGGCTTACAGTCAAAGAAAATATTTCATTTGGACTTGATTTGCAAAAGTTGGATAGAAAAAAGAAAAGCGAGATTATCAATCATTACCTCGGCGTTACTGGATTGAAAGATTTTTCCGAATTTTACCCTAAAAATCTTTCCGGCGGCATGCAACAAAGAGTAGCTATTGCCCGGACGCTTGCGAACAATCCAAAAATTTTATTGATGGACGAGCCGTTCGGTTCGTTGGATTCACAGACGCGCTCACAAATGCAGGAGTTTTTGACTAAACTTTGGGAAGCAGAACACCAAACAATTCTTTTTATTACCCACGATGTTAGCGAGGCCGCATTTCTTGCCGACACTGTTTATGTTTTGAGCAAGCGCCCGATGGAAATTAAAAATGTGTTTAGCGTTCCATTTTCGCGTCCTCGTGTTCATACGCTCAAACATACAAAAGAATTTTTTGAATTTGAAAATAAAATAGCGCAGGAGTTAGAACGCTGATATTTTGTCGCCGCCGAAAAAAATCTGCTGCCGGACGCAAGGGCGCGGGGGAAGGGGGGTGTGGGGGGAATTCCGCCGCGCCCGAGCCGAAGCGAAGCCCCGCCGCTCTGCTCGTTCAGAGCAGAAGCCAGCAAAAAAGTTTTCTTTTTCTTTTAGAAGAAAAAATCGGGCGGGCACAAAATAAAAAATTGCGAAGAAAACTTTTTTGCGGAACAGCGAGCGAAGCGAGCGGCGGCGGGGCAGAGCGTCAGTTTCGTTCAAAGAAATTTCGCGCAAAGTTTAGAATATCCCACCAAATTCGTGAAGTTTGTCGTACATTAAGTCAATTCTTTGCCACTGCCAATCCCCAGACTTCAATTGTTGGATATTTTTCTTTGATCACCTTAGCAGCCGCGGCCAAAGTGGAGCCAGTGGTGCAGACGTCATCCACTAAGATAATTCTGGACGATGGAGAGAAAGTATCATTTATCTTTAAAGAAAAAGCATTTGTGAGGTTGCTCAATCGTCCATCTTTGGCTAATAAGGCTTGCTGTTTGGTATAACGTAGCCGTTTCAGTATGTTTATAACAGGCAATCCAATTTGTTTAGCTAATAGTTCCGCTTGATTAAATCCACGTTCTTTAAATCTCCTTGGATGGAGAGGTATTGGCACTAGCATTCCAGTAACTTGTTCAGCGTTAGTCGCTTGTTTTAAAACATTGCCCAATACATCCGCGTAGACTTCCTGGTAGCTGTATTTGAGTTTCTGAATTAAAGAAGCTACTAGCGGATCTTCATAAGAAGAAGCAACCAGTACTTTGTCTACTGGCGGCTGGAATTCAGACGTTTGCAGGAACATTGGTTTGCAACGATTAAGAAGATTGTCTTCGCAGGACTGGCAAAGTGGAATTCCTTGTTGTTCACAGCCAAGGCATGACCAAGGGAATAGGTAATTGAGGAATTGAGTGAGTATGCTCATGTTATCATCCTGCCAGATCGGTAAATGCAGGCAAGAGGGAAATGAGCCACCTGGCAGCCACCTCTTGGTTGGTTAATAATTATTGACTTTTAAGAATAAAAGAGTAAGCTAGCGAAAAGCAGTTCTTTAATAAAACTTGAAAGGAGGTGTGTGATGTTAGAAATTTTAGTGTTGGTCAACACCATTGAGCGGGAAAACGGCGCTGATTATGAAGGTAACATTTTAATTTATTTGGTTGGCAGGGAATTCCAGTTGTCTTTACGCTACAGCGTGGCCAACGCGCTTGATCCGACTGTCGCCCAGCTAGTCGTATATTACCAAGAGAGGGAAGTTATTTGTCTAAGAGGATATTTAGGGAAAGAACGGTATGGCGGATTGAACACGTTGGAATGCTTCCTTGCGGAGATGATCAGACAGCCGATTAACTGCGGTATCAACAAGCTGATGAAGTTAGATGATGATCTGCGGTTAATGTATGAAAAAGATGTTTACAAACATCCAGATGAGGCTGTAACGTTGGAAAGCGAATCTTTCCGTACCTACACATTCAAACACCAAGACGAAGAATTGGGAGTGACAGCGTTGTTGGTACAACTGAAAAAGAGCTTGGAAAACGGGCTGGTAGAGGAAGAACCAGCTAATGATTTAATTAATGAAGAACCTTAAATAGCTGGTGGTAAATCCATTGGCTATTTTTGTTTTAACTCCATCCTTGCGGAGAGTTTGATTTTGCCATATACTTACGCCCGTCATAGATATTTTAAACCATGGAAAAATCAATTGTTGTCAAAGGAGCGAGGGTGCATAACTTGAAGAACATAACTGTCTCCATACCCAGGAACAAATTAGTCGTTCTTACCGGTTTATCAGGATCAGGCAAGTCTTCTTTAGCTTTTGATACTATCTACGCGGAAGGGCAGAGAAGATACGTGGAGTCATTATCCGCTTACGCGAGGCAGTTCTTGTGCCTCATGGACAAGCCAGACGTTGACCAGATAGAAGGGTTGTCTCCTGCTATTTCCATTGACCAGAAAACAGCTTCCCATAACCCTAGATCCACTGTCGGCACAGTCACCGAGATTTATGACTACTTGAGATTGTTATACGCCCGTATTGGCATTCCGCATTGTCCGCAATGCGGCAGGGAGATTAAACAACAAACCATAACCCAGATATTGGAGAAGATTAGAGAGCTGTCCAAAGGGACAAAGATCATGCTACTGGCGCCGGTTATAAGAGACCAGAAAGGGGAGCATAAAGGAGTGTTTGAGAAAGTGCGGAAAGCGGGATACGCCAGAGTAAGAGTGGACGGCCAGGTAATGCCTATTGAAGAAGCGTTAGACATTAATTTAGACAAGCAGAAGAAGCATTCAATCGCCGTGGTGGTGGATAGAATTGTCTTGGAAGAAGAAAACAAGGACGGCAAACAGCGTGTAGCTGATTCTCTGGAAGCTGCTTTGGATTTGGGTAATGGAATGCTGGTCGTCAATCTTGTGGATAAAAATAAGGATCTTTTGTTTTCAGAGCATTTAGTCTGCCCAGCTTGTGATATCTCCCTCCCTCCCATTGAACCCAGGAATTTCTCTTTTAACAGTCCGCATGGAGCTTGTCCTACTTGCACTGGGTTAGGCACACGGTTAGAAGTGGATCCTGACCTCGTTATTCCCAATAAGCGCTTGTCCATTGCCCAGGGAGCTATCAGGCCATGGAACAGGTTAGCTTCACAAGGCTGGATGATGAAGACGTTGCAGAGGGTGGCTTCTGTTAATAATTTTTCTTTAAACATTCCGGTAAAAGACTTAACCAAGAAACAGTTAGATATTGTGTTGTACGGTACAGGAGAGGAAAGATATAAAGTGGAAATAGACGGAGATAAGTTCAGCGGAGACTACCAAGCCCAGTACGAGGGAATAGTGCTTAATTTAGAGAGGCGTTACAAAGAATCTGAATCAGATTACATGCGGAAAGAGATTGAGAGCTATATGCGGGTGCTTCCTTGTCCGTCTTGCGATGGCAAACGGCTGAAACCTGAAGTGCTGGCAGTGACAGTTGCTAATCGGAATGTCGTGGAAGTGACTACTACGTCTATTGACAAGGCAATTGAGTTCTTTGGACTGTTTACGGAGAAAGGCAATAGCAAGAAAGGCAGCATTGTCCTGACTGACAAGGAAACTAAGATAGCGAGAACTATTCTTAAAGAGATTAAATCACGGTTGTTGTTCTTGCAGAACGTGGGATTAGGATATTTAACTTTAGATCGCGCGGCCACTACGTTATCAGGGGGGGAATCGCAGAGAATCAGGTTAGCTACGCAGATCGGGTCTTCTTTAGTGGGAGTGATTTACATCCTTGACGAGCCGTCCATAGGCCTTCATCAAAGGGACAATGAACGTTTGATCCATACCTTAAAGGCATTAAGAGACTTGGGTAACAGCGTCTTGGTGGTGGAGCATGACGCTGACACAATGCTGTCCGCTGATTGGCTTATAGACATAGGGCCTGGAGCCGGAGAGCGTGGAGGAGAGATTATAGCGGAAGGGACGCCGCAGCAAGTAAAGAATAACAAAAAATCCATTACTGGTTTGTATTTATCAGGGAAGAAAAGTATAGAAGCGCCTAAGGAGTATAGAAATGGCAACGGCAAATCCGTGGTGATTAAAGGAGCGAGCGAGTTTAATCTCAAGAACATTGACGTAAGGATTCCTTTAGGAAAGTTAGTGGCGGTAACTGGCGTGTCTGGTTCAGGCAAATCCACTTTGATGATGGAAATATTCGCTAAAGCTCTGGCTAAGCATTTTTATAACGCTAAGGATGTTCCTGGTAAGCATAAGTCTATTGATGGTTTAGACCATCTGGATAAAGTCATTAACATTGACCAGAGCCCTATTGGAAGGACCCCTAGATCTAATCCTGCCACTTACACTGGTTTGTTCACCCCGATCAGGGACTTGTTTGCCGGTTTGCCAGAAGCCAAGATGAGGGGGTATGGGCCGGGGAGGTTTAGCTTTAACGTCAAAGGAGGGCGGTGTGAAGCTTGCGAAGGAGACGGCTTGACTAGGATTGAGATGAACTTTCTACCTGATGTGTATGTGGAGTGCGATGAATGCCATGGGAGGCGGTATAATGAACAGGCGTTGGAGATTCATTACAAAGGAAAGAACATTTCTGATGTTTTGAATATGACGGTAGAGGAAGCAATGGTATTTTTTAGAGCAGTTTCAGCTATCCACCAGAAGCTGTTGACTTTGCATGAAGTTGGGCTTGGTTACATTCATTTGGGTCAGTCTGCCACTACCTTGTCAGGAGGAGAAGCGCAGAGAGTTAAGTTAGCAACAGAGCTGTCTAGGAGGGCTACTGGTAGGACGTTTTACATCCTTGACGAGCCAACCACTGGACTGCATTTTGACGATGTTAATAGATTGTTGTTGGTGCTTAACCAGTTAGTTGATAAAGGCAACACCGTGCTGATCATTGAACATAACTTAGACGTTATTAAGTCCTGTGATTGGGTTATTGATCTTGGGCCTGAAGGCGGAGACCGTGGAGGGGAGATTGTTGCTGAAGGGACGCCTAAGGATATTGTAAAGAGCAAAAAATCGTATACCGGACAGTATTTAAAGAGGGTATTGATAGGGTCTTGACAACTTTTTTTAGAGGGGTATACTGATTTATACAAAAACACCTTACTGTTAGCAATAACAGTAAGTAACGCAAGGCTCACCAGAGCCTTGTGTTTTTTATCCAGTATCCAAAAATTCAATGCGCGTAGCTGTATTTATTGATAATAGCAACGTCTTCCATCACCTCCGCAAGGTTAAGTCTCAGTTTCATCTCCGGACTTGTTTTTATAACCCGTTGATTCTAGCAGAAAAATTAGTAGGAAATCGTCAATTGGTATATGTTGGTTTTTATTACGTACGGCCAGTGATGCAATTAGCCAAAGATGATCCACAACGGCTACGTAAATATCAGAATAGTTTGGAGTATTATAACAAGATAGCTGTCCTTTCTCTGGTATCGATGAAAACAGGATTATTGCAGTATGCATACGGTCGTTGGCGGGAAAAAGATGTTGATACCCAGCTCTGTACTGATTTGGTGGCGATGGCGGCTTTGCATATGTATGATACGGCGGTAATTGTCTCTAATGACGGCGATTATCGCAGCGCGGTAGTGATGGTTAAAAATTTTGGCAAGCGAGTAGAAGTGGCTTATTTTCCAAATAGCTTATCAATGTCATTGCGGCAGGTTTGTGACCAAATACGGGAAGTCAGGTCATCCTACTTTCAAAATTTGTTTGAGTAGAAAGCCGTTATCCGCTACACTTTTAGTATGACCTTAGCGCAAGCGATTATTGCCACTGTCCACTGGTTTGACCAGTTTTCCTATCCTTTAACTGCCCAGGAAATTGGACGTTATTTGGTAAAGAAAGAACAATCATTTACCGATCATGAATTCTTGGCTGTTTTGGACAGTTTGGTCGCTGGCAGGCAATTGGCTTCTGCTAGAGGATTTTATTGTCTACATGGTAGAGAGTCATTGGTTGATGAACGGTTGAACAGAAACGTGGCAATGGAAGTTAAAATGAGGAAGGTAAAATTTGTCTGCCGGATTTTAAGATATGTTCCTGGTTTGCGGCTGGTAGCGGTTTGTAATGGAGCTGGTTATTTTAATGGACGCCCTGACAGCGATGTTGATATCTTTATTATCGTAAGACAAGGGAATCTCTGGTCAGTGAGAGCTTTGGTTACTTTTATTTTAACTGTATTGAGTATGAGAGTGCGGGGAGAACATGCTAAAGACAAGTTATGTTTGAGTTTCTGGATGTCAGATGATAATTTATCAGTAGAGAGGTTTGCTTTGTTAGATGGAGATCCGTATCTTGCTTGGTGGGTTAGCCAGGTCTATCCAATGTTAGATGACGGAGTGTATAGAGAGTGGTGGATAGCTAATCAATGGATAAAGGAATACATTCAGCAACCAATGCCAGTACTGCCTAGCCAACGTTACAGCGTACAACCGTCTTTGTTAATGTCGTTTTCTTGGCCGCATTGGTTGGAACTGTTCTTCCGTTCTCTTCCTATCCAGAAGTCTTTGTTCTTAAAACGTTATAAAGACAGAATGAAAGTACATGGATCGATAGTCATTACAGATAACGTCTTAAAGCTCCATGACAATGACAGGAGGGAGTTTTACCGTGGCAATTGGCGTGCTAGACTGACGTTATGATTTTGAGAGGACAACTAGAGAAATGGACGGAACGGTTATTATTGCTGTTTTTATTTTTACTGCCTTGGCAGGCAAGGTTGATATTCAAGGAATACATTGTTAACAACGTACCTGTGGAGTACGGTAGATTATCCGTCTA
>JAZDGP010000035.1:0-7047 GCA_043806935.1 bacterium | reverse complement strand
TCCTTTCAGTTTGTATTCAATAGGATCTTCCAGGGTAATGATCTTTGTTTCGTTATCATTGAGCTTGTTGAGGATAGCGTACAAGGTAGTAGTCTTGCCTGACCCAGTAGGCCCTGTTGTCATAATCATTCCATTGGGCTTTGTGACATTAGCGTCCAAGTCTTTCTTGGCTTGCCCGACAAGACCAAGTTTTTCGTAATCCAAGCCTGTGGATGACGCTTTGAGTATTCTCATCACCACGCTCTCTCCATAGGCAGTTGGGAGGGTGGATATTCTTAGATCAATCTGGTCGTTGGATAGGAAAATAGAGAATCTTCCGTCCTGCGGTTCGTCAGTGACATTAAGCTTTAGTTTAGCCAACAGCTTGATCCGTGATATTAAAGTTTTCCAATCTTCTTTAGGCAGATGGGCCGCGGTTTGTAAAACACCATCCAGCCTCAGCCTGATCTTTACGTCATTCTCTTCAGCTTCAATGTGTATGTCAGATGCTTCCGCTTTCAAAGCGGCAGCTAGGATCATAACCACTAAGTCAGATAGGCTGGCTTTTTGTATAGCGCTGTCCAGATCCTGGAATGTCTTGAATTGATGATCATACCTCTTTAACTCCTCTTCCGTAATCTCCACTCCTCCTGTTGTTTTACGTATCTTTGGCAACCCTTCGTAAACTCTGAATATCTTCCGCAAGCTCCGTTCTGACACCAGATACACTCCAGCATTGGCGTGCAGCTTATCCTGAAGCTTTTTAGCTAGTTCGTCCACCGTTTCCCCGGGATGCGTTGTCCCGATTCTAGCTTCATTGGCAGTTAGCAGAAAACAGCCCGCGTTAGCTTTCCGTGCTTCTTCTTCAGGAATGTTTGCCACTGCTTCCTGGCTAATGGCAAAGTTAGATAGATCCACGTAAGGCAATCCAGCTAAGGCCGCCTTGGCTTCAATCTCTTTTTCCAACCGTTTCCATTCCAACTCCCGCATTTTCTGCTGGAGCTGTTCTTCCGGCGTTTGGTCTTTATTAGTTTTAGCCGGAGTAGTTTTAGGCAAGAGATCGCTAATAGTTTGCATTACAGCAATGCTTTGAGCATGCGATAGAGCTTGGAAATGATCCGTCCTGGGCCCACCACAGTGAAGTGGTCAAATAGAGCGACCCACGCGGCAGTATGGAATACTGTTAGGAAAATGACGATAAACAGCCAGAGAAGGGTTGTAATAACAACTAGAATAGTAGCCCACGGCAGGCCTAAGGAAGATAAAGCAAAGGAAGCGCCGCTTAAAGGAGAGAGGAAAATCTGCGCGAACATGTAATGGGCAAACAGGACAATGATATCAACAAGCAGAAGAATAAGCGCCCATTCTAAACATTCAGCCCAATGGCGGAAGAACAAATGGAATGCCCGCTTAAATCCGTGAAATGCGGTATCTCCCATGATCACCACGCCGTTAATAGCCAGTGTCGTTATAAAAGAAATAATGACTGCTAATGGAATGTATAGCACCAGCCAGAACAAGAGAAGAACGCTGCCGGAGAAAATAGGAAGCTCTCCGCCGCTGCCTGTTTGAGCGAGATAAGTTAGGAGCAGAGGAAGCCCTAACAGGAGCAGTATAGCGAAGATCGCGATCTTGCCGATCACGGAAGTTCCAAACACTGTCCATCCTTGTTTGACTCCATCCAAGAGGCTCTGTGTAAAGGAAATAGATTGGTGGCGGTTAAGGCGATCTAGAGCGGAGACGACTGAACCGTAGCACACGAACATTACCCAAAGGACGGCAAGGACAGTTATAACAGTTAGCAGAGTCCAGAAAGAAGCCCAGAACGGAGATTGACTGAAAATTGACTGGATAATAGCGGTGCCGTTATATAGCCAGTCAGTCATGAACAGTTTGGAGAAGATAGTTGGAGCGGTATCTGTTGCTTGGTCAATGCCAATGGAAAAGAGCCGTAATAGGGGACGGAATTCGCCTCCAATGGCTACTGGCATAAAAGCTAAGCTCAAGACCCAGACTGGCCAGGCTTTCCAGGTTAGGTGCCAAGAGCGTTTAAGGAGATAACGATATATCATAAAGTGGGGTTAATTGATTATAGTATACAATGAATTAGAAGAAAGAAAAACACTGTTCGCAAGAACAGTGTTTTAAAGGCTGGTGATACTTTAAAGCCCGCATTCCTTCATTATTTCCTTAAACCGTACTTGTTCAATAGTCTCTTTCTCCAATAGTTCACCGGCAATCTTCTCCAACGCTTCTTTGTGTTCCGTCACTGCTTCCTTAGCAGTCTTCATGGCTTCATCCAACAGCGTCTTGATCCTCTGGTCAATCAAGAGAGCGGTTTCATCGCTGTAATCACGCTTTTCGTGTATTTCTTTTCCTAAGAAAATCAATTCCTCTGGTTCTCCATAAGTCCTTATTCCAAGCTTGTCGTCCATGCCGTATCTCATCACCACCTGGCGCGCGGTTTTGGTGGCGTGCTTTAAATCACTGGACGGTCCAGTGGTCACTTCCCCGAACATTTCTTTTTCCACCACGTAGCCAGCCACTGCAACTGCCAGTTCAGCCAAGAATTCTGATTTCTTCGTGAGATGTTTGTCTTCAATAGGGAGCTTCATGGTGTATCCGCCAGCTCTGCCACGTGAGATAATGGACACTTTGTGGACTGGGTCCGACCCAGGCAGTATGTGGGCGACCAAGGCATGCCCGGCTTCATGGTAAGCGGTAATCTTTTTTTCTTCTGGAGAAAGAATATGGCTCTTCCGTTCAGGCCCCAGCATAACCTTCTCAATGCTCTCAAAGATATCCTGTCCAGTGATCTGTTTTTGGTTATGCCTTGCCGCCAGAATGGCTGCTTCGTTAATTGTGTTAGCTAAATCAGCGCCAGAGAAACCAGGAGTCCGTTCCGCTACTTTACGGAGATCAACATCAACAGCTAATGGTTTTTCTTTGGCATGAGTATTAAGGATAGCTTCCCTGTCATTGATGTCAGGCAAGTCCAGAGCGACTTGGCGGTCAAAACGTCCAGGGCGGAGCAGCGCTGGATCAAGCACATCAGGGCGGTTAGTGGCTGCCATGACTATTAAGGAAGTGTCATTGTCAAAACCATCCATCTCTACCAGTATCTGGTTTAATGTTTGCTCCCGTTCGTCATGGGATCCGCCTAAGCCAGAACCGCGTTGCCTTCCAACAGCGTCTATTTCGTCTATAAATATAATGGCCGGAGCGCTCTTCTTAGCTCGCTTAAACAAGTCACGTACGCGGCTCGCTCCCACCCCAACGAACATTTCGACGAATTCAGATCCTGAAATATGAAAGAAAGGGACGCCTGCTTCGCCAGCAACAGCTCTTGCTAATAATGTTTTGCCAGTGCCTGGAGGCCCTACCAGCAGCACTCCTCTGGGGATCCGCGCTCCTAATGAACGGAATTTTTTTGGTTCCATTAGAAAGTCAACGATTTCTTCCAGTTCTATTTTAGCTTCTTTGTTGCCGGCGACGTCTTTGAAAGACACTTGTTTCTTTTTGTCGGGATTAACTTCCCTGGCTCCTGACTGCCCAAACGCCAATGCCCTGTTATTGGCTCCCTGCGCTTGCTTGATCATAAACCAAAGGAGAGCGACAAATAGGAGAAGAGAGCCGATGATCGGCCAGAAGGTGGACAGCCATACGCCAAAGCCGGATGGTTCAGCGATAGTGACTGGGATTGAAGCAATCTGTTCGCCAGTCAGGCCATAATCTTTTAGGGCTGAACTAAAGCTTTGGGAAGGATCTTTTTTAGTTGTTTTAACAGTGTTGTCTTTTAACACTACTTTGACTTCATTGCCGGCAATTGTTACCTCCGTAATCTGCCCTGTCTTTGCTAAGTAGACAATCTTATCAAAAGAGACAGGCTCTGGTTTGACCGTCCGGTCGCTCAAAAAAGACAATGCCACTAGCAATATAAAAAAGGCGGCAATAAAGGAAACGAAGTTCTTGGTTACTTTATTCATTGGCATAGGTTTCTTATAGTATACCATTATTTAAATCTTTTCCAGTGCTATGATTCTTCTGCCAACTCTCTGGCTGGGACGATGATAGAGGAGCTTATTGTTGTCCAAACGCTTCCATAGTTTATTGTTAATGATCGTTTCAACTGGAAATGGAGTTTCTTCTTCTTTGATAAACCATACAGGAGAAATAAAGACCAGGCGGGAATGTTTTTTTAGGATCACGCAAGCTGTTGATAAAAAATCTTGGTAAAGAAATTCTAATTCTTTTCGCGCCTGGTAAATGTTTTTCATTGCGGCGTTCTTTCCTAAAGCTGGACCAAGATATGGTTCAGTGACAATCGCGTCAGGAGAAAGACTAAGCTGTTTAAGTTTTTGGAAAGCTTCCTGAATAGGGGATTGGAAAACAATATGTTTATTTTTAATGTCTTCCTTTCCTTCCAGCCAGTTAATGTTGTTCTTTGTTTCAGCGATTGCTTTGTTGGAAATATCGCTGCCAATGGCGTCGTAGCCTAAGAGCAGCGCTTCTTGCAAGATAGTGCCGCTTCCGCAGAACGGATCATAGACTGTTCCTGACTTCAGTCCGGCTATGTTGATAAGGATCTTGGCTATTTTAGGAGGGAGCATGCCGGATGCTAAGTCTTTGTCTGGACGGTCGTAATCCCTTTGGCTGTACGCGCGGTAGTCTTGGACTGCCACTGTCTTGGCAATAACGAATTCGTTGTTTTGTTTGAGGACTATAAAGTCAGCTCCATGGTCCAGCATTTTTTCTTTGGTGACAATGACGCTGGAGAGAGTTGATTCTCTGCTAGTGACCGCTCGTGAATGAATGCCTTGTTCTTTTAACTTCTTTTTGAAAGTAAGAGCCAGGCTGTGCCATGGTTTTGGGTTAGAGATGTTATGCAAACTGAACCCGAAGTTGATCTTGCCACCAGTCTTAGGAAGAGACGATTGGAGTAAGTTAAGAATATTATCATTTTGGGCAGTGACTGATTGATCATTAGCCGTCCCAATGACTTCCCCGATTTTAATGGTTCCTCCTAAGTAGGAGATGAGCTGCTTGGGAGAGAGAGGAAGGGGAGCGTCTAGAATGCCAATATCTTGATGTAAGATGATGTTTGTTTTTAAGCCTAAAGTAGACAGACGGTAGGTAAGTTCCGTTTGGCTTAATAATGGATGGGTGCCGAATACGAAGAGGTACATGGTTATATGGTATAGAGGATTTGAAATAAAAAAAAGAAATTTGTTATTTTTAGTATCCTTTATAGTTTTAATATTTATAATATAATATTTTATTAAATCTATGTCAATACCCCTTGTCTTTATCCTTATTTTCCTCTATTCTATAACAGCTTATTTAACTATTAACTCATTTCTTCTAGTTAGTTATCTAACTAGCCGGACAGTGCCAAGAATAACTGTCTTGGACCATAAGAACATATGAAACACTACGAATTGTTATATATTCTACCAGCAGATCATACGGAAGAGGAATTAGCTCCGTATCGGCAGGCAGTCAGTAAAGCTGTTACAGACAATAACGGTCAGATTCTGTCAGAACAGCTGTTAGGGAAGAGGAAGTTAGCTTATCCGATTCAAAAGGTCAGGAACGGTTATTATATTTTAATTAAGGCTGAATTAGAACCCGGAGCAGTGCCAGTTATCCATAAAACATTAGAGCATGATCCTAAAATTCTTAGGCATATCTTTATAGAAGCTGTTCCCAACGCTTTTGGGGCCAAACATTTATCCAGCCGCCCTACCAGAAAGAAGGAAGAAAAGGAAGTGAAACAAGAAGCAATGACCAAGGAACAATTAGATACTGCTATTGACCAGGCGTTGGAAACTCCTAAAGTATAATTTAAATATATGGATCTAAATAAAGTAATGTTAATAGGCAATGTGACAAGGGATCCGGAAGCGCGGACCACTCCACAAGGTACGTCAGTCGCTTCCTTTGGCTTAGCTACAAATCTTCGTTGGACTGACCAGTCAGGGCAAGCGCAAGAGCGTGTAGAGTTTCATAACATCGTCGCTTGGAGAAAATTAGCTGATATAGTCGGGCAGTATATTAAGAAAGGAAGCAAGCTGTACGTGGAAGGAAGACTGCAGACAAGGAGCTGGGATGATCCGTCAGGAGTCAAGAAGTACAGGACTGAAGTTGTCGCGGATAACGTTATCATGCTGGATAGAGCGCAGAACAGCGGACAGCCAAAAACCGTTCCAGACGCTTTTGACCAGACTCCAAGCGCTCCTGCTGAAGAGATTAAAGTAGATGATATCCCGTTCTAACATGAGAAACCAACCAATTACTGTTGAGGACAGAGCTTGTTACTTCTGCGTGGTAGGGATGAAGGAAATAGATTACAAAGACTCGCAGATGTTACAGCGATATACTTCTTCTTACGCTAAGATCGTGCCTAAGAGGAAGTCAGGAGTCTGTTCGTTCCACCAGCGGAAGCTCGCGGAAGCTATTAAGAGGGCTAGGTTTATGGCGATTTTGCCGTTTGTCAGGCAAGGCTAACATGAGCGTACTGTCCTTATCCGACATACATTTAGGGAGCGTGGTTGAAGAGAACGGCCAGCCGTACGCTGTGATCTGGTCAGACTTTATGCGTACTGCCCAGCGCAAGCCTGTTAAAAGAACTAAGCTCAAGAACTTAATAGACGGTAGAGTTATTGAAAAGACGTATAAGCCTGGAGACAAGATTATTGAAGCTGACATTGAACGCAATAAAGCGGATTACTTATATAGTGACGGAAATCAGTATAACTTCATGGAGCAGTCCACTTTTGAACAGTTTTCCATGAACAAGGACGATCTGGGTGATATCTCTTTGTTTTTAAAAGACAATTTAATGGTGGATGTCTTGAAGTATAATGGACGGCCAGTGGCAGTCTCTCTTCCTCCTAAGATTGACTACGTGGTCAAGTCAGCTCCGGACGCTATTAAAGGAGACAGTTCTAATAATCCTAGCAAGACTATAACGTTGGAGAACGGATTGGATATACAAGCGCCGTTGTTTATTAAAGAAGGGGAGAAGGTGAGGGTAAGCACGGAGACTGGAGAGTACGTGGAAAGAGC
>JAZDGP010000034.1:0-10295 GCA_043806935.1 bacterium | reverse complement strand
AGCTTTATATTAATAATTAAAATGTATTTTGCCTAACGTCGGCGCGTATCTGAAGTCGCGAAATGAGTGAGGGTGTAAAATTCCGGTTACACCCGAACGAATGAGCGATTTGGGTGAACCCTGCGCCTACCAATTATCATTGTTTTACCACTGTCTGGTATTATTGGCAATCAACTATTAATTTAAAGGTTATTCATTTAGCGCAGGGTGAACCAGATACGCGCTGTTAGCTGATGTATGCCTTCTTAAGCTTTAGCATAGTAGGATTAGCCCTAATAAGAAAAGGAATATTTCAGCTAACGTATCGGGATAAGCGAAGTTCGCTTCCCGTGTTTAATGATTAAAATTGTTATTTAAATTGAACATATTTTAACGCACTAATTGTGAAATGTCCACCAACTAAGGGAAGCGAATTTTGGAGAGGAAATTTTTTACTCCTTATGGATATTATTGATGAAAAATTTCTGAACCGCTTATCCCGTGTTATACGCTGTAACAAAAAATCTCTATTCCTTATTTATAATTTTAGTAATCTACAAATTGGAAAAAAATATTATTTTGTAACCGTCAGGGTCTTTAACTAATACTTCCCGCTTGCCCCAAGGCTTACTTTCTGGCTCATCTATAATAATATTTTTTTCTTTCAAATCTCGATAAAAAGAATCCACATCTTCAACCTCGAAATATATAAACGTTCCCACACCTTTTTGTGCAGTTTTATCATCCTGGACTGTTGCCTTTGTTTCATCTATAAACGCCAATCTGTAATCGCCGAAGATAATCCGCACGGCGTCATTTGATTGTTCAACCAAAAAACCAACTTGTTTGTAAAACTGGGCAGTTAGACTCAAATTTTTACACAAGAATAATGTGGAGTGGATTCTTTTTATCATGCGATTGCCAAAATTATTATAAAGAGAGATTTTTTGTTATTGCGTATAACTCGTTATTATACGAACTGTGTTCGTACTACATTATTAAAATCTGTATGTTATACGAACATTACTGTTAAACCCACTATTACTCTACTAAAAACCAGACAATTTCGCAATAGACCATCTAACAACACAACACCTCTCCGTCAAGGAGAGGTGTTGTTTGGTAACTAGAGGTTAGAACCTCCGGTACCCGTCGTTATCCCGTCCGCCGCTGCGGGGACGATTGTTTTCCATCAGTTTGGCTCAACGTGGACGAACACGTCTATTACTTCTTAAATATAAAGAGGTCTTTTTAAAGAAAAAGATCAGATTGACTTAATAGTTTAATGTGCTAAAGTAGGTCAACGAACTTTTATATCAAACCAATAACAAGGAGAAATCCATGAAAATATTCAATGAGAAACACTTGACTAAAAAGATAGTGCTGGATTACTGGAAATTAAAACAAATAGTCACTGCGCTTAGGTCTTTAGGTTATGAAATAGTAGTGACTATAGGGTCGTACGACATGCTGCATATCGGGCACGTGCGCTATCTCAACAAAGCCAGATCCTTCGGTGATTTGTTGGTAGTTGGTGTAGACAGTGACAACAGCATTAAGAAGTATAAAGGCGAACACCGTCCGATTATCCCTGAACAAGAAAGATTGGAAATGTTAAGCTACCAATCATCAGTTGATTTGGTGACAGTTATCGACGACATGGATAATCATGGCGATTGGCAGTATAAGTTATTAAAATTGCTCAAGCCGGATATATTCGTGGCGATGAAGGAAAGTTATCCTCCTAAGCAGTTAAAACAGATTAGAAAGTATTGTCACCGGCTGATAGTGTTGCCTAGACAAGCAGAGAATACCTCGTCCACTAAAGTGATCCAAGAGGTCATGAAAAAACAATTGCCGGAAATCAAAGACAGAATCAGAGATCTGTTGAAGATTTTTGGAGAGGAGACCTTATGAAAATACTACTTTTAGATGTTCCCGTTATCCACGCCGGCTATATCAAGTTGTTTGATAAATATTCTTATCAGGTGGATCAGCTGGCTATTTTGGATAAGGATTTGCTGGAAAGATTTGGTTTTGTCGAGAATAAGGTTAAAGGCTGGCAGCCGGAGATCAGGGCTTTGGAGCCAAATACGGCAAACTTGCTGATAACAGGAGCTGGTTGGTTCCGGTTCGTTAGATTGGTTAGCATTAGACACATGGAGGATTACCAGTCAGCGGAGATTATCACGGTCAATGAAGCTATTATGAGGCATTTGATCGCTCAATATTTTCCACATAACAAGGTTATCTACGAATCAGTTTTCTTGAGATGGGATGAAGCTTCCGTCTATTCCAACAGCAATGTCAATTATGACCGGATATCTAAAGATGTTTTTGACCAGCGGATCATGGAAACATTGGGTGAATTAAAACAACAGAGTTCCGACTGGTGGAGGCAGGTAGGAGCAGGCATTGTCAAAGACCAGCAGTTGATTATTACTAGCTATAACCATCATTTGCCGACTGACCAGACAGTGTATTTGGAAGGCGATCCCCGTGATTACGTCAAGGCTGGTCAAGACAGTCATTTATCCACTGCTATTCACGCGGAGCAGGCAGTGATAGCTCAAGCAGCCAAGCAGGGGATTAGTTTGGATGGTGGCAGTATTTACGTTACAGTCTTCCCTTGTCCGGTTTGCGCCAAACTAATTGCTTGGTCTGGAATCAAGAAATGCTATTTTAGTTCAGGACACGCTTCTTTGGACGGAGAAACCGTTCTTAAAAGCCATGGCGTGGAAATTATTTTGGTTATGTAACAAAAAACCTTCTTGCGATAAATAAAGCAAGAAGGTTTTTTTATTAGCCAATCGGGAAGTTAACCACCATGGCCGTTGATTTATTCTTCAATTTGGGGACAACCAAGTGGGCATGAAGGTGCTTGACCGTGGCGCCAGTGTACTTAGTCTGTCCAAACCTCATCATCAGTCCGCCGCCTTTGATTTTAAACTTCTTGATCGCCAATTTGACCAGGTAACTGATGGCCAGCCAATCATTGTTGGATAATTGGGTCAAAGATTCTTTATGTCTCTCCACAATCAACAATAAGTGAAGCTTGGTGTTTGGATATGGCCAACTGCATTTGGTTAAAAACCATCCCTGATGCAGTTTAATTATCTTGTGTTTATGGTGGTGGAAGTTTTCATGGCAGAATGGGCAATATCCAGAGCCAGCTATTTTTTCAATAACCTTGGCGTATTCTCCACTCTTGGCGTATCTAGGATCAACAAATTTCTTTTTCATAGCGTTCCTTAATGTAAAATCCTTTGCAACACGACAAACGAATAGCAGTAAGGATTTTGTTGGTCAGAAGGGAAATTATGTTTTTTCACTTCCTGCCAGACGTTCATGTCAATTTCAGGGAAATAAGTGTCACCAGTAATGTTTGCCTGCACAAAGGTCAAATAAATCTTGCTTGCTAAAGGCAGAGCCTCTTGGTATACAGACGCGCCGCCCATGATAAACACTTCTTGGTTATCTTCTACCATGGCTAAGGCTTCTTGCAATGACTTGACAGTAATGACATCGTTGGGAAAAACAGTGTTCCGAGATAATACGATATTAACTCTCTTAGGCAGTGGTTTACCTATCGATTCATATGTTTTCCTGCCCATGATCACAGAATGGCCGGTTGTCAGTTCCTTGAAGTGTTTCAGGTCAGCGGACAGATGCCATGGTAATTTGTTATCTTTGCCAATCACCCGATTAAGGCTCATGGCAACTATAATTGAAATTATCATACTATAACCCCACTGGTATTTTTACTGCCGGATGAGGATCGTAATTCTCCAAGGTGAAATCTTCAAACTTGAAAGCGAACAGATCTTTTACATCCGGGTTCAAGGTTACTTTTGGCAATGGTTTTGGTTCTCTGGTTAATAATGTCTTAACAGGTTCAATCTGGTTAAGGTAGATGTGTGTATCTACCAATTCATGGATGAATTCTACTGGTTTGAAACCAGTTACTTGGGCGACCATTAGTAACAACAGAGCATACTCAGCCGTGTTGAATGGAACACCGATTGGAACGTCAGCGCTTCTTTGTGTTAGATGGAGGCTAAGTTCTCCTTCGGCGTGGTAAAATTGAAAATCATGATGGCATGGAGCGACAAAGACAGTATCCACTTCCGCTGGATTCCAGGAATTAACCACCAAGCGTCTGGTATCTGGATTGTGTTTAAGAAGGTTCATCAGGTTGTTGATCTGGTCTATTGGCTCTGGTCCGCCGCCGTTAAAACTTCGCCACTGCTTGCCATATATTGGTCCTAAATCTCCTGTTGATAAACCAAGCGAGCTGCAAATTTCAGGAGTAGCCCATTGATCCCAGATATGTACCCCGTACTTATTAAGGTCAGCTACGTTAGTGCTGCCTGACAAGAACCAAAGCAATTCATGCACTAAAGCTTTCCAGGAACCTTTAAGACTGCGGGTGGTGATCAACGGAAAACCTTCTCGTAAGTCAAACCTCATCTGGTAACCGCAAACCGCTATATTGCCAATTCCTTGTGGGTCGCTTTTTCGTTTCCCCTTGGCTAACACATGTTCAATTAAATCTAAATATTGTTTCATTAGTCTCCTTATGTTTGGGTGATTTAAAGTGCAACAATTAAAAACAGTAGGCTTATCCTACCAGTTTTTTGAACTTAGTCAAGGCTTGATAATTTACCAAAAGGTTTACATTTAAGGAACGGGTTTTTGTAAGAAAAGCAAGCAATACAAAACACCTCTCCGTAAAGGAGAGGTGTTGTTTAGTTACTAGAGGTTAGAACCTCCGGTAACCGTCGTTATCCCGTCCGCCACTCCGTGGACGATTGTTTTCCATCGGTTTGGCTTCAGACACCGTGATCTGGCGTCCATCGATATCTTTTCCGTTCATAGATTCAATCGCTTTGGAAGCAAGTTCCGGGGTAGCCATGGTAACAAAGGCGAAACCGCGCTTCTTACCAGTCATCCGGTCAACGGGAACGAACACGTCGGTCACTTCGCCCACTTCAGAGAAAGCAGCCTTTAATTGGCTGTCATCCATCTGGTAGGACAGATTTCCGACGAATAATTTAGTATTCATGACGTTATGGTCAATGATAATTATTAAGGGCTGAAAGTTGACGGATGGCAGCTTGACGCGTGGTTTTCGACCTTTCTATCACGCAATAAAACCTTCCGGTAAAGGAAGGCTGTAACTGACTAACCTATCTTCTCTCTAACCTTGATATACAGTATAGGGGAAGATTGGGAAGTTGTCAATAGCGTTTCTTAAAACAAGGAAATACGCTAGTATAATAAGGTGAAAGACATATCAATTATCATTGTCAGCTGGAAGGTGAAAGAGCAGGTACGAAAGTGTTTAGCCTCTTTGCCGTTAGCTTTTGGCTCGTTGTCAGGGGATGTCTGGCTGGTGGATAATGCTTCTGGAGACGGCACTGTTGAAATGGCTAGGACTGAATTTCCGTCAGTTAAGGTAATCGCGAACGCAGATAATTACGGATTCAGCAAAGCTGTTAATTTAGCATGGCGTCAGGCAGACAGCAGATTTGTTTTGTTACTTAATCCTGACATTATTACGAGTCCGCACTGTTTAGAGAAAGCAATTAGGTTTTTGGAAAAATATCCTAAGATTGGAGTCTTGGGATGTAAGCTAGAGAATACGGACGGCAGTATTCAGCCATCAGTGAGGAGATTGCCATCTCTGTGTGACCAGCTTGTGGTGCTGTCTAAGTTCCATAATTTATTCCCTTGGCTTATTAAACGCTACGCCATGCTTGATTTTAATTACAAGCAGTCTGCTCCGGTTGAGTCCGTGATGGGCGCTTGGTTTTTGGTAAGAAGAGAGCTGTACGAGAAGATTGGGTATCTAGACAATGGATATTTTATATGGTTTGAGGAAGTGGATTATTGCAAAAGAGCTTTGGACGCGGGGTACACGGTGTGGTATGAAGCGAGCGTTAGGTCTGTCCATGAAAGAGGGGCGAGCTTTGGGCAGGTGAAACCGTTGCAGAAACAACTGTGGCTTAATAACAGCATGCGACGGTACTTCTGGAAGCATAAGCCAAAATGGCAATGGCTGTTGATCTGTATAATGGCTATAGTTTCTTTGTTGCCAGCGGCAGTTGTCCAATGGTTTAATTGGAAGAATACGTATGCGGTTTTTAGAAAAGCCAGTTAGTAAGTTTCTATTGTCCGTTTTAGCCTTGGAGTATCTCTCCTTTGTGGCATATTTCGTGCCAGAGCTTCGTCCAGTTATTTTTATCGTGGTGATTTTTATCATGGTAATAATCGCTTGGAAGAATTTTCCATTTGCTTTACAGCTGATGCTGTTGGAACTGGCAATTGGAGGCAAAGGCTATCTATTGTTTATTGACGCGGGATCGTTCCGATTGGGATTACGGCTAGGTTTGTTTCTTTTGCTTTGGCTGGTCTGGCTGGTTAAGATTTTTAAGGAAGGGTTGGGACAGTCATTCAAGAGATGGCGACTGGAATGGAGAGAACAGTGGATCTGGCGCATGATGGCAATAGTCGCTGTGTTTATTGTGATTGGAGTAGTCAATGGATTGTTGTCAGGCAATAGCGTTAAAGATGTTTTTTTGGATTCTAACGCTTTTTTGTACCTTGGATTGGGAATTATTTTAGCTGACAGGATTCCAGTTAGCCAACGCGCTTCATGGGTTGGAGAGTTTAAGGATTTGCTGTTGGTGGCTCTCACTGTCATGCTGGTTAAGAATTTAGCTTTGCTGTATGTGTTTAGCCGACACTTGTCTGGTTGGACAGGCGGATTATACAAGTGGGTGCGTGATACTGGAGTGGGAGAGATTACGCGCGTATCCAATTCTTTCTACAGGGTGTTTTTCCAAAGCCAGTTCTACGCGGTGGTTGGCTGGTGCTTGGGGCAAGCTGGAATTATGAGGTCATGGAGGGAGACGTTACTGGAGAGTATTAGACAGTCCAGTAAGGATTGGTATTTATCTATTATTAGCTTGACGATCATTGTCTTGAGTTTGTCCAGGAGTTTTTGGGTTGGCACGGCTGTTGTTTTTGGTTTGCTTGTTTTGACAATTGGCGTGCGGATTGGTATTAAGAAAATGTTTCAATACATTGGCGTTACCATGGTTTTAGCACTAGCTATTAATGGCTTCCTAATGTTCTTTACAGAGTACCGCAATCCGTACGCTCTTCCAGGCAGTCCAGTAACAGACCGGTTTGTGTTGGACGAAGCAGCTAACAGCAGGATGCGATTGCTAAAGCCTTTATGGCAGAAAGTGAGCGAACAGTGGCTGGCAGGAGCTGGCTTTGGGACGACTGTAACGTACCAGACAAAGGATCCGCGGATTGTGGAGAAATATCCGGATGGCTGGTACACCACATATGCTTTTGAATGGGGGCATTTGGACCTTTGGTTGAAACTGGGGTTGTTTGGCTGGCTGGTTGTACTCGCTGTGCTGTTAGGGACAGCGGTTAGGTTATGGAATAGGGAAGATGGAATATCCAAAGGATTGTCTTTGGCAATTATCGCTTTATTGGCTATTCATGTGTTTACGCCTTATATCAACCATCCGTTAGGCATAGGAGTATTGCTTTTGTCTTGGTTGTTGTTCCAATGGCAGCCGAAGTTTGCTAAGGTAGATATATGAAATTTACTATCCAGATAGTTACTTGGAACAGCTTAAAGTTTTTGCCGTTGGCTTTGCAGTCATTGGTGGAGCAGACAATGGACGACTGGCATTTAGTGGTAGTGGATAATGCTTCCTTGGATGGAACTAAAGAATATCTGGCAACAGTGGAGAAAGAGTGGCCAGTGGGGAAATTAAGATTATCGCGCAACTTTAATAACGCTGGGTTCGCAAAAGGGCATAATCAGGCGTTGCAGGCAGGAAGCGGAGAGATTGTGCTGATTATGAATCCGGATTCAGTGCTTGAATCTGATTTTTTGGAACAACTAGCGGAAGCAGTTGGCGCCAGTACTGCTATTACGTTTACTCCCAAACTGTTGAGATGCCATTCTCTCTCCGACGACCATTCTTTGGCTCCAGCTCAAGTTTTACAACAGTTGGAACGCACTAAGATTATAGACAGCACTGGGTTTAGGCTGGATTGGCTGGGACGTGTTCTTGATCGTGGAGCTGGAATGGAAGATCACGGCCAGTATGATAGGCAGCAGACTGTGTTTGGAGGGTCAGGAGCGTTACTTGCTTTAAAACGTGAAGAGATAAGAAAACTGTTCCCTGATGGCAAGGTGTTTGACGAACGGTTCTTTGCTTACAAGGAAGACGCTGATCTTGCTTGGCGACTCAACCACTTGGGAGAATGGACTGAATATGTTCCTAAAGCAGTTGCTTACCACTTCAGGCAAGTCCATGACAAGGGATTTTTTCAAAGATTGTGGCGCCCTAAGACCATTAAATATCTGTCTTACCGCAACACTTTGTACATGATAGCCAAGCACTGGCTGTTCTGGCGATATATGCCATATTCTGTGCCAGTATTGATTACGGAGATCGCGCGGTTCTTTGGGAATATGTTTGCTATGGCAGGAGTCTGGATGGCTTGGGGGGAATTAGCAAGAGAGTGGGGAGGAATACGGAGAGAGAGGAAACTATTGTTAAGGGGCGGAGGTATGCCTAAGAGAATGCTACGGCAATGGATGAAAGACAAATAGACATTTCTTTGGTAATCGTTAATTACCGCACACGCGGCTTGTTAAAGAATTGTTTGAAAGGTTTATTTAACAGCCAGCAGTCGGTTTCTTTTGAGGTGATTGTCGTGGATAATGATTCCAGAGATGGAAGCGTGGAAATGGTGATAGAACGTTTTCCGTGTGTAAAGCTTATAGAGAGTAAGGTTAATAACGGTTATGTCGCTGGGGTCAATTTAGGATTGAAGCAAGCGATGGGCCGTTATGTGCTGGTAATGAACACTGACTTGGCGTTTTTTGGATACGAATTGGACCGCTTTGTGGAATGGATGGACAGTCATCCAAAAGCAGGAATGGCTGGTCCTAAACTGTTAAATCCTAATGGAACTTGGCAAACGTCATGCAGGACTTGGCCTACATGGAAGCTGGCAATGTACCGCCGTACTCCTTTAGGTCTGACTGCTAAAGGGAAGCAGGCTATTCATGATCACTTAATGCTTTCCTTTGACCACAATTCTTCCCTCACTGTTGATTGGCTTATAGGCGCTTGTTTAATAATACGCCGTGAAGCGTTGGAAGCGGTTGGCGGCATGGACCAGCGGTTCTTTTTATACTTTGAGGACGTGGATTGGGCGAGGCGGTTTTGGAGCAATGGTTTTGAAGTGTGGTATAGTGCTGATATAGCGCTCGTGCATTACCACCAGCAGGAATCAGCTGGGAGCAAGTGGTATTTTGGATTGTTTAACAAGCTTGGAAGAATCCATCTAGCAAGCGGACTAAAGTATTTTTGGAAATACCGTAATGAAAAAAAACCAATCCATCATTAAAGGGATCATTGGAGGAATTATTTTGCTGTATGCCGTGTCAGGCATTGCTTTGTGGTGGATCAGCGGCACGGTGCCGTCATTAGCTAAAGAGATCATGGATAAAGGGAAGATTGCTTCCGTGGAGCAATGGGAAGATTGGTTGTCGTCCCTCAAATACCGTCTAGTGATTGGCCGCGCGTCAGCAGCTATCTGGCAACCGTTTAGGTTCCTGCCAAAAGTGGGTCAACAGCTTAAAACAGCTTTTTACGTGACAACGTTGGGTGAGGGAGCTGTACGGCTTGGAGAAGCCTTATTGTCCGTGGCTGCTCACGCGGTAAACAGCCAAGAGCCTTTAGTAGGGCAATTAACAAAAATGTCGTTTAAGCAATTAGCTGGCAATTTAGATGACACTGTAGTGCGCAACCTAGATAAATCCGCTCTTTTGATGGGACAAGGAGCTACTGGACTGTTAAACACCCAAGAGCAACTTCCTGGCGAGCTCAAAGCGTTTGGAGCGTATCTGCCTATTATCAGGCAAGCGTCTATGGTCTGGACTGGCAGCGTGACGCCTTGGCTGAAATACTATTCCTCTCTTGCTGGTTATGACGGAGAGTCCAATTATTTGATCATGATCCAAAACAGCTCTGAACTCCGTCCCACTGGAGGCTTCTTTGGCACTTATAGCTTTATTACTATGAAAGAGGGGAAACTCATTAAGTTCGTGACAGACAACATTTATTCCTTGGATTACAACGCTAAGGACAAAATGAATAAGATCGCTCCGCCTCCATTGCAAAAGTACGTAAAGCAATGGCAATGGTTTTTAAGAGACGCTAACTGGTATCCTGATTTCCCCACTTCCGCTAGGCAAGTAATAGATTTTT
>JAZDGP010000033.1:0-3193 GCA_043806935.1 bacterium | reverse complement strand
TTAAAAACAACATACCGTTTAAGAGATTGGCTGGTGTCCAGGCAACGGTACTGGGGAGCGCCTATTCCTATAGTCTACTGCGAAGCTTGCGGAGAACAGCCAGTGCTGGAAAAAGATCTGCCCGTGCTGTTGCCAGACGATGTTGACTTCCTTCCAACCGGAGAATCTCCATTAAACAGATCAAAGGCATTTCATAATGTTGTTTGCCATAAGTGCGGAAGTAAAGCTCGGAGAGAAGCAGATACAATGGATACTTTTGTATGTTCTTCTTGGTATTATCTCCGTTACGTTGATCCCCATAACGCCACAGCTCCTTTTGACAAAACATTGGTTAACGCTTGGTGCCCTGTTGATATGTATATTGGCGGGGCAGAACACGCGGTATTGCATCTCTTATTCTCCCGTTTCTTTGTTAAGGCTCTTAATGATGCCGGCTGGGTCAGCTTTAGGGAGCCATTTACGTCTCTGCGCAACCAAGGACTGATCTTAGGGGAAGACGGGGAGAAGATGTCCAAGTCTAGAGGGAACGTGGTTAATCCAGATGAAATAATAGTACAGTACGGAGCGGATACTTTGCGGATGTACGAGATGTTCATGGGACCATTAGAGGACGCTAAGCCATGGGACACTAAGGGTATTATTGGCATAAGGCGATTTTTAGACAAAGTGTGGAGATTAAAAGAGAAAGTTGTTCCATCTGCAGAAATGGAAGAGAATTGGCTTAAGAGTTTGCATAAGGTTATTAAGAAAGTGAGCAACGACATTGAATCTTTGAAGTTCAACACTGCCATCTCCGCCATGATGATCTACGTCAATGAATTGGAAGGGCTAACACTTATTCTTGAAGATGTATTTAAAAAATTCCTTGTTATTCTTTCTCCATTCGCTCCCCATTTGTCTGAAGAGCTGTGGCAGAGATTGGAAGAAAAAGAGTCGATCTTTAGATCAACTTGGCCTACAGTGGATAATCGTTACCTGGCGGAAGATAAAGCAAACATCGTCATTCAAGTTAATGGCAAGGTGAGAGACCAGCTGGAGGTTGATTTTGGGAGTGGAGAAGAAGCTGTTATTGGTCAAGCCCAGCAGTCGGAGAAGGTGAAAAAGTATCTTACTGGATCAGTGAAACGTACTGTTTACGTTCCTAATAAGCTATTAAATATCATTATATGAGCTGGTGGGGGTCAGCTATTGCTAGATATGTGCCAAGGAGATTAAGTCCAGCGGTAAAGGAATTGTACTGGTCAACAGTGATCATGAACTTTTCTCTGTCCATGGCTCTGATCTTTGAACCTGTCTATCTTTACCAAAAGGGAGTGCCTCTGCCTCACATCATGCTGTTTTATATGGCAGTGTATGGCTTGTATTTCTTCCTTATTCCATTGGGAGCAAGATTTGCCAACAAGTTTGGCTATGAGCATTCCATGTTTTACGCTTCCTTCTTCCAGATCGCTTACTACGTTGTATTGCTTTTAAACCCGACTGGCTGGTATTTATTCTTGCTTGCTCCTTTAATGTACGCTCTGCAAAAGTCTCTTTACTGGCCAGCATACCACGCCAACTTCGCGCAGTATTCTGATCCCACTGAAGAAGGGCGTGAAGTGGGAGCAGTTACTGCCACAGCCGCCCTAATGTACGTAATAGGCCCTATCTTTGGCGGTCTGGTAGCCTCACAGTTTGGCTTCTTTGGTTTGTTTACAGTCATTTCTGTATTAATGATCATTTCCAATTGGCCGATGTTACGCACCAAAGAGATATTTAAGCCAGGAGGCTTTAGCTGGGCTGGAGCATACAGTAGATTGTTTTCTAAAATAAACAGAAGAGTTTTATTTGGTGTGATGGGCTACGGTGAGGAGCTGTTGGTATTAACTGTTTGGCCGATATTCATCTACGCGGTGGTTAAGAGCGATTTAAGCGCTTTGGGAGCTTTGGTGACATTTGCCGCGTTGGCCACAACTGTCATTACCTTGGTGATAGGAGGACAGACAGATGTTTCCAGAGACAGAGAGGCACGGAAGAGATTATTGCGGTTTGGAGCCATTTCCTACGTTGGGGCGTGGATTGCCCGTTTATTCGTGTCCGTTCCAATCCATATCTTTGGAGTGGAGACTTGGTCTAGGGTGTCTAAGGACGCTTTGTCAGTGCCATTAATCGCTATTAATTACGACCAGGCTAAAGAGTTGGGGAGTTTGGAACGCGTGACTTTGTTTGAAATGGCTTTGGTGATTGGCAAGATTCTGGCAGCTGGATTAGCGGCATTATTGTTTTTCCTGTTTCCAGGTTCCTGGTCAGCAGTGTTCGCGTTAGGAGCTTTATTTTCCTTAATGTACCTGATCTTTTAATGCCTATTTCCTGGAAAGAGAAAGTAAAGCTGTTGGTTAAAGAAGGTGGGATACGGCCGTCTAAGGCTAAAGGGCAGAGTTTCTTGGTGGACGAGCATGTAACGGAGCAGATGGTGGCAATAGCTGGAGTGAATAAGAATACATCGGTGCTGGAGATTGGACCGGGGTTGGGGATCATGACGGAACGATTAGTAAAAGAAGCTAAAAAGGTGTTAGCCGTGGAATTGGATAATAAGCTGTACCAGTTGTTGGAACAGGTGTTTTATAACCAACAGAACCTTACTTTGCGGCACGAAGATATTTTAGACGTGCCGTTAGCGGAGATCGTTAAGTGTCTTGGCAGAGAGTATATTATTGTCGCTAATATTCCTTACGCTATTTCCTCTCCATTATTTAAGAAGTTTTTGACGCAAGAGCCTAAACCAAAAACAATGACCGTGCTGGTGCAGAAAGAAGTGGCGGAGCGTATAACAGCTGGAGTTGGTGGCACGAGTTTGTTGAGTCTTGCTGTGCAAACGTATGGCAAGCCTGAGATGATGGAACTGGTGCCAAAGGAAGCGTTCTATCCAGTGCCTAAAGTAACGTCCGCTATTCTTCATGTTGATCTCTCTAAACCTGGACTTAAGTTTAAGAATAAAGAGGAAGAAAAAAGATTCTGGCAAGTGGCGAGGATAGGGTTCTCTGCTAGGAGGAAACAGCTGCATAATAATCTAGTGGCTGGGCTGATGATGACACAGGAGAGAGTTAAGGAAGTGTTGGAAGCGGTTGGAATAGAGGAGAAAGCCAGACCGCAGGAATTGACGTTGGAACAACAGCAATCGCAATCGTCGAACCTGGAAACGGAAAAGAACTAA
>JAZDGP010000032.1:0-10825 GCA_043806935.1 bacterium | reverse complement strand
AGATAACTTGTCAAGTGCCCTGTGGATAACAAAACCTGGATCCTCAAATAGAGAATCCAGGCTAAAAAATTCAAATCTCGCATCTAAATTTCGCTGTACCAGGAATCCACTTAATCCCCTGCAATATTGTGGATAATTGTTGCGCTCCATTGACAGTCAGGAACCCATTTTGATTCCATGATGTCGTGTTCACCTGCGTAGCGCTTCTAAGAGTAAACTCCACATTAGGCCCGGACAACATAAGGCTTGAACCAGTGATACTATTACTAGAAAACCCTCCTGCATACATCCAAGCGTAGCCGCTAATCACAAATTCCCCACGCACCTTCCAACGTGCGTATGATTGTACTTCACTTGGAGTAGGAGCACTTGACTGAGGGTAGCAGATAACACTGTCGGCACCATTCACAATAGTAAGATCAATCGTAAGAACAATATCCGTTCCAGACCGTACAGCTTTCAAAGCAACCCCACTACTGTTTACGATGATATCCACTTCACCCGTCTTAGGCCCGTTATTCCCATAAACAATCAACAGATAGGCCTTAGACGCAGTTGGAACAACTTTCACGCTTCCGCTTGCTGACACCTTAGTTCCATCAAACTTCACTGAATCAGCGTTGGAAGTTGACCAGCTAAACGTTACCGTATCTCCAACAGTAATAGATGTTCTATCAGCAGTGAAGCTTACAATGGACACATCACCACCAGGAACATTGACCGTTACTGTTACTTGAGCCGTTACTGGACCGCCAAAACCGTATGCCGTAAGCGTGTACACTGTTGTCACTGTTGGGCTGACCTGTAGGTAACTTCCTTGAACCATTTGGCCATTGATTTTCGTCGAATCTTCAAATATGACATCCCAAGACAACAAAGCGGTCTGTCCTTGGTCAATGGTCAATGGATTAGAAGTAAAGCTATTAACACTCACTACGTTTCCAGTTGGTTGGTTAACCGTGAATGACCTATACAATGATGTACTCTTCACTCCACTGCTATCACGGTAAAACTCAATGAAGTGAGAACCAACTGACAAGCTAGTCAATGTCTTGGGGTTATCAACTCCCCAATCCAAAGCAGAGGAACCGTCTAACTTATACTTCAAGTAGAGTATATTACCCTCAATCGCCACTGTGATATTAGTCGTACCAGACACTTGCGTAAATGCAGCGTCAGAAATTGGAGCGAGAGACTGTCCAGATACTGCTTGGACTCTGAATATTTCGGTGACTGTAGGACTCTTGATATTAGAGCTATCTCTGTAGAACTGAAAAGTATGAATTCCAACCGCTAATCCAGTTATCGTAACTTTGTTGGTTAAGCTTGTCCAAGGGATCAGAGCTTCGTAATCCAAGATCATCTTTAGGGAATCTCTTGGACCAAACACCGTGATCTGGACATCATAGCTATTTGCTAACTGGACAAACGCTACGCTGTCTATTGCTTGGACAGCAGTGTTTTTATTGTCTTCAACAAACTTCAACGGACTCTTGTCCGTACAACCAACACTTAGTAGCATAACTGACAATGTTAAAAATATAATGTGCTTCATTTCTGATACCTCCTTAGGTTTATGTCCTTAAAAAGGACGGTTTTTGTTTATTTTCAAGTAATTTACGATTTCATAAGACCTTACCAAACAATGAGTTAACTGTCAATAGTCTAATAACTTAAAGGCTCCACTGTTGTTAACATGGAGCCCTAAGGTTGGGAACAAAAAAACTTATTTCTTTACATTACATTAAAAAACCATTTCAGCGCTACCTTAACTTCCGCTGATCTCAATCCTGGTTTTACGGAATGAGATTGGACCACATTACCTCTAGCATCCAAACGTTCCTTGGTAGGAACATCCGCCAAGCCTATCTTGACATCTCCTTCAAAAATGTAGAGGTTAATTCTACCTACAACTCCGTAACCTCTCCTATCAGCGTTGAACTGGTCTTGAAATTGTCGGTCATAACTACCATATAAACCAACCGACAACTTTTGCCAATCTGCTTGGCGATATAACCACTGCAAATCGCCTCTCCAATAATAATTGGAATAGCGAAATGCTTGAAACCATACTGCGTGTTGTCCATGGTCAAATCCTATAATCATCCCATAGTATGGGGAGAGATTATTCCACTTAGGAACAAAATCCCAGACCCCGGCCAACAAATAAAACTGGAGGACACTGTGATCAATAGGGAATTTCCATCCCAGTTCAAGATGAGCACCAAGTGATACCTTTTGCCAGCTTTCACGATAGCTGGTGTCGCTAAGCTGTTCCACTTCATACCAATCGGTGATGAAGTTTTGAGTTGCCACGTGGATTTGGAAATCCACATCGTGAAACATTGGTTGGAGAGGTGGGAAGGATTGTGTGACTAATGCTACCGGTGCTACCGGCGGAGCAGGACAAACTTCTGAATTTGGTTGTGCTTGACCAACACTCCCAAAAGATTTTCTTGGCAGATAATCGCCGTTGATTATTTTCGCCACCTCAACGTCACTTACGGAATTAAGCGACTTATCCCCATAGCCAATAACGATCTTAAACATCCCATCATTGCTGTTAGCAATTGTCTTCAGATAAATTTCATCTGAATCCATGTTGCCTTTTTTGATAATCTCTCTCGCGATACTAACCGCTTCGGAGCTGGAAGAGGTTTTGGGATAGCTGACAAAAATAAAGTCAGCGGCCTTAGATAAAAACTTCTCAGCCGAATCTTTGTTGGCTGCGGAGTTTATTATCATCGTCTGGACACTACCTTTTATATCACTCCAGTCAGTGATAAACGCCATTTTTTTTCCTTCTTCTATGGCTTTTTTCGCTTCATCAGCAGTACCAAAAAACGTATCGGAATTGAAATAATAAAGCTGTTCATTAGTAACCTGTCCAAAAACGACTGTTACTAACAAAATGCATAGTATTTTACTCATGGAAACCTCCAATTTTGTTACCCTCCAAAGAATACTCTTTGTTAGGGTAATTTATATTTATTTAAAAATTTCAAAGTTTTTCTAGGCCTTTCCTTGCTTTTACTGTCTTTTCAGGCCCAAAAGGTATCGTCAGAGCTTACCAAAACCTAAGAATTATGTCAATGGCCTGATTTGTGGATAAAAAACACCCACAAAGTTTTAAAGCTTTGTGGGCGGTGAATAACAAATGATGATGATCATGCTGGAGGAACAGTGGGCGTATTTACTTTGTCACAGGACGGTTTCTAAAAAAATAAACTATACTACCTAGAAAAATAAATATAACCACAACAGCGGCTATTATCCATATAACTCGTTGCCATTGTATTCCGCCGCCAAAAGAACTTGAATCAGGACTTGAACTATCATTAGTTCCGCTGATATATGCCGCACCTTGTTTCGCAACCTTACGGGCTTTTTCTATCTTGTCCATGTCCTTATCAATGGAGGCTCGTTGGTCTAACAGTCTCGCCATTGCTTCCGCATTTCTGGCATCTCTGATGACAGCCAGACTATCTAGATCAGTTATCGCAGACCTGTTGGCTTTTGACTGCTGTTCTAGGTCGCCTATCTTTTGACCTCGCTTCTTCTTTTCTTCTATCAACTTATCTATCTTTCCACCCTGTACTTTCAATTCATTTCTGACTGTATCAACCGTCGCTTTGATCGCTGTTACAAAATCCATCCCTGATCCAACTGGCGACGGTGAGGATCCAGACGGCGCTTGTTGATAGACACAAAAATTGCTAAGGGCTGACGTTAAATCTTTAAGATAGATAGGATCATACTGGCGCAATCCTAGTTTTTCAAGAGCAGTAATTAACTGCTCTTGTCGGAAAGTTTTGCCTGCTTCGCCACTAAATTTCTTGTCATAGCTTATCCACTTTTTCATCAAGTGGCTCCAGGCGTATGCGTCTAGCTTATCAGTACCCATTTCTGATCTTATGTAATCCAGAAATGAATCTTTCTGATAAGAAGTCAACGGTTGTTCTGGCCCTGCGAAAGCGACCAGTGCAAACAACGCGATAAGCAATATTACAAATATGTTTTTCATGATAAAACCTCCAAATGTCTTGCTATCTAAGATCGTTTCTTAGATAACAAGGGTTTATTTTCTTGTTTAAAGACCTTTTTACCTGAAAACCTGCGTTACATCCCTATTCAGGTTTTCACGCTACCTTACCAGATAGGCAGGAAAGCTGTCAAGAGGGACAGGGAATAGGCTATCCACAAGGCAAAAAACAGCCTTGGTCTCCTGTTTAGGAAATCAAGGCCTTGAGACAAAAACAATCATTGTTATTGAGGGTAAAAACCACCCTTACCTGAAGTTTCTTCGTCTGTCCTAGCAATCAATCCTACTAAAGAATTACTGTAGGAGTTCCCTGTCTTAAACCCCCAGACATTTATCCAACCAGTGGGAGTCTGAATGTTATAATGGCTGCTAGCCACTGACGAATAAATGCTGAAAGTCTGCCCGTTGCTATTGGCAGACAACTCTACGTACCATTCCCACTTATTCAGGCCCTCTTTGAAATTTGGTCCAGGAGCGGAACCATCCCATGGTCCGTCTATCCAGACATAAAACTTGTTTGCCTGGCTAGACATCGGTCCGGTGATAGAAAAATTCCAATTATCTCCGGAAACAACGCGAGAAACTGTTGTTCCGTTAGGGATTATTGGTTCATCTCCGCCATCACCATTTGCTTTGGTTATGTCTTTTTTGTCGGAACAACTGGACAGCAAAAACAAAATTGTCAAAAATATTATTCTTTTCATATAAACCTCGCTATTTATTGTCTCTAATAAAGAATTTCTTTATTAAAGGCAATTGTTATTATTCTGTTTTAAAAGTCCGATCCTCAAGCAAACCCTCCCCTGCTTGCTTCAAAACCCGACAGAAAATCTTATCACGCGGACTGTTCCTCTGTCAACCTTGGTTTGATAGTAACCAGCAATACAGTCATAACTCCCAACCCAAAGCCTCCCAGCAAAGACAAAGACAATCTCCTTACCCACTGTAAAGCCAGATTATCCTCTCTAACCATTGGCTGGTCAATAACCGCTATCTTGACATATGGATACCCTAAAGCAGTCGGCCCCTGCCAATCCAATTGCTGTACCAACAATCCATTTAACAATATAGCCCCTTCCATTGTTTCATGCCTTACTGTTACCTTAGCCAGTCCGCTTCCAGGCACTGCTCCCAGGCTCACCCGTTCCCTCCACTCTTCCTTCTGCTTCTGTTCCTCCCACTGCCCGTACCAAGCCATTAATCCATTATCCAAAGCCAACGTCTCTTGCCTAAAAGCCTGTGAATACACCAGCACTCTTAATTTCTCCACTGTCTCTACAGACAGATCATAACCAAAATTCCTTAAAGCTTCGTCAGTTGTCTTAAAAGCAACCACGCTATCCGCTTGGTACAGCTTAGGCTGGCTTGCGCCTGACGCGATGCCAATAGCTAATCCAACTGCCATAACCAATAGTATCCACCTGCAATTATCCGCCAATGGGGTAAAGATATCAGATAACGTCATGGGTTTAAGCGTACTTCTCTTTCCTGATCGTCCTTGGCTCCAGCAATGACTGATATAAACTTTCAGTCTGATGTACAATCATATCCCAGTTGTACTTGGCTTTTACTCTTAATTCAGCTGACTTTCCAATCTCTGCCACTGTATCTAACTGCTGGAACAGTTTAGACAGTTCAGCCGCTAAAGACGTAGCAGACTGATTCTGGAACGTAAACCCGTACCTCACTGATCCATTATCATCTCTTAACACTTCCAAGTGCTCTGGAATGTCAGACAACAGCACTGGAGTCCCCACGCTCATCGCTTCCAGGACAGCAATAGGCAACCCTTCCGTAGTGGACGGAGAGACAAACAAACAAGCATTTTTCATAAGAGACGCTAATTCCGCTCCCTGGCGGTAGCCCAAGAATTTTACTTTACGCTCCAACCCCAAATCCTTAACCTGTTGTTTCAAGGAAGCCACGTAATCGTCCGTATAAGCGCTTCCGCCAACGATCACTAAAGGGTAAGCGGTTAACACGTCTTTCCAAGCGTCTAACAGATAATGCACTCCCTTGTGCTTGACTAAGCGCTGTACCAGCACTACGTACTGTTTAGGCAGTAACTGGAAACGTTTTGTAAATTCACAATCAGACAAGAACTCGTTAGCGTTTAAAATGCCATTAGGAATATACGTTGGACTCTTTCCAAATTTAATCTCGCAGTAATGCTTTAAGCTCTCAGCCACGGCAATGGTGGCGTGCGGAGCGGACACGGACATCCATTCTCCCAACCGAAGCGTTAATCTGGCAAACCAGTTCCATTTGCCATGAAGAGCGTCAACGCAATGGAAAGTGGACACTACTTTCACGAAAGGCTTAAACAATCTTGGCAAAAAACAAAGCAAAGAAGGTCCTACTCCATGGTAATGAATAACATCAACGGCTTTTTCCACGAACAGAGCGTGGATTGTCGCTAACAAAGTATGTGAAATAGCGTCTAAATGTTTGGTATGCAAAGACGGAAGGCTTATTAACTTCACTCCACGATATTCTCCTAAAGAAGGGTCTGTATAGTGGGGACGGGTGTAAACAACCACTTGGTGTCCTAAGCTCACCAGAGCGGCGGATAATTCCTCCACGTGCCGTTCTATCCCTCCGTACTTGGTCGGCACCCCTTTCTGTCCAATCATTGCTATTTTCATATGGAAAAGATGGATTGTTCCTGCCAAGAACGGTACACAAAGTAACAGCCAGTGATAATTATTCCAGCAATAAAACCAACAAGAGCGTTTAATGGGAAGTTAGGCCGATATGGGCGGTTTTTGACGTAAGAAGGATCAATCTCACCGACAGCAGTGTCACTGTTAGTGCTTAAGTATTCCGCGTGCTGTTTAACTAGCACCTCATCTACCGCTTGGTTGATCATTAACGCTTCAGTAACAGTTGGAGCATAGACTGCCACTTTCAAAATGGAAGTGTCTGGTTCCAAACGAATAGACAACCTCTTATTCCAATTTTTGCTGACCTTCTCTTCACTGTCTCCAAACTTTTTCTTAACATCTTCTCCAGTAATTATCCAAACCTTATTGCGGAATGAAGCGGAGTCAAACACATTGACTAAATTCTTGCCTACTCTTTCCGCTGCCCTGGCTGCTGTGTAAGCGTCTAATACAGCGTTCTGCTTCTGTACCACAAGCAAAGAAGAAGTGGAACGGTAAGTTACTGGCTGTATAAAGCCAATAAGCAAAGCGATCACTACCGGGATTAACAACAGCAGGGTGGCAATCTTAAAATGGCGTTCCACCAGATCAAGGTAATGGCGGAGCAGATGGCTCATACGATTAATCTTCTAATGTTAACGTTTTATCAGACTGGCCGTCCAGTTTCCATTCTTTCTTCTCGCCAAGAGCGTTAAAAGAAGCGGAGAATGACTGGATTGCCTTGCCTGGCTGCGCTTGGTACACAAGACTGTAATCTTTTATTCCCACAGGCAGTTTGTATTTAACGGCAAACTCCTTTGTCTGTTTTGGGTTGAGTTCAAAGCCAAAGCCGTAGACTTGCTTGCCGTATTCTTTAACTGTTTCAACGGCTTCCATCTTCTGTCCGTTGACTGTCGCTTCCAACAGTTCGCTGTTGTCAGGGACGTAGATTCTGGTAACAGAACGGTACGTTCCCTTAAACCAAGGCCTGACAGCGGTTGTGTAACTATAACTAACAGTAGTTGTTCCAATCAGGTTCTTGTCTTTGTCAGCAGTCACTTGGTAGCTTAACCTACGGCTTATGTCAGCGTCAGCAAACTTTCCTTTAGCGTTGCTATCAATAACCATAAGGTAATCCTCTTTATCCGCTGACCGCATTGCTCCTGACCAGTCTCCCAACGCTTGCTGGAACCGCGGATGAGCCACGTAGATCATTGCTTCCCTAGCGTCAAACCCTTGGGAAGCTAATCCAGCCAATGTAAGCATATTGCCTACGCTGGAATTCTTGAGCTTGTCGATTAAGGAAACGCCAAGCTTGCCAGTGAAGTCAAAGCTTTTTTGGCTTGCTTTAAAACTAGTTTCCGCTGTTACCGCTTCCTTGCCGTATTTCAAACCGTTGATATTCAACGGTCCTGTGACTAACATAAAGCGCTGTAAGAACCGCGGAGTAACCAGAATCACCCCGTCTAAGGGACGTTTGTCTCCGCTTGCTTGGTTGTACTTGGTAAGCCAACTGGCTGCTATTGTCGGGAAATCAGGAGACCATGTGGAAGAAGACAATGACAAAGACGGCTGGTTATAATACTTGCTGTATAGTTCTGGAGCTGGAATAGAAGCAATTAAATTCTTAGCTGGACGCAAGTTGATATCTAAAATCTTTCCGTCTTGCAATGTAAGCACTGAATAGCTGTTTATCTCTCCCCCAGCAGCCGTTAAGGTGGAAGAATCAGCGTAAAGAACTAAAAATCTTGTTTGCTCTTCTCCCACGAACAAAGGAGACAGCTTCAACCATGGTTTGGCTGCGGCTATTAAAGACGGATCAGTATCAAGGCCGGTTAAACCAGCTAAGCTGGCAGCCGCGTTGCCTCCAGTATACTCGTCCAAAGAGCTCCAGATCTGGTCAATGATAGCTAGCACGGTGGTGAACCTGTCGCTCTCCTTGCCTAATGTGAGGCGCACTCCGCGGTAATCTTTTGGATTGTCAGCAGCTAGAGCGACAGCCAATCCTTGGCTGTTTTCCAGCAACTGGTTAAACAACGGCAAAGTCTCTTTGCCTAACCGCACCTGTCCCAGCGCTGATAAAAGCGTTACATTGTCCAGTTTGTCCCCCACAAGCGTCAAACGATCTGATAACTGTTTCAACACGGCTGGCAGTTCCACCCACCGTTTGGTTCTTAACACTTCAGCGGCCCTGACTGCTTCTGGCTGGAAGTTAATAGCGGTCTTGTACGCCTGGTAGGTTTGGGATAAGTCCCAAACTACCAGTAAGAATAAAACAACTAAGATAACAGCTCCAGACAGCAGTGTTTTATCTTTTTTGCTTAAATCCTTGATAGTTTGTAAGTTTATTGCCATTGTCTTTTATTAATTAAAAATGACTACCCACCTTACCAAAAGGGCAATAGCTTGTCAAGAAATGACAATACACAGGCTATTAACTGCTTTTTATGATGATTCTTCGCATATTATAGTAGTCTCCTGCCAAAAAACTTATTTTCTTCTGATCACTAATATTCCATGAAAACTCGAGTTGTGCATTTGGTGTTAGGCACAGTGTTTCCTTTTATTTAATATTGCCTTACTTTCTTTATCAGACATATATTTCCAAAGACTATAGTCAAACAATGATTTCTCAACTTTTTTTCGTTCAGCTGTTTTATTGATGATTTTTTGTGCCTCTAAATATTGGCCTATATTTATATTAATACCGGCTTTTTGTAGAAATGTAATCAAATGACGGTCTATGGCGCTAGTTGAAATACCAGATAATATTTTTAGGTAATCAACCGTTTTATTTCCTATACCTCTAAGCTTCCTAAGCCTCGTAATATTTTGGTTATTTTTTAACCATTTTTTTAAATCAGTTTCGTTTTTTATACTCTCTTTAATAAAGAAATTAACGACTCCTAAAATTCGTGCTGGTTTTTCTTTATCTTTCCAATCTAATAATTTTTTTAACCCCTCTTTGTTTAAAAGGTTTAAGAATCCTTTCGTTGTTTTAGCTTCTGGATATTTTAATAATTTTAAAATCCTTGGTTTAACGACGGTTTCCCATCTTGTGCCTGCTTGTAGTATTGCATCTGTTATAGTAGCGCCCATATGATTATAAGGCGTGACAATTTCTGGTTTAATAATTTTGAAATCAGGCAGACTATCAATATATTTAAGAAGTAATTTTATGTTTTTTTCAATATTCATAAATTTAACTTTTTAGATGGCGTTGCATATAACGACCACATGTATACAGTGTTGCGTTAGCGACATTGATGTAGCGTAGCAAAAACGCATACATGCTGTTATGTGTTGTTTTTCTCGAACGCGTCAAACAACGGATTTTATAATCTTTTTACAATCTTTGCTTCCACATCTACATTTCATATTAAGACCCACTATAGCTTCATTAGACATGTCTATGGTAATTTCTTCATTCTTTTTAATATTTCTTCTGGCTATATCACGGCTGTTTTTTGCGAATGTATTTGCATCACACGAATGATTTAGATATTTGCCGGGAGAAGATATTGGAATAATATATTTTCCTTTATAAAAGTAGACATTTTTCCTAATATTCTTAGGAAGTTTTTTTATATCTTTTTTTTTAATTGTATTGCTTAAGTCCCATTTAATAACAACTTCTCCTTTCTTAAAATTTCTGGATGCAAACACACCCTTCCCATGTATTTTTGATTTCTTGATTATAAAATCTGACATAGTAATTTGATTAGTCGTTTCTTTCTATACTTTATCATTTTTCAAGAGAACGCGCAATTCTGCCTAACGTTTACGTATAACCTAAAATTGCTGATTTTGCCTTACTTATTGAAATGGTGATTTTAATAGGAATAAGAATTTAATTTTTTCTGTTTTGGCGATGGGCAAAAGGGGTTGGGGGTGAATGCCCGAACCCAAAACTCCTTATCTTTGTTTCAAATTTTCAATTTGTTTTTTTACTAAGTCTATTTGGTTATTAAATTGTAGTTCAAAATTATTTAACTTTGAATTTATATAGGTTTCTAAATCGAGCTGCCTGCGGTCGAAATCATTGCTATATCGTTGAAAAATAAAATTTTCTTTACATGAAACCTCATCGTCGCCAATAAAAAATAAAACGATTCCCCCAATAAAAAATAACAGGATAAAA
>JAZDGP010000031.1:0-14613 GCA_043806935.1 bacterium | reverse complement strand
GAACCTGCGGCCTTCTCGGTGTAAACGAGACGCTCTAACCAACTGAGCTAAGCGTCCTTTGGTGCGGTCGGAGAGATTTGAACTCTCATGCCCTTGCGGGCGCTACCACCTCAAGGTAGTGCGTCTGCCAGTTTCGCCACGACCGCATGCAGATATGAAGACTAACAAAAAAGAGAAGAAATGAAAAGCTAACAGATATCCTTACTACAAAAACTAAAAATTGCAAATTATAATGCTTTGGTAAATTTTACTTTCTTTTTCCCTCTCTTCGTGATACTCTCTTAGCTATGGAATTCATCCTAGGCCTCATTGCCGTTATCATCGGGTTCCTAATCATCTGGAAAACAGAATGGATGCTCCAGAACTTTGGCAGGATTGAATGGGCGGAGCGCCATCTTGGAACGGAAGGGGGTTCCCGTTTGTTCTACAAGCTGTTGGCTCTAGTTATTATCTTCTTCGGATTGACTGCAATGACTGGGCTCTACGGCAATGTAATGAGGTTCCTGCTTAGTCCGTTGATAAACCTGGGCCGTTAGCTCATCTGGTAGAGCGCCGCCTTTGCAAGGCGGAGGCAACCGGTTCGAGTCCGGTACAGTCCACCATTCCGAATTTGTTAAAGAAGTTGCCTCGGGGCTTCGCCCCTCGCTTCGGATAGAATAAAACAAATAACTAATCAACCTTATAAAATAAATATGCAACATTACATAATAAACATTGAACAAGTCGCTAAAGAAAACGAAAACTTCAGAAAAGTCTTGTTTACAGCAACCCAGAGCCAATTGGTGGTAATGAGCTTAAAACCAAAGGAAGAGATTGGGGAAGAAACACATACGTTAGACCAATTTATCAGGATTGAGACTGGGAAAGGATTAGCAGTATTAAATGGAACAGAATACCCGATTGAAGACGGTACGGCTGTTGTTATACCAGCTGGCACTTTGCATAACATTATTAACACATCGGAAGAGCCTATGAAGCTATATACAGTCTATTCCCCTCCTGAACATAGAGACGGAGTGATCCATGCCACCAGAGAGCAAGCTGTGGCTGATAACGAGCATTTTGACGGGAAGACAACGTAATAACCGTTACGCTATTAAGTTTCCAGTTGGGTGGTTTAACTTATCCACAGCTAATGATTTGCTCTAAACCAAACAAACGTCTATCATTACTGAAATGATTATGACGACGCAAGACCGTTTAACAGACGTTAATAAGCCCAGAATCAATAAATATTATCCATTCCTCAAATACCGCGAAAGCGGTATTTTTATTTTCTACAATCAAAAACAGCCTCCTTAATTTACTAACAACCGTTAATTTATAATTAAACATAACGAAAATGCTTCAACCGAACATAACTAAAATCGAATCCCTAGTCTGCAATACAGGCAGAAAGTTTTTAGAAAGCCAGGGCTACATAGAAATCTTCCCTCCACGCTTAGTCAGAGCAAGCGGAGCGTGTGAAAATATAGACACCTTGTTTGAAGTGGCCGTAGGAAACGATAAACAGTGGTTTACCCCAAACAACAAACCGACTTCAGCCTATTTAGCGCAAACAGGCCAGTTATACTTAGAAGCTTTAGTGCCAGCATTGAATAAAGTCTGCTGTATTGGGCCAAGTTTTAGAGCTGAACCAAGCGTTGACAACCGCCATTTGACTGAATTTACCATGCTGGAAATAGAATTTGCCGGTGATTTTGAAACACTCTTGCAAACCATTCAAGCAACTGTCCACCACATGGCTCAGACAGTGGCGAGCGTCGCGCAGGCAAAGCAAGTCGCTTTGTCTGATGACAACATCAAACGGTTAAGCGAATGTCCCGCTGTTTTTGCCCGCCTGACATATGACGAGGCAATCAGTTCTTTACAAAAGCTAGGGGAAGATATCCAGTGGGGTGATGACATCTCCAGACAAAGGGAACAGATGCTAGTGAAGCAGGCAGACAACATACCTTTGTTTATCACGCACTTCCCAGATCCAATGCATGACCATGGAAAAGAGATAGGAGTAGAAAAATTCTTCAATATGCTGCCTGATCCCAATAAGCCTGGACGCGTACAAAGCGCTGATTTAATCCTGCCGTTTGCCGGAGAATCAGTGGGATCCGCTGCCCGCGTCCATGACGCGGATACTCTGCTCGCAAGATTGACTAATTCCCGCATGTACAAACGGCTAATAGCCAAAGGCGGAAGTCTAGATGATTTCTCCTGGTACATTAACCAACTGAAAAGCAATGGTTCAGTGCCTCACGCTGGCTGCGGTTTTGGATTAGCTCGCGTTATTCAGTGGATACACGGCTCCGATAGCATCCATGATTGCCTTACTTTCCCACAAAACAAAAACTTATTGATCTGATAGCCACATAAATAAAAATATGGACGATCACGAAACATTGACCAACGAAATAAAAAGTACTAACCTTATAAAGTAATTTTATGTTTTCCAATAAAGTCCATATATACAATACTCAACTTCCTCTTATTATCGAAAAGGGAGAAGATGGATTTTACATTGTTGAATGCCCTGTTTTTGACGGATGCTATACCCAAGGCCAAACCCTTGATGAAGCGCTCCGAAATATCAGGGAAGTGATAAACCTTGCGCTGGAAGAAGAGGAGAACCGCGATTTGGTTAAATCATACCACCCCCAAGAACTCAGCTTGCACACGATCACTGTGTAACATGAGTAATCCGCTTCCTCTGTTGTCAGGACAAACGATCATTAAGATACTGGAGCGAATCTGTTATCAGCCTGTCCGCCAGCGTGGAAGCCATATCCGGCTGACGCGTCAAGGGAAAAGACCGGTCACGGTGCCAGCGTACCACCAAATAGATCGTAGCCTCTTACGAAAAATCTTACGAGACGCTGACATCACGGTTGAAACCTTTCTCAATCTTGCAAAACAATAGCCAATATTTTTATCATGACCGTCTTTGACGCTATCATCAAACTCTTAGACGAAAGCCAAACTCCCTATACTCTCTCCGTCCACAAACCAGTCCGCACCAGCGAGGAAGCTTCTAAAATCCGAGGAGTGGAAATGAAAACTGGAGCCAAAGCAATGGTCATTAAAGCCAATGGCTTTTACCATCTTTTGGTTCTGCCGGCTGACCGTAAAATAAACTGGAAGAAAGTAAAACAACTCCTTAACGGTAAGGACGCTACCATGGCAACAGAACAAGAAGCGGAAACAGTGACTCACGTCCAAATGGGAGCGGTCCCTCCCTTTGGCAATATCCTTAATCTTCCTACTTACTTTGACGACCAGATTCTGGAGAATGAAATTTCCAACTTCAATGTCGGATTAAGAACTCATTCGGTCAGCATGAAAACAGCGGATCTGGTACGGCTGGTCCATCCAACCATTTCCAGCATTTCCAAAGACTAGTTACCACCCAAATTTCCTCCCTCTCTTGACGCAATCGCTTTACTTTGCTAAAGTGGCAGCATGAACTGGAAAAACAAAGAAACCAAGAGATTAATTAAGGCCATCTTGGCTCTCAAAACGGAGAACGAGGCCAGGCGTTTTTTACGCGATTTAATGACGGAAAAAGAAATCATTGAATTCACAAAAAGACTGCAAACAGCCGAAATGCTTACTGAGGAAATTCCTTATTCCGTCATTGAACAAAAAACTGGTCTTAGCTCAACCACTGTCGCCCGCGTTGCAAAATGGCTGAATGGAAAAGAAGGTGGATACAGAACGATAATCAGCAAACTTCACCATCATAACTCTATCCAATCACGGAGAGGGTTGTCTTGATGTAATTACTCATCTCACATAAAGATACCCCCCTCCTTGATTGGAGGGGGTTATTGTTTGCCTACCCACAACAAAACAGCAAACACAGTTCTTCAAAAAGGTTAAAAAGGAGAGAAGAAATGCAAATCATTAAAATCAATCCATTCACGCAACCAAAAGTGATTGAAGTAATTGCTTCAGTTTACCAACAATCGTTTGGTGGTGAACCTTGGAATGAAGGATACCTTTGCCCGGTGTGCGAAAAAGTTTTTGCGCGCGCATCTAACATCAAGACGTGCTCTGCATGCGCGGAGCAATCACAGATTGTGCTCGTGGTTGAATACTGGCCGATGAGCAAGGTTATCTCAAACTTTTACCGTGAGATGGGAAAACCCGACGCAATCTGTGTCGTTGTTCAATCAGATGAACGGATCGTCGGCTTCGCGTGGGGATATCGGGTTTCTGTGAATTCCGACCTTGACATACATCTCGACGCGCCTAATCTGCACCGATCACTCCATGGCGACCTATTCTATCTCTCCGAGTGTGCTCTCACACCGTTTTATCAAGGGAGGGGGATCGGAAAATTGCTCGTGAGTCATATCTTTCACGAACAACAACAAAAACAATTTCTTCTTCGAACGATGAATGATTCTAGGATGTACAATCTCATCAAGCACATGGGAGGAGAAACCATCCAGCACATCTCGCACGGGAGGGTCATAATGAAATTGACCACTTCCTAACGCCAACAGCCTTGCGTGAAACTACGTAAGGCTGTTTTTCTTTTCACCAAGCAAAAAAGCTTCATCGCCAACCTGTTTTCGATTTCTAGCGAATAAGATGACACTTTCTTTTTCAACACGTATTTCTTTTTCGCCGTCAGTGCCTATGATTTGATCCTTTGATATTTCTTCAAAATCATCGAATGGTTTCGATAAAGTAAAGTTATCAGTCTTAGTCATGTATAAATCATAGACGCGCACGTAAGATTGTTTTCTAGGATTCGCATCATTCGTTATATGCCCGCGAGCCTTAAGAAAAGCAAAAATACTTTCCTCTGCGATTTTAGCCGATTCATGGTTACCGAGATACCCACACTCAACGCAAATCCCAATTTTTCCAATACTATTCATGTAGTAGTCAGTTCCGCCTGGCTCTACTTTGTCGAAACCAGAAACAATAAGGTCAACTGGCAGGTATTCTATAATTCCTTTAGCATTTGCTTCGCAAATAATGAAAGGTTTGCTATTTGGAGTAAAACTCGCGTGTATATCAAGAAGTGCATCAGCTTGATTGAAATAATTTTTTAGAAATTGAGCGCGCTTGTATTCGTAGCTCTCCTTTTCATTTTTCGAGAGCAAATCATCGCTTTTGAACATTCTATTCAAGTTGATCTCTGTAAAACGTTGATTTGCCTCTATAGCTCGTGGATTCCCATAACAAAACAAAACTTTCCCTCTTTCAATTTTGAGGTTTGGTAGAATTTTTCCAACCGCTTCCACTCCGCATTTTTCGTCGCCGTGTACACCGGCGAGAATAATACTTATTGGTCCTTTCCCTTTTCCTATCAGTTGAGTAATTTCTTCAAACATGCCGCCACTTTAGCAAAGTAAAGCGATTGCGTCAAGCGAGCAAGGGACAACGATAAATTCCCCCGAGCTTACGCCCAAGGTTTCAAATTTTGATAAAATACACGACATATTCCGTTCAATGTCGCTGTAATTTAATATAAACTTCTCGATCTAAGAGACCGCGCGTATCAGTTACACGATCCAGAAATACAATGCCATCTAAATGATCCATCTCATGCTGGATGACGCATGCCAATAGTCCGTCTGCTTTCAACTTTAAACGTTTTCCTTGAGCGTCTAACGCCGTTACCGCCACCGTCCTCGCTCTCTTGACCACGCCGAACAGCTTAGCAGAAATGACGCTGCCACACCCTTCATATCCATTGACTGTATGCTTTGATTTCTCAATAACCCGTGGGTTGATAAACACCCGCAATTGATCTTCCTTGGAAACATTTTTTCTATACGTAGTTTTCCTAATCTCAGTCACAAATATTCTCAAGCTCTTCCCGATCTGCGGTGCCGCCAAACCGACCAGGTTATACCGTCGCATGGAATCTACGAGATCTTTAATTGTTTGCTTGACTTCACGGTTATCAACATCAATTACTGTCCGTGATTTACCGCGAATAATCTCATTACCAATTTGAACGACTTTCCGTACAGGCATAACTCATCTAACAATATTACTCACCACCCAAACATCTTACCCACTTCCGCGGCTGTCTCCCTTTTCCTCGCCACCGTCACCTTGCCATCTTGTAACACTATCTTAGCCGGAGAGCTCAACAAACAATGATGTGACGCTAAAGCGTCTTGGTAAGCGCCAGTGTCAAAGATCGCCAAGTATTGTTTATCTTCCAGACTGTCCAAATCCGGTAGTAGCACTCCGCCTCCTCCAGCCGTGTACTTATCATCAGAATCGCAGGAACTTCCTGCCAGCCACACTTTCTTTAGCTTCTTGCTATTAGCGTTATTGACCGGCACGATCTGCCATTTCTGGTGGATCGCCCATGTATCCAATAAATCATTCATGAAAGAGCCGTCAATCACGTACCAGCTCTTAGCTCCCGTTCTAACAGTGATCTTCTTGTCCCAAACCACCTGGAAGATGCTCATCTGCGCAGGCGCCATGATGTACCTGCCCCACTCGCCAATCAGGTTGGGATGGGAAAGGTTGGCGTGATCAGCCATCTTCTTGATCCTTCCGAGCAGCTTGCTAACAAACTGGTCCAATGTAAACGTCTGGTTCTGGTCATAAGGAACAGGTAAACCGCCTCCCAAGTCCAAAGTGTCCAAAGACGGATTGGCTTTCTTCAGTTCAATGAATAATTCCATTGCTTGGCTGGCAGCTGTTAGCATGTCTTTGAGGCTCTCCACTTGGGAGCCGATATGGTAGTGGAGAATCTTCAAATTCCTAATCCTGCCAAGTTTTAAAATCTCATTGGCCACCAAACCAAACCGCCCCACCCGTTTATCCCAATGCGAATTAATCCTTAATCCCAATTCCACCCTGATCCCCACTTCCCCTTTATACACTTTCAGCATCTCCAGCTCATTAATGTCCTCAATGATCGGGATGACATTGACTCCCTTAGCCTGCAGATCGTTAATTAAAGAAAAATATGAAACAGTCTTAGGGCCGTTGCATAGCAATCTTAAATCAGGATTGAATTGCTCCTGTTCAAACAACCGCCTGATCAGCCACAGCTCGTTAGCTGACGATGTTTCCAGATTCGCCCCTTCAGACAAAGCAGGTAAGACTAACTCTTTATTCTGGTTGGTCTTTAAAGGCAGAAAGTAAGAGAACTTGCCGCGGTATTTCTGCAAATAGCTGTGCTTGGCAAAGGTATCAAACAAATCTTCCAAGCGCTGTTCAATGACAAAAGGAAGGACTATCTCCAAGGAAGTGCCGTATTTCTTGATCAAATCATGGATATTGTACTGGTAATGCCCTTCGTTAATGACTAACTCTCCGTCAGCGTTAATGGAATAATACTGGGTGTTATGTTCCGGCCGTCCAAGCCTCCAAAAACTATTGTATGGCTGTTTTTTCATAATGGGGTAATTGTAGTGCAATTAGGAGAAAGGTCAATGGATAAGTTGTTTACAACATATTTATGATTTGGTAAACTAAAAATAGTTTTACCAAAGAACCTTAAACTTTAACTAACAAAGGAGGAGTTATGAAAAATAAACAAGACGCGTATAAATTGATATTCGAGGAATCTCCTGTAGGGCTGTTTGTAAGCACTCCTGACGGCAAATTCCTTACGGTTAACCAGCAATTAGCCGATATGTTCGGCTACACTAAAGAAGAATTGCTGAAACTTGGACCAATCGCTCTGTACTCTGATCCTCAGGAAAGAAAGCTATTTCAAACGAGCCTGGAAGGCAAAGGAAAAATATCCCATGAAACAAGGTTTAAAACAAAAAATGGGACTTTAATTTATTGCGAAGAACGTGCAAGAGTTTGGAAAGACGAACGGAACGGACAACTCTACGGTTATGTTGGCATGATTGTTGATATCAACGACAAAAAACAAAATGAAGCGCAAGCGGCGCATGAAAAAAACCTTCGAATTATAGGCATGCTTGCCAGCACGATTGTTCATAATCTAAACAACTTGATTACTGTAATGCAGGGTAATCTGGACCTTATGCGGCATATTCTAAATCCTGACAACCCTCTTAACGAGTATATCAATAGAATGACAATCGCCCAAAAAGACGCATCCGAAATGATTGAAAGTCTTCTTGAATTCAACAAACCAAAAATGGCAGAAACGGAAATTTTTGACGTTAATGAAGAATTAAATCAGTACATGCATTTCATCAAAAACATATTCGAGGATAAACCAGTTGAAGTCACTCTCCGTTTGGCTGCCAGATCGTTCATTCAATTCAATGTATCAGGACTAAGGCAGATTCTTCTCAACTTAGCGAAGAACAGCTCCGAAGCGATGAATGGAAATACCAACACCTTTACGATTAGCACGGAAAACGTGGTAATCACTGAACCTATCATCCTACAACGGACAGCTATCAAGAAAGGGGGATATTGCCTCATCCGAGTGGAAGATTCAGGCGCTGGCATACCAGAAGAGATTAAAGAAAAAATTTTTGATCCTTTCTTTACAACCAAAGCAAAAGGCACAGGCTTGGGGCTCGCTACAGTCTATAAGATGATTAAAGACAATGGAGGTTATATCACGGTTGATTCAGTGGTTGGCAAAGGAACAACTTTTGTAATGTATTTCCCATTACACATGGAATAATAAACCTTTTACATGAAAGCTGGTTATCAAGACCAGCTTTTCATTTTCCGCTGTTCCCCTCTTTGCGTCTTATTGGTACAATACCTACATGCTCTCCTTATTTAAAAAGAAACTGCCAGAGGACTGGGAAACAAATGACATCGGCCAGACTGACGCCACTCTCTCTGACTGGCTGGACGCTGACCACGGCCAATTGGCGTTAGATGTATACCAGACCGGCAGGAACTTAGTGGTAAAAGCCGCTATTGCCGGCGTTAATCCTGACGATCTGGATATTGACGTTGAGCGCGACATTGTGACCATCCGTGGCAAACGGCGCAAGTCTCAAGAGGTGAAACAGGACGATTACTACTACCGTGAATGCCATTGGGGAGCTTTCTCCCGTTCCATTGTCCTGCCAGTGGAAGTAAACCCTGACATGGCAGAAGCTGACCTCACTAACGGAATCTTGACCATTACCCTGCCAAAGGCTGACAAGCCGTCAGGGAGGAATATTGTTATCAGAAAGAGGAATGTTCACGGCCAGAAAAATACCAACAAAGAATAATAATTTTGTACGCTGGATAGCTGTTATTATTATTGCCGCGGCAATCCTGGCAGCCGCTGGTTTTGCTATTCCATTTGCTTACACAAACAGAGTTTATCCAGGGCTTCGCTTAGGCGGACAGACAGTCGGAGATCTTCCCCTCGCTGAAGCTAAAAAGAAAATTAGCCAATGGGCGGAACAATTGGAGAAGAAAGGGATCAAAGTAACGGTTAAAAACGTTACAGTCACCATTCCATCAACCCTGTCATCACCTACCAATCCGGACTTGAGCGTGCCTCTCTACTCAATTGATAAAGATAAAACTTACCAAACAGTGTCCCAATGGGGACGGGCTGTTAATCCATACCGAGCGTTATGGGAGATTATCCAAGGAAAGCTGTTAACGCCCGAATTGCCGTTCCAAACGATGATCAACCAAGAACAGACGCAAAAATATTTAGATGAAGTTTTTAAAGCTTACGTCAAAGCGCCGGAGAATCCAAGATTAGTATTCCAAGACAATCAGTACGACTTTACGGCTGGCTCTCCAGGTACTGCCATACAGTGGGAAGAAGTTTCCAAACAAATGGAAACAATGCTTGCCAAGGGGGAATTAAACCCCATTAGGCTGACAATCACGGACGTACAGCCATCCATCTCCAGAATCACGGCTCTTCCGCTACTCAAAGATATTCCCGCACTGCTGGATAAGTTACCAGTGGCTATCATGGCAGATGGGGAACAATTAACATCAATCACCAAAGAAACCTTGCCTGACTGGCTGGAAGCCCAAGGTAATAACCGTTTACCGCGGTGGGGATTAAGCGACCTTGGCAAAAATAAAATCTCCAAACTTGCTTCCTCTTTTGACCGCCAAGCCCAGGACGCCAAATTTGAGCTGGACAAAGAAACTAACCGCATGTCTGTATTCCAGCCAAGCCATGACGGCCGGATGATTGACCAAGACAAGACGCGAGAAATCATTAGCCAGCTGCTGGAGGGAAAGAAAGAAATAACATTGCCAATAACTATCGCTCAAGCCAAGATCAAGACTGGCGACGTCAATGACTTTGGCATCAAAGAAATCATAGGCATTGGGAAATCAAACTTTAGCGGTTCACCGTCCAATCGCCGGCATAACATCAAAACTGGAGCGTACAAACTTAACGGCATCTTAATCGCTCCAAACGAAGAATTTTCTTTGCTAAAAGCATTGGGCAAGGTGGACGCTGAAGCTGGATATCTCCCTGAATTGGTGATCAAAGGCAACAGGACTATTCCGGAGTTTGGCGGAGGGCTATGCCAGATTGGCACTACCACATTTAGAACAGCGTTAGAATCAGGGCTGCCAATCACCGTAAGGCAAAATCATTCCTACCAAGTCCAATACTACGCTCCGGCTGGCACTGACGCCACCATTTATGATCCTGCTCCTGATTTCAGATTCAAGAATGACACTGGCAATTATATCTTGATACAAACCAGGATGGAAAAAGACGACTTGTTTTTTGAGTTCTGGGGCACTAAAGACGGGAGAGTATCTCTCTGGCCCACCCCTAAAGTATTAAGCAGCACGCCGCCTCCAGCTAAGAAGGTTGTATACACCGCTGATCTAGCTCCAGGGAAAGAGAAGTGCACTGAGAAAGCGCATAACGGAGCGGAGGCTTTGCTTATCTACACTGTTACCATGCCTGACGGACAGATAAGAAAGCAGGAATTCAGGAGCAAGTACAAGCCATGGCAGGCAGTGTGCTTTGTGGGAGTGAGCAAGGAGGAATTGGAAGCTAAGAAGACTGAAACTGGTACTTTGCTCGGCAACCTCAAGGTGGAGAATAACACCACGCAGTACACCATTACGCCTGTGGAAGGGACGGCTGTACAGCCTAATGGGCAGACTCCAGAGGTTAATGGGACGGGGAATTAGTACTCAAGGAGACGTTTTGCTTTTTGCGCCACTTCCATCACTACCGTAGGAAGCGCTTTAATAATAAACTCCGCTTGGCGCTGTTGCCAATCAATCGCCCGCAGATGATCAACCAACGCTACGCCAGTTACCTTATCATGCAAAGTAATAATCCGCGCTTCAAACGGATAACCTTTTATCTGGGACGTAATCGGCACGGCAACCGCCATGCCAGACCGTCCGTTATACAGCTGATTAGTTAAAATTAACACAGGGCGACGCCCTTTTTGTTCATGACCAATTGCTGGATCAAGAGATATCCATACAATATCCCCACGATCTGGCACATAACTTGATGGCATAAAAATATTACCAAACTTCTTTACCAACAGGTTTACCCCAATCCCACAACTCGTGTTTATTTTCTTCCGTAATGCCAGCCACCAATTCTTCAAGTGTCGGAGTTGTTTCGGTTTGAGGCGCTTTTGTGACAACAATTCTTTGACCTTGCGAAAGCAAGATCAATTCATCACCCTCAAAAAGCTTTATTTCTGACGCTATAGTTTGAGGAATTCTCACTGCCAAGCTGTTACCCCATCTTTTTAGTTTTGTTCTCATATCCTAAGTATATACAATGTAGCTACTTTGTCAATAACAAAAAGAGTCCGTCTGTTTCAAACGAACTCTTTTAAAAAAATCATTTTCCAAACCCAAAAAACCAAGGAATGGACGTAAATACCAAAAAGACTAAAGCTAAACTTCCACCAATAATTGTTAGATATTGGTCGCCAAACAATTTCACTCCGCGGTTCAAAACGTAAAGCAGGATAAGGATAACAACGGCAGCGGAGAAGGCAAAAACAATTTGCTTATAACCACCTGTTAAAGCGGACAAATTCAACAAAATGCTTGCTATACAAATTAAAACAATCCATGTCACGCTTTCAGGAAATGGCTTGCGCGACAAATCTAACGACGCACAAACAACCAACAACCAAACTGTGGGCAAAAATAGAGTTACAGCGTAAACGTAGATAACTTCTTTATACGTAAGATGATCGGATGTTTTGGTATCAATAAGAAACCAAGAAGCTAGAAACAAGATCGTCACCATGATTAAGTTTATCTTATCCATGAATGACATGTATTTAATTTTATTCCTCATGTAAACCTCCTTATAGTTAAATTATTAATAATGTTGATCACTTCTAACCTAACACAACGGACATTGCCTGTCTAGGTCTTTAGGAAACAAAAAAATCCATGATGATTTCGTCATGGACTTTTGCTGAATAAAATCTTTATATCTCTGATTAAACTCTTTATAAAACTCTTAGTATCATTAAAATCTGATGAATCTGTTGCCGCAAGTACGAAAATTAGGATGACGCCCGCACAACCCGCTATTATTAAGGCAATAACCAAAAAAAACAATTTTAATTCTTCCATGTGATTCTCCTTAACTTAAGCCATATTAAAACATCAAGTTTTAATATGGCTTTCTAATCGGGAATAAAAATCAGTTGAGTACAAAGGTGCCAAGATTCCAAGGATACTACTTTCGGACGGTAGCAAACCAGCAATGGCCATCAAGGCCATCGTGCCAGGCAATCAAGCACAACCAACGCCCTTCCGCATCCTTGTGAATACAAGGATAGTAACAGTAACTATCAGGATCCGCCCAGACAGAACCCAGAGCAAGTATCAATTTTTTTTTCTTAAGACCAGGATACTTTGCGCCTAGAGCGCAAAGTTCAGGAAGGGAAGCTGGACGAAGACCTTTCTTATCAAAATCTGACAACACATCATCTGGGTGCATAAACTTACCAAAATTTTTAAGCTCAATGGTGATTTTTTGCTTTCCTTTTTCTCTGAGTGGAAAATTAGCTTCCACGATATCTTCATTCGTAGAAGAGAATTTTCCTTCGTCTATCATCTCTTGCAAAGACAATGAATAATCAACTACTACTGAAAAACCTTTATGCATCAACGCACCTATCATTGTCACAAGTAAACAAAATATTTTTCTCATACTTTCCTCCCTTAAATAATTCAAGCCGTATGAAAACATCAAGTTCCCATACGGCTTAGTCAATGTTCTTTATTTCCTTCCTTCCCACCCGCATCATTATCCTAGTAGAACAACCATACGGGTAAGCTGGAAACAAATACTGTTGGAGCTATAGACTGAAATCCAAATGACAAGTACTATTGTAGCTGAGATTCTCTAATCTCCCCAACAAATCATTCCCGCTGAACTGGGGTCAAGAAGGATAGTATTAGCAGATGTCGAGCCAAAGCCGGACATAAGCTCATACCAGCCCCCATGCTTGTCGTGACCCCAGGCCAATGAGAACGAAATACGTTTATAAAGTAATCAAGAGAGCTTATCATAACATTGCTAGATTGTCAATACTAAGGTATTATTTATAATCATTTAAATGCCTAAAAAAGACCTAACATTAGCGGATAATCAGTCTGTGGATGACCAGAGACTTGATATGTCTTTACGTCCAAAACATCTTGCTGACTACATTGGACAGACAAAAGTCAAAGACAACCTCCTTATTGCAATGTCAGCTGCTAAGAACCGTAAGGAACCAATAGAGCATTTGCTTTTATACGGCCCTCCAGGGCTTGGCAAGACAACATTAGCTCATATCATTGCCAAAGAGATGAATACCGCTATTAGGGTAACGTCAGGGCCAGCAATAGAACGTGCTGGAGATCTAGCGGCAATTCTTACCAACCTGCAAGATGGAGACATTCTGTTCATAGACGAGATCCATAGGTTAAATCACGTCATTGAAGAAGTTCTCTATCCAGCCATGGAAGACTACCAATTGGACATTGTTGTGGGTAAAGGACCGTCCGCGAGAACATTACGATTAGACTTGCCTAAGTTTACAATTATCGGAGCGACTACCAAGTACCATTTACTGTCCTCTCCTCTTAGAGACCGCTTTGGATCCACATTCCGTCTGGAATTCTACCAGCCCTCTGAACTGGAGGAGATTATAAAAAGATCAGCGAACATTTTAAAGGTAACAGCGGAAACGCCAGCTCTCTCCGCTATTGCTTCCCGCTCCAGGGCCACTCCTAGAATCGCTAACAGATTATTAAAACGAGTGAGAGATTACGCTGAAGTGAAAGGAGACGGAATTATTACCTCTTCACTGGCAGAACTAGCGCTCTCTAAACTTGAAATTGACCAGCTTGGTTTGGATAACATAGACAGGCAACTGCTAAAGCTAATGGCAGAAAAGTTCAGCGGAGGTCCAGTCGGCCTTAATACCTTGGCAGCGGCTTTGTCTGAAGAGGAAGGCACTATTGAAGACATTTACGAGCCTTACCTGCTGCAGCTGGGATTCATCGCTAGGACGTCCAGGGGGCGGGTGCTGACGCCTCATGGATACAAGCATATAGGAATGGAAGCTCCAACCATTCCTTTGTTCTCATGAACCTTTCTGAATTTGACTACCAGCTTCCCAAAGAACTGATCGCGCAAACTCCCATTGAACAAAGGGATCATTCACGACTATTAGCGCTGGATAAAGCAACTGGACAGATTGAACATAAACATTT
>JAZDGP010000030.1:0-3791 GCA_043806935.1 bacterium | reverse complement strand
TTGCGGAGAATGCGGCTCGGCGATCACGGCGCAATTTTCGCGCGGCAAGTGCGGCGGACTATATCGCTATTATCGTTGCACAAAAAAGAAAGGTGTTTGCTCGCAAAAATATATCCAAGAAAAAGACCTTGCCGCGCAAATCAAGGCACGGCTTCAAAGCGTTGCCATTTGCGACGAGTGGACTTCAAAAATGTTGAGGCAAGTTGATGAATGGGAAAAAGAGAATAATCACTCGTCGCAAAAGTTTGTCCAAAATCTGAAAAATAAACTTTTGGAAACGCAAGAGAAACTGGATAAATTAGTTTCCGCCTACATTGACGGAGATATTCCGAAAGAAAATTATTTGCCGAAAAAAGAGGAACTATTAAAACAAAAAGTTTCTCTTGCAAACGATTTGGAAGATTTTGGACAAACAGGAAAGAATTGGCTCCAACCCTTGCGTGCGTGGATTTTAGATACGAAAAAAGCCAAAAATTTGGCTTCTTCCGAAAACTATGAGGAAATGAAGCGGTTCGTTCAAAAAGTCGGAACGAACCCCAAATTTTTGGACAAATTCATTTCCTTTTCTTTTTGCCCGCCGTGGGATTTTATGGCTTTGCGCAAAGCGCAAAGCCCGAATGCCGAGCGGCGAAGCCGCGAGGCAATCCTTTCCCAAAACGGCGAAAGTTGCGAATGGTGGGGACGGAGGGAGTCGAACCCTCAAACCTTTCGGTACCTGGTCCTAAACCAGGCGCGTCTGCCAGTTTCGCCACGTCCCCAACTGTAAAGCTACCAGAAGGTTAGCCTTGTTTCAAGTAAAACGACGGCTGTCGTGGAAGTTAATAACTGTCTTGGCAAAATCAGCAGGGTTGCTACGGTAGAAATATGCCTGCTATTTTTGTCATTATCATTATGCTGTTATCATCACTGCCAGCTCTCGCTGACAATCTTCCTCCTGTTGTTATCACTGAAATAGCTCCAGTCCCAGCTGCTGATAAAGAATGGCTGGAACTCTACAACCGTTCTGGCCAGCCTATTGATATCACTGGCTGGAAGTTCTTTGAAGACAGCACCAACCACAGCCTCAAAGAATACCGCAACGGATTAATAATCGCTCCTGGATCATTCGTAGTCATTGCCAACAACCCAGACAGTTTTCTGACTGACCACCCAGACTTCCCTTCCTTCATCCCCTTAATAGATTCCAGCTGGGGCAGTTTGTCCACTAACGGAGAGAGTATTGCCATTAAAGACAGCCAAGGAAACATAGTGGAAAGTTTTACTTATATACAAACAGCTAAATATTCTTTGGAACGAAAGGATACCAATCTTTTGGATTACACTTCCGCTAACTGGCAGGAACATCTTTCCAAAGATACGGCCGGATTGCCAAACAGCAATTGGACCATACCGGATGAAACAGGAGACGGACAGGATGGTGGCGGAAACAATGACCAAGGAGGAACTGGTAATACTGGAGACACAAATACTGGCCAAGAATCTGGTAATGGCAATAACAACAATGACCAAACTGGTAATGAGGAAACTAACGTAACAAACACCCAAACCAGTTCCTCATCAAGCGCTAATCTGGCTATCACCGAGGCGCTGCCAGACCCGCCAGGAGACGACCGTACTGGCGAATTCGTAGAGATCCTCAATTCAGGCAGTCAATCTATTAACCTCTTAGGCTGGAAATTAACTATTGGTTCCAGTTCCTTTAATCTCCCTAATGACATTATCCAACCAAACGACCAGATAGCTTTCTTCCGTCCACAAACCAAGCTGTCATTAGCAAACACTGGCGGCGCGGTCAATCTAGTAGCTCCAGACGGCACTGCTTCCACTGTTTCCTACCCAACAGCTATAAGCGGAAAAAGCTACAGCCTAGTAGGAACAGAGTGGCTGTGGGCTCAACCAACTCCAGGGACTGAAAACATTATTACTGAACTTAATTTGGAGGAAGAGATACCTACAGCTAAAAACAGCCCGCTCTACACCGCCACTGCTCTCAAGGAAGAATTAAAAAACACTGATGATGATATTAACGAAGAAACTTACATCTCTGAAGAACTAGATCCTATGGATGATCTATCCGTAGTAGAAGACCAGTTGTCTATCACTGACCTTAAGAAAACCCTTACTGATAAAACAGTTACTATCACAGGGACAATCCTACTCCCTCCAGGACAGCTTGGCCCATTGGTAATGACTGCTGGCTGGCCAGCCACCAGAATAACCTTAGCCAGGCTCAACTGGCCGTCCTTTGCCACAGGGCAATTAGTCAAAATAACTGGCGAATTATCTGACAACAGAATTAAAGTGAAAAAACTGGAAGACGTAATACTGCTAAACAAACAAGAGAAGATTATCCCACTGCCATTAGCAACGGCTGACGTGGATGAAGACGGCTATTTAGTGTCAGTAAAAGGGACTATCGTGTCAGCCAGCAAGACTGCTTGGGTAATTGATGACGGTTCTGGAGAAGTTAAAATCTTGCTTAAGAAAGTTTCAACCAAAGCCAAAGAAGGAGACACTGTGTCAGTGACTGGAGTGACAATCACTGACCGCGGGATATTAGGCATCATCCCAAGAGACAGCAATGACATACAGACTGTGAAAGGAGAGCAAGAGACGTTGCGGCAATCAATACAAGACTACCAGCCGCCAGATAAGGCCAAACAAACATGGTGGGCAGCTGGCCTTACTGTTGTTGTATCAGCTTTAGGAGCGGCTAAAGTATGGATTGGAAAAAATTAATATTAAAAATCGAAACACCGTTCTTAAGAACGGTGTTTCTCGGAGCTTCCGGCTACTATGAAAGGCGAACCAAAAGCGCTTTGTGATAAAAGTTTAGCAGACTGGAAAATTTTGTCAAGACCTGCTGGCTAATTCCTTGGGCGCTGGATACCAAATTTCCACAGTCAGATACTTCGCTCCCCACTTAATGGCTTGCTCCCTGGAAGACATCCATATGTCTATGCGGTTGTCAAAACGAGGATGCATGCGGTCTTCCACAATGTAGATCTTATCTGGAGAGATGTCAGGGAAACGAACCTTGGAGCCAAACGGAAGCCAATTGGCGGCAATCACTCCGTCACGTACTTCAGTGCCTTTAGCCGTAATAAACGGCGTAGCGTCTGTTTGGTCAGGAGTGCTGGAATAAGCAGTTGTTAACACCTTGGTGACACGGCTTGGCTTAATGTCCATTGTTTCTTTACCAGCCAAAGTAGCGATTTCAACCTGGTCTATAATACCAGACACGTCATAGCCAATAGTACTGGCCTGGGAAGCTATAAAGCTCCCTAAAACAGCTATAATGGCTAAATAAATGGTTGTTTTATACATATTGGTTAGTTACAAAAAATCCCCTACTTAACATCAAGGGATTTACTATAAAGATAGCATAATAGAATATATTTGTCAATGGAGTGTTTTATTGGTATGCTGTTCCCTACGGGGTATGGCCTAATTGGCTAAGGCGCTTGCTTTGGGAGCAAGAGATTCCGAGTTCGAGTCTCGGTACCCCGACCAATAGATAATAAAACAAGCCCTGTGGTTTCCACGGGGCTTGTCTGGTAAAACTAATTATTTATTATTTGCTATTTGCGTTTCCACTCTCGATCAAGTATAGACATGTGGATATCATCATACCATCTGCCTTTATACAACACTCGCTCCCTTCGTCTCCCTTCCACCTTGAATCCCAATCTTTTATACACCTTAATCGCTCTAGGATTATATTCATACACATCCAATTCCACCCGATGAAGCTTCCATTTCTTAAAAACGTAGGAAACAAACAATTCCAT
>JAZDGP010000029.1:0-9024 GCA_043806935.1 bacterium | reverse complement strand
AAGGTAAGGATGAGGAAGAGTTACGGAAGCTGCGAGATCAAGCGAACGCGATTGACAGTCTAGAAAGTCCATTCAAGGTGATTATTTCCGTCTTGATGCTCAAAGAAGGCTGGGACGTAAAAAACGTAACCACCATCGTTGGACTTCGGGCGTATTCCGCGCAGTCAAATATTCTTCCGGAGCAAACACTTGGGCGAGGCTTAAGGAGAATGTTTTTTGGCAGAGACGATGTGGAGGAATACGTGAGCGTGATCGGCACTCCAGCGTTCATGGAATTCGTCGAGTCAATCAAGGCGGAAGGTGTTGAGCTAGAAAAGAGAACGATGGGCACGGGAGTGGGCCCAATAACTCCCATTGTCATTGAGGTTGATAATCAGAATGTGAAAAAAGATATTCCAAAATTAGATATTGAACTGCCAATCCTTACTCCTCGGATTCAACGGGAATATAAAAATCTTATAGATCTCAATGTGGCTGGATTTGGACGCCAGAAAATCAAGCTAAGAGAATTTAGCGAGGGAGAGAAGAAAGAAATAGTGTTTAAGACCGTGATTGAGGATAAAGAGCATCATAAAATTGTTTTGGAAGCCCCCATTCAGCCGAATTACCAAAATGCGATAGGTTTCTTTGCGCAGACAATTATGAAGGAACTTCGTCTATTTGGGTGTTATGATATTTTATTTGGCAAAGTTAAGGAGTTTGTGGAAAAGTATTTGTTTGAGAATCCAATCGTTCTTGATGACTTGAACGTATTGCGGAATTTATCAGAATTGGAAGCTACAAAAACCATTATTGAGACTTTTAAAAAAGAAATAAATAATTTAACAGTCAAAGATGTCGGGGATACGGAAGTTAAAAACTACATCAAAGTAAGTGATAGCAGACCGTTTGTAGTGAATGATAGGAAATATTTCCTACCTAAAAAGAGCGTGTTTAACAAGATTGTCGGTGATAGTGATTTTGAATTGGAGTTTGGTGATTTTTTGGAGAGGTGCGATGACGTCGTTTCATTCGCTAAGAACTACTACGAGGTGCATTTCAAGATTGATTACAAAAATGCTGATGGATCAATATCTTACTATTATCCAGATTTTTTTGTGAAAGTGGATAATAAAAATATTTACATTATTGAGACTAAAGGCAGGGAGGATTTAGATGATCCTCTCAAAATTGAACGATTGAAACAGTGGTGTGATGATGCGAATGAAAGGCAGAAGAAAATTACTTACAAAATGTTGTATGTGAAGCAGGAAGAATGGGATAAATACACACCAAAAGATTTCGCTGAGTTGGTAAAAAACTATGAAAATACTATCAAAACATCAAATCCTTAAACGTCGTCAAGAGATCGAACAGGATCTCTTGGCCATGCTCAAGGAAATCAAGAGTGATTTTTCTCTGCAGGACATTAAAGATATTATCTTCCATGAAGATAGCAATGACGACCTGATGAAAGTAGTCGACATGTTTGATCGCGGCGGAGACATCGCAGAATTGAACAGCATTCTTGAATTGGTAACCGACGCCTGGAATTACTTCCCTCATGAAATCCTTAATGGTTTATCACCAGCAGAGAAATTATTAGATAATAAAAATAGCCATGAAACTTAACAACCCATTCAAACTCATCATAGCTATTGCGGTCTCTGAACTAGCCGGTATCATCGGTTCGGTGTTTACCGCTCCTTCCATAGGGACGTGGTACGCTGCTTTAATTAAACCGTCTAATAACCCTCCGTCCTGGCTCTTTGGTCCTGTTTGGACAATCTTGTACGTCCTTATGGGTATTGCGGCATTCCTGATCTGGAAGAAAGGACTGGATCGCAAAGATGTAAGAATTGGTCTCGGCATATTTATAGGCCAGCTGGTCTTGAATACCCTTTGGTCAATTATCTTTTTCGGTCTGCACAGTCCCGGCGGTGCGTTGATTGAGATCGTTTTCCTATGGCTCGCCATTCTCGCCACGATTGTCGCATTTTATGAAATCTCCCGTCCGGCCGCCTGGCTTCTTGTGCCCTACATTCTCTGGGTTAGCTTTGCAATGTACTTAAACTACGCAATCTGGACGTTAAATTAAAAAAAATATGACCACATACAAACACACTCAAATTGGGTATCTGATGCTGATTGTCTTAATTGCTGTGCTGGTTCTCTTTGCGTGGATGTATATTACAGCCTCCGCCGAGCCTCCTTCGTACTACTCAGGCACAAATTTTGCCATTACTGCCATAATGGCATTGATTTTGTTTATTCTTGCATCGTTTACAACGCTGGCAACGTCCATTGACGAAAATTATCTTCGGATCAAGTTTGGCTATGGAATTTTTCGCAAAAAATTCGCGGCGAGTGAGATTGCTTCAGTGGCACAGGTAAAAAATCATTGGTATTACGGCTGGGGTATACGGCTGTGGTTTTGGCCGCGTATGTGGATTTTTAATGTCTCCGGCTTTGACGCGGTTGAAATTCGAATGAAGAATGGAACAATCTACCGTATTGGAACGGATGAACCGGAAAAACTTGAGACCGCGATCAAGCAAGCTATAAATACCTGATTGATAAAAGGAATTTGCCGCCAAAAAAATTATAATTCAAAGAACTAATTATATGAAACTCTTTTTGCGAAAGCTTTTTGGGAGACAGACGCCGCGGAACGATTTTTCTTATTTTTTCCATCATGCCAGCGCTAAGGAAAAAGAAGAACTGTTTCGGGAAGTGATCAAAGAAGCTAACGAAGACCAGCGGGCGATGATGGAACAATACGATAAAATGTCCAAGACTGTTTAAAGAGTCTCATTTGACTTTAATAAAAAATTCACGATTATGAATCAAGTAAGCGCGCATAAGGTAGGTTTAGTGTTAGGAGGAATACTCGCCATATGGCATACCGTTTGGGCGCTCATGGTTCTTGTGGGATTAGCTAAGCCGTTTTTAGATTGGATTCTTGGCTTGCATTTCTTGAATTTCCAATACAGCATTGATCCGTTTGCCTTTTTAACCGCCTTGATGCTAGTCATTGTTACATTCGTTATTGGTTATATCATGGGGTACATTTGTGGCTGGCTTTGGAATCTGGCTCATCGCGCATCACACGGCCAGTAAATCCACCAGATTAACAGCTCAACTATTCCAGTTGAGTTGTTTTTATTGAGAAATCAAGCGGTTTGTGCTACCGTGAATAGACGGTATTGAAATGGAACAATCATTATCAGACAAACAGCTTATAAACGCCTATCTGGAGGGGGATCGCAAGTCTTTGGAGCTATTGATCCAACGCCATCTTTTGGCAGTATATCGTTTTGCCTACCAGTACGTGGGTAATAAACAAGACGCTGAAGACATTGTACAAGATACATTCGTAAAGGTCTGGAAGCACCTCAAACGTTTTGATGTTAACCAGCCATTTAAACCATGGTTGTACAGGATAGCTAAAAATACTGCTTTTGACTTTTTGAAAAAGAAAAAAACAATTCCATTTTCCATGTTTGAAGACGAAGAAGGCAATAATGTTGTCTTAGATACTTTAGTAGACGGATCTCCTTTACCTGACCAGATTATAGAAAGAAAAGAGATGTCTTCCTATCTTAACAGCCTATTGGAGCAATTAGCTCCAATATACCGTCAGGTGATGGAGCAATATTACAACTGCCAGTTGACCTTCCAGGAGATTGCTGACAAAGAAAGAGAGTCAATCAACACTATAAAGAGCAGGCATCGCAGGGCTTTATTGCTATTACGGCAGATGCTTGGAGCCTAGGGACGCGCCAAAACAGTTCTTTGAATCGTAGTATTAGTCATGAGTTTAATTTACCAGCTTCCGTCTTCTGACCTTTTCCAGCGGGTCATGGCTAGAATAGTTAGAGAAGAGCGTCTCCATGACGTACGGAGGCGGTTTATGCTGTTTTCTATTTTGTTAGTTGGTTCATTGGCAACTGCTATTCCGGCGATCCAATGGTTGCGCACGGAGCTGGCAGTGTCAGGATTCACTGCTTTCATTTCTCTGGCGTTATCAGACGGGAGAGAACTTGTTGGCAATTGGCAAAGCTTTGGGACGGCGTTATTAGAATCTTTGCCAGTAGCAAGCCTTGCTTTGACTCTTTTTGTCATATTTATTTTCCTCCAGTCCTTAAAAATATTAATCAGGGATTTTAAAGGATTGGCGTTAACTTCATAACCATATGAACATAAACGAAATTTTACAATCGCAGGCATTTAAGATAACACTATGGGCAATTGGAGTGTTGGCCGTCTTTTTGGTTGTGTTTGGAGCAGGAATGACAGTCGGTTACCAGAAAGCTAGATTCTCCTACCGTTGGGGAGAGAATTACCACAGGAATTTTGGCGGCCCCAAAGAGGGATTCTTTAGTGAAATAGGAAACAAGGAATTCATTGAATCCCACGGAGTGTTTGGGCAGATTATTAAGATTGACGGCGGTATCTTGGTGGTTAAAGGCAAGGACGAGGTGGAGAAGATTGTGGCGGTGAAAGACATGACAGCGATTAAACGGCTTAGAGAGACTGTAAAGATCGCTAACTTGAAGGTTAATGATTATCTGGTGGTGATTGGAGATCCCAACGAACAGGGCCAGATTGAGGCTAAGTTTATCAGGGTAATGCCTTTACCAGAAATGCCGGCCAAGCCAAGCAGAGGCTCTCGCAGGTTTTAATTATTCTTTATGGTCAATAAAATTACACAATTCGCTGTTCACCACAAAGTCATTGCCAGTGTTTTGGCAATTGCTTTAGTTGGTGGCGGTTATTGGGGTTTTAAAAAGTTTACCAGCACTGACGGACAAGTTAGATACATTCTAGCAACAGCGGAGAAAGGTACGTTGGTGAGTAGTGTGTCTGGCAGCGGACAAGTTACGGTCTCCAGCCAGGTGGATGTCAAAGCTAAGGCAGGAGGAGACGTAGTATACGTGGGAGTGAAGAACGGGCAGGAAGTGAAGATGGGAACGTTATTAGTGCAATTAGACGCTAGGGACGCCAATAAGGCAGTGAGAGACGCGGAAGCTAATTTACTGTCAGCAAGGCTGTCATTGCAGAAGCTCAAACAGCCTGCTGACCAATTGTCTGTTTTGCAAGCGGAGAATTCTTTAGCGCAATCTAAGGAATCCAAGCAGAAAGCGGAAGATGATCTGGCTAAAGAGTACGAGGACGGATTTAACACGGTTGCTAACGCGTTTCTTGACTTGCCAGCGATCATGACTGGGTTGCAGGACACTCTTTATAGTTCTACCATTGGTTTAGCCAGCGGAGGACAGTGGAATATTAATTACTACGCTGACGCGGTTAAAAGCTATGACGAGAAAGTGGTTCAGTACCAACGTGATACGGATAGCCGCTACCAGATAGCTAGAACAGACTATGATTTAACATTTAACAGTTACAAGACAGCCAGCCGTTTTTCTGACAAGACAGTCATTGAGTCTTTAATAGACCAAACGTATGAAACATCCAAAGAGATCGCGGAAGCCATTAAAGCCACGAATAATTTAATCCAGTTTTACCAGGATAAGCTGGCTGAAAGGAACTTGAGAGTCAATACGATTTCTAACACGCATTTAACAGCCCTTAACGGATTTACAGGCAAGGCTAACAGCCACTTGCTTAGTTTGTTGGCGATTCAGAGGACAATCCAGACAAGCAAAGAGACGATTACAAATGCCGAGCGGTCAATAGCGGAACGTACTGAATCTTTGGCAAAGTTAAAAGCAGGAGCAGATGAATTGGATATCCAGTCACAGGAACTAAGCGTGAAACAGAGAGAAAATACTTTGGCTGACGCTAAAGAAAAATTAGCGGATTATTTTATCCGTTCTCCCTTTGACGGCGTTGTAGCCGTTATTGACCTTAAGAAAGGAGATTCTATTTCCTCTGGAGGGATAATCTCCACAATGATCACAAAACAACAGATAGCGGAGATTTCTTTAAATGAAGTGGATGTGGCTAAGATAGCTGTGGGGCAGAAAACGACTTTGACCTTTGACGCGCTGGCTAATCTTTCTTTGACAGGACTGGTTGGAGAGATTGATTCCATTGGTACGGTGTCTCAAGGAGTGGTTTCATACATTATTAAGATTGCTTTTGACGCGCAGGATGAACGGGTGAAGCCGGGTATGAGCGTGTCATCTGATATAATTACTAATGTGAAGGCTGATGTACTATTGGTTCCTAATTCAGCTGTTAAGTCGCAAGGTGACAGCCGGTACGTGGAAGTGCCTGTTGACCAGCTGGAGGGCGCTAACGCTATAGGAGCAATTATTCTTTCCCAATTGCCAATCAGGCAGACGGTTGAGATAGGCATGGCTAATGACGATTTCACGGAGATTGTGTCTGGGTTAAAGGAAGGGGATTTAGTAGTGACTAACACTATTACCAGCCAAGCTAATGGAGCTAATGGCAACCAGCAATCGTCTAATTTGCGGATTCCTGGAATGACTGGTGGCGGAGGAGGCTTACGGCGCTAAGCCCATGATTGAATGTTTTTCCATTACAAAGGTATACAAACAGGAAGATAATGAGACTGTCGCGCTTAAAGATGCTTCTTTTACGATTAAGGATGGAGAGTTCGTGGCAATCATGGGGCCGTCAGGATCAGGGAAATCAACACTCATGCATATTTTAGGCTGTTTAGACACTCCAACCAGCGGCAGTTATTGTTTGGACGGACATGATGTCTCCAGCTTGTCAGACAACGAGCTTGCTGACATCCGCAACAAGAAGTTAGGTTTTGTTTTCCAGTCTTTTAATTTATTGCCAAGGTCGACTGTCTTGCGGAACGTGGCGCTGCCTTTGGTGTATGCTGGGATAGAACAGGAGGAACGGGATCGTATTGCCAAACAATCCTTGCAAGCGGCTGCTTTTCCGGAACAGTTTTGGTTCCATCGTCCCAACCAATTGTCTGGCGGCATGACTCAGAGGGTGGCTATTGCCAGAGCTTTGGTTAATAATCCGTCATTGGTATTGGCAGACGAGCCTACTGGAAATTTGGATACTAAGACTGGAGAAATAGTGCTGGCGACGTTCCAAAAGTTGCATAAGGAGCAGGGACGTACCATTATATTAATTACACATGAACCGTACGTGGCTGAGCACGCTGAGAGGGTGATTCATATTAAAGATGGGCAGTTGGTGGATGACAGCCATGTGCGGAACAGGAGATTGGTAAACGGCTTATGAAGACAAAAGATTTAATTCAGGAAACATATTCCGCTTTGGTTGTTAATAAGATCAGGTCGGGATTGACTGTGCTTGGAATCGTTATTGGCATAGCTTCAGTTATTGCAATGGTGTCAATAGGGGAAGGGGCAAAGGGATCGATTCAATCAAGTATTGAAGGGCTTGGTTCTAATTTGTTGACAGTCATGCCGGGAGTGGTACAGCCTGGGCGTGGAGTGGTGTCGTCTGGGAGAGGGAGCGGGCAGAGCTTGAAGAATGAGGATGTGGAAGCGTTGAAAGAACTGGACGGAGTGGCAGCGGTGTCGCCTGAGTTCCAGAGGCGTTTTCAGGTGGTGTCTTCTGTCGGCAATAACACAAACGTGACGGTGATCGGCATTCTGTCTGATTACGCGTCAGTGCGGAACGTGGAAACTGGCCAAGGGTCATTTATCACTGACCAGCACCAGCGGAGCTTGGGACGGGTGGCTGTGCTTGGGCCTACAACCGCTTTTGATTTGTTTGGCGAAGGAGTTGACCCGATCGGGAAGACTATTAGGATCAACAAGATTAACTTCAAGGTGGTTGGTATTTTGAAGGCAAAAGGCGGAGCTGGATTTTTCAATCCTGACGAGATCGTGTTAGTGCCTTTGTCCACCATGCAGAAGATTCTTGCTGGCGATGATTATTTGTCCACTATCAGCTTGACTGTTCTTGATAAAAATCAAATGGCCATTGTGCAGCAGACAGCTACTGAATTGTTATTACAGAAACATAGGGTGGCGGAAGCTGATTTTTCCATTATTTCCCAAGCAGACATCTTGGGAGCGTTGACGCAGGTTACCACCACGTTTACGATTTTCTTGGCTTCAATTGCCGGCATATCTTTGTTAGTAGGAGGGATCGGCATCATGAACATGATGCTGACAGCTGTGACTGAACGTACTAGGGAGATTGGACTCAGAAAAGCTATTGGAGCCCGCCAGTCTGATATTACCTTGCAGTTTCTTGCTGAAGCGGTGCTATTAACCTTTGTGGGCGGTGTGGTTGGAGTTATTCTTGGTTGGACAATCGCTACAGTGATCTCCCAACTAGCTGGTATTACCACCACGATTTCTTTGCAGGCAGTGCTGTTGGCGTTCGCGGTGTCAGCTGGGATTGGAATCCTATTCGGGTATTATCCAGCTAGGAGGGCAGCTTCCCTCAATCCTATTGAAGCTTTGCGGTATGAATAAAATAATCATTAACCAATAAAATATGCGCAATACAATTCTTATAGTTGTGTTAGTGGCAGTACTGGCAGGAGTTGGCGGTTTTTACGCTGGCAAACAAAGCCAGCCAGATCAACAGAGTTTGTCAGCAGAACAGCGTGTACGGATACCACAGGCAGGAGCGCGGATGCGCAATGGGCAAGCAGGTGGATTGACAGTGGGGGAGATTATTACTAAGGACAAAGAGAGTGTTACAGTGAAACTGAGGGATGGAGGATCTAAGATTATATTGCTATCCGCTGGAACGGAGATTGGAAAAATAGCTGTTGCTACTGCTGATGATTTAGGGGTTGGAACGATGATCACTGCTAGTGGTGTAACCAATCCTGACGGTAGCCTGACTGCCACGTCAATTCAGGTGCGTACAGAGAAAATTAAGCAGTAGAATTTAACAGTACAAATGCCCCACCTGCCGCGCGCGTCCGCTAGTTTTAGGATAAGAGGAGAAGATGAGAGACTCCTTTTAATTAGGAAAATTACGCAAACCGTGGTATAATCTGCGCATGAAACCAGAGTGGCCTATTGGAAAAAAAGAAAAGAGCGGAAGCCTTGAAACGCTCAAAATAAAGGAGCAGTGGGAATCGCAGGTAAAAATACT
>JAZDGP010000028.1:0-14160 GCA_043806935.1 bacterium | reverse complement strand
GTACCAGACGTTGGGGAATACGGAGAAAAGAAAACGTTACGACCAGTTTGGCAATGATTACCAACGAACTCAAGCTGGCGGGTTTGGGCAGGGATTCCAAGGATTTAACGGCTTCCAAGGCATGGATTTTGATTTTGACTTGGGAGATGTTTTTGGAGACGTGTTTGGCATGGGGAGACGGGAGAAACGGAGCAAGAAAGGAAGGGATTTGGAAACTGAACTGGTACTTGATTTTAAAGAAGCAGTATTTGGGATAGAGAAGAAACTGTCTTTGAGGAGATTAAAGACATGCCAAGCTTGTAAAGGGAGTGGAGCGGAAGCAGGAGCCAAAGTAGTTAATTGTTCTGCTTGCCATGGACGCGGGCAAGTAGAAAGAAAACAGCAGACGTTCTTTGGCACGTTTGCCAGCGTCAGCACTTGTCCGGATTGTGACGGGTTAGGGAAGCGTCCAGAGAAAGCATGCCGTCATTGCAAGGGAAGCGGTACGGAAGAGGGAATGGAAGAGATCATGGTGAAAGTGCCTGCTGGTATTGATAACGGGCAGACGTTACGGCTCCAAGGAAGAGGAGAAGCAGGGGAACGTGGGCAAGAGAGCGGAGATTTGTACGTACGGATTAAGGTCAAGCCGGATAAGACTTTTCAGAGGCAGGGAGATGACATATTGTCTACAATCAACGTTTCTATGGCGCAAGCTGCGCTCGGAGCTGAAGTGGAGGTAATGACTGTTGACGGAGTAGTGAAACTGACAATACCGTCTGGTACACAACATGGGACAGTGCTGAAGTTAAAAGATAAGGGAGTGTGGAGGCTTGGACGGTCAGGCAGAGGGGATATGTTGGTGACTGTGCAGGTAGAGATACCAAGGAAGCTGAGCAGGGAACAGAAGAGGTTGTTGGAGGAGTTTGCAAAGAATTAATATAGGTCTGGAGAGTCTACAATTATAGTTATATTAAAGAAATTTAACGAAATCTAAACACAAAAATTTTATTATCTACAGAAAACCATTCATCCGTTTCCTGCTTTGCTTGTCTAATAATCTCTTCCGCTTTATTCCAATAGTCATTCACTACTAAATATCCAACTTCCACCCCCAACCGTTCCATTGCCTGTTGAATAGTTTCTTTCTTTGGATTCTCATACACCATCTTTAGGTAATACTGATACAGCCAACCTCCAGTCGGTACTGGATAGAAATACTGCCCGTTATAAGTCGGAGTAAATCCAAGTTCCTGGATAGCTGCCGCTGATACCGCTTGGTTGGCTAATACCAAGTACGTTTGTTTCTCTCTTTTCGCTATGGTACGCACAGTCTGTATGTCATGGATTGATGTGGAATAACCGCGATTGAATGAGTTGGGATCCAAACGTGGATATGATAACCGCCAGCTAGTTATTAGGAACATGGCAGTTACAATCATTAGCGATGTCCTGATGCCACTGTCCCAGAAACGATGCAGTAAACGGTATATCCCTATAAAGCTTAATGGCAGCAGGAAGAGAAGGAATAGATGTAAAAGACGTGACGGGAATGTTTCCTGTTCGTACCAGATGACGTTAGTGAAAGAGAATAATGACAGTAAGATACCATTGCCAATAGCAATCACAGAGCTTAACAACCAAGGAGAGAATGAGAGACTGGTGCGTTTATATAGATAGATACATCCGCCAATAGCTGTGATGATAATTAACAAAGTAATTAACGCTTGGTAGCGATCAAGCCAATCATAGACTGTGAAGAATGGAGTGGTAGGGAATAAGTTAGCAATCCAGCCAGTTATTGTTTGGTTTATGGAAGAAGATTGGCTGGCAATGCCAGTGTTGGAGAAGAGTATAACAAGCGGTAATGTTAATACTCCTATAATCGTTGTTAGGATAAGAGAAAAATAGCGAATTATTGTTTGTTTTATGTTTGTAAGGCCAAGCAAACACACAAAGAAGAAGAGCGGTAGCCCAGCTAGGGGGTGGATGGAGAGAACTGCTATGGTGATGGCAATGACTGGCAGGAAAGAGATAGTTTGAGAGAGAACAGCCAGACTAAGAAATACAGCTACCAGTGTAAGTACTATTGCCAAACTGTACGGCGTTGACTGTATGAATAAAGATAAAGGAAGGAAGAACAGGACTAGAGAAGACAGCCAGAATGGTTTTTTATTGCCTTTGAATATGGAACGCCAGCTAATAATAGCAGCCGTTGGCACAAGAACGGAGTAGATAATTGGCACCAGCCATTTGTTTAAGTAAGAGAGCGGCATTCCTAGGAATACATTGAGTAAGTAACTTAAACCATAATAGCCGTTGTAGTATACGGTTTTTGGCAGTATCTCTCCTTGTTGGACAATTAATTTTAGAGCCGCGGTGTGGATAAAGGGATCAAAGCCGTAGCCAAGGCGGTAGACTAGAGCGGCAGTACAGGTAAAAGCTAAACTGTATAGTGATACGATGATAATTTTAATCCAATCATGGAGTGATGACAGCAGAATGGACAGGAATGAAATGGTCAGGACAGTGAAGAGGAGAATGAGGAGCGGAGCGGTTGCTTCCCAAGGACTGCGGATAGCTTCATTGGTGCTGGAACGGATGAGTAGCAGCCAGTAAAGAATAATTGTGGATAAAAAGACAATGAGTGAAACGGCTTGCTGTGTTTGAATAGAAAACTTGAATTTAGAAAAAGATAATCGCGGCAATAGGTTGGACAGTGGTTGATGGCGGATTAGTTGGAAGAGAATAGGCAGAACAGACAGGAATAAAAGCAAGATGGAAACGGTTGTAACAGTCAATTGCCAGATAAACAAAAGACTGCTAGTGGCAAACACTATCCAGCTGATTGTTGTGATAAAACCAATTAGGTATTTATACTGTGCTGATGGAGCAGTGATTTTCCCCCAGGCAATGGTTTGCCAGCATACGGATAGAATTGTGTATAGGACAATTATCATGCTCGTATTGTAGCACAGCATTGGCATTGGTATACTGACTTTGTATGAATAGAACCACGGTCATTTTTGGAGCTGTTTTGTTGGCAATCATTGCTATTGTGTTTATTGTTTCCCCTGTTATCCGTACAGGTGTCAGCCAATTAAACTCTCCTGACGAGAATGCCTATTGGCAATCAGCTGTTAAGATTGCGGCGGGAGAGCATCCACGCTGGCTGGAAGAATTAAATCTATTGCCTGAAGTCACGGGAATGATTACCAGCAGGTCATTGCTTCCAATGGGGCAGTGGCTGACTCCCGGAAGTTTTATTGGCCTGCCATTCTGGTACGGATGGATTGGAAGGATCACATCTGTACAACTTATCCCATGGCTGACTCTGATACTTACTTTAATTACAGCGTTCGTGTTTAGCAGGCTTATGGCCAAGCTGTTTGGCTGGACAGCTGGCGTTATTGGAGCGTTATTATTTTTGTCATTGCCAGCAATTCTATACTTTAGCGGAAGAGGATTGTTTCCAAATGTTTCATTCGTTAGTTTGTTGGCATTGTCTGTTATGTGTTTAGGGAGTCGTGCTTGCTGGGGAGAGGAACGAGTACTTTTTAGGTTTAAATGGCAGCCAGCTGTCTGGTCATGTCTAGTTGGTTTGTTGCTTGGCATTGGTTTGTCATTTCGCTGGTCAGAGAGCGTCTGGGTTATTCCTTTAGTATTTGTGCTGTTGTGGCTGAACCGTGAACGTCTCCACGCGTCAGATTTGTTTTGGATGGTTGTTGGGGGAGTAATGGGCGCTGTTCCAGTGTTCTATGAACAGTACGTATTGTACGGACAGTGGCAGCTGACTGCTTATGATTTCCGCGCTGTTGGAGCAGTTAACGGAACAGAGGCGTCTGTTGTAGATAGAATCCTTTCCAGCATTCTGCCGTTTGGTTTCCATCCACGCCAGATGCTTAATGTGATGTGGCAGTACGTGGCACTGTTTAATACTGGCTGGTTAGTGTTTACATTGGCTGGTTTGTATCGCTGGTGGAATGACGCCAAACATCCTTTTTGGATAAAGAGTTATCTTTGGTTGGCAGTCATTGTTTCTGGCTGGCTGTTGCTTTATTACGGCTCTTGGCTCTTTTATGATAACTGGTCTTGGCAGTGGACAGTCGCCACTTCCTACCACCGTTACCTCTTGCCTCTGTTTGTTGTCTGGCTTCCACTGTCTGTGTACGGTTTAACTGGCCTTTGGAATTATCGGAAGATAGGATCAATCATTGTTTCTTTCTTGCTGGTTGTTAATTTTGGCTGGAGCGTGTATTTGGTAAATAACGGAGACGAAGGATTGCTAACAGTCGCTAAGACAGTGGAAGAGTACCAAGAGAGGAAGACTAAATTATTAACAATCGTTCCTGTTAACGGAATTATTGTCACGACAATTGGGGACAAGTGGATCTGGCCGGAACGGAAGGTCAGCCCGTATGTCAGGAACAGGACGGATTGGTTGTTTGCCAAAGTGTTATTGGAAGCAAGCCATCCTGTGTATTTGTACCACTTTACTTTGCAAGGAGTGGAGTACCAGCAGTTAATTGATTCCATTTCTTCCTTTGGCTTGAAGATTGAACCAGTGGAAATTGATTTTGTTCCTAAGGAGAGTTTGTACCAGATAAAGAAACGGTGAGATGGAAAGAATGGCGAAACGATTGGCTGTTGGATGGTGGATTTTATTTATTTTGCTGTTGGTTTATTTGCTGTTAGCTGACATTGTAGTTACTGGCGAGTGGAGCGTTGTTTGGACGCCAAATGGAAGATCTCCTTCCATGACTGATCTCGTGCCATTGGATAGAGTGAAGAATGTTAATGGCTCTAAAGCATTGGTGGTAGACGAACCTGTGTATCTGGATGTTACTGCTCCGCGCCCTTTTACTAGTCTTGAAGCGGCTATAGAAGGGGACAAGAGAATATTAGCTGGAGTGAAGACTAATAAGTTTGGGTTTGAAGTGACGTTGAAAGAGTTGGAGAATGGGAAAATAGTCTTTGATCTGGATGGACGGTATTGGCAGAAGAGGAGAGTGTGGTTTGTGCTTGCTGTGCCAAAAGAGTTTTTGCCGGTTGAAGTGTCTAAAGTGAGATTAACGTTCCGGGATTATGATAGCGTTCCTTGGAAAGCATACGCCCGGACTTGGCTGCCATGAAGGAGAAGCTGTCATTGATATTAACTACTACGGTAGTGTTGGGATTACCAACAGTGTTGATTTTGTTGATATTGGATTGGTGGAAACCTGGATTTGTTGGAAATACAATAAGCTGGTATTGGTTGTTTATAGGCTGGCTGGCTTTGGCAGCGCTGGCACAGGCAACTATGGGCTGGAAGGGGAATGGAAAGGAGCGAGGTGAGAGCAGGCTTGTAGCCGTGTTGGCAGTACTAGCAGTGATTATCGTTAATGGGACAGAGTGGTTTGGAAGCAAGTTGGGCATACTAACGTTTTTGCTGTTAGTCTTGTCTTCAGTTATACTGTATCGTGAATTAAGAAACTGATATGGATTGTATTTTTTGTAAGATTGTCCGCCGTGAACTACCATCTTCCATTGTCTATGAAGACGATTTGTTTATGGCGTTCTTGGATATTCATCCAACAGTCAAAGGGCACGTATTGATCATGCCAAAAGAACATTATCCTAAATTGGATGAGACGCCAGAAGAATTGGTTGGAAGCTTATTCCAATTGGTCGCTAGGTTAGCTCCTGTGATTACACATGGAGCAGGGGCGGAAGGTTATAACATTGGAGTAAATAACGGCACAGTTGCTGGGCAAGTGATAACGCACACGCATGTCCATATCTTGCCTAGGAGAGGAGATGACAACAAGAGCTTATGGGAAAGCAGCGAGTACTCTCCTGGAGAATTAGAGCAGTATTGGCAAGTGATAAAAGAGTCTGTGGAGAACAACCAAGACTCTTGACTTCTTTTGCAACAGTGGTAATATTGGTTGTTACTTATTAATAACCAATATGTTTAAGAAAATAAGCCTTTTATCCATTGTCCTTACGTTAGTTCTGCCTGTTAGCGTACTTGCCCAACAGCCATTAACTATTACTCCGGTAATCTTGGAGTTACAGACATATGGCAAGCCAGAAGGGTATTCCTTGGGACAGCGATTTAATATAAACAAAGACAGAACACGGTTTAATTATTCTATCCGCAATGTAAGTGGCAATACAGCCAAAGACGTTGTTGTAACTTGGATTGTCCAGCCAGAGAGCGTTATTTCATTCAATCCGTTGTGTACGGGATCTGCCAAGCTATTTGATATCTACGGTTACTCCTACGGATTATTGCCAGGAGTGGTGGAGAACTGCCCAGCTTTTCTAGCTGGAGGACATTATAGTTTGATTTTAAAAGTAACCAGCGCGTCCATTGACGACGCCACTGGCCAGCCAGTTGAGTTGACAAAGATTGTGCCCTTTGACGTCTTCCCTTTGCCTCAATTTCAGGATCTGTCCATTACAGGGAATATTACGGTCAAGAGGACTGGCAAGGGAGTGGAAAATCCTGATCCAGTTGATTCCCAATTCTTTGTTGGAGATAAATTTGCTTTTCCTCGTGACGCTAGGTTTGAATATGATTCCGCCAAGCTAATAACTGGCACATACAACAGCGGAATATACAACGCTTCCAAGGAAGATTATCCTGATCTGGCAATTAGGTATGAATTGAGGCGTCCTAATGGATTACTCCACTGCGAAGCCATCCAAACAGGCTTGTATCTTTCTAGCGGCGGTTTGTGGACTGACTTTATTAACGCTGGCTATTTAGTGCCTGGCTTCTACTTCCAATGCGATCCTTTTAACCAACGTGGCAAATGGACGTTGACACTGCAAGCATGGCGTACCAGCAAGCCTGAAGTTAAAGCAATAGCGACACGGGAGATTATTGTTGGCAGCACTGCCAGTTACATTCCTTTGATGATCTTGGAGAATCCTAAAATTCCTGCTGGGCAAGCAGCTCCAGTTAGCAAACCGTCTGCTGGCACTACCATTGTCTGGACGGAAGCGCCAATGGCAACAGAGAAGTCTATTAACAACCAGCCGTTCCCCAATGCCGCTATACCTCCTGTGGTCAGTATGCCGCCAATTCCTATTACTTCGCAGGTGCCTCGGTTTGGAGCGGATCCCAAGGTAAAAGCAAAGGAAGAAGCTAGGCAGAAGGATACTGACGGTGATGGTTTATCTGACGTGTATGAACAAACTGTTTCTAAGACAGATCCGTACAACAAGGATACTGACAGTGATGGATATTTAGATGGCACGGAAGTGGCTACTGGTTATGATCCATTGGTTAATGTAAAGACCAATAAGAAAGTAACTGTGAGTAAGTTTACGCCTAAGGCGGCTAGTGCTAAACAAGTGGTAGTAAAATCAAAGGCAGAGAAGAAAGTTGTTGTACCGCAATCAAAGTCAAAGAAGAAAGTAATTTGGTACTAAGAATAAAGACTTCCTGAAAGGGAAGTCTTTTAGTCTTGACAAGATCCTTTCTTTGCCCTATACTGGTAATAAGCTCGGAGTGGGGAGTAAGAACCCGCTCTAGAAGCGGATGTTTCTTTTATAGGCTTTCCCCAGTCAGCATGAACGCCTGGAAGCCCCCTCCTGCTTCCCGCGCAAGTAGTACCAAGCAGTTATGGAAGTTCGGTTTTCCGGATGGACATAGCTCGCTGGCTGGGGGTAGCCTGCCAACAAGCCGTTCTCGTAAGAGGACGGCTTGTTGGTTGACTGTATTGCATGAATCGTCTAAGGTGGTGGTAATTCTTTAACATCCTGAAAGGAGGATTGCATGAAAACATTTATTTTTATCGCGGTACTGTCAGCATTGTTATTTGGACAGGCATATGACGGCTGTGTTGTTGATAAACAAGCCTATCTTAAGATGCCGGATGATTTAGCCGAACTATTGGCTAATGAGTATGTTTCCATGGAGATTGACGGCACAAGAATCATGGCAATAAAGATATTGAGATGCGATTGCCCTTATATCTGGACAGTACGTGATGATCTGCTGGCTCAACAGAAAGTGGAAGAGGGCGATAAAGAACAACTGATTCGTCTTTTTCAAATCACTCGCTGTTACCAAGAGCCAGTCATTGGCTATGGTAATTATTTGCGATTAGCAGTGAACGACAGCAGTACCTCTGTAGTTATCGCGGTTTATAAACCAAGTAAAAAAGAGTATCGGTTTGTTTTGAGAGAAGGGGAGTAACTTGATTTCACTAATGGCAAGATCATGTGGTTTTAATAGAAAAAAGGGCAATCTCAATGAGTTTGTCCTTTTTCGTTAAAATTTTTATTCTGGTTCATATTGGCAAAAAGCGTTGCAACAATGATCATGAGAAAGAGAATGGTAGTAATGTTCTAGAGTTTCAATCGTTGTTTTGATTTTAGTATACATTTCTCTATTTTCAAAGGCAGGTAATTTGCCTTCGCTCATGGTCGTCAATACATTATATAAAAAGAGATGACTTTCTGAAGCAGGCAGATTTTGATTGTAAATCAGTTCTAGAATTGCCATAGTGATTTGCTTTTTGTTAGTTTGCTTAATGAGGCAAGTCAGCAATTCTTGCTCAACCATCTCGTTCTTTTTTAAATCTGTTTCGTCTTGATTGAACCAGATTTCGGAGATCAGGTGACTAGTTGTTCCAAAATAACCTTGGGCAAATGACGCTCTATATTCAGCTTTCACTTTGGTTATTTGGAACAGATCTTCCCAAATCTCTTCCTTTGTTTTTGTTGCTATTATTCCTGGTATCATGGGACCTCCTTTCTGGTGGATAGTATAAAAGTTAAATCTATAACAGGCAAATGTTTGACACCCCTTTCCTACTTGAGCTAGGATAGTCAGTCAACCATATGCAAGCGGAACAACTTCAAAAAGTGCTTGATTTAACGGCTAAGACAGGAGAAACATGCGTTGTTATACCTGATAACGGCGATCCCTTGGTAGTCGTGCCATTTGATCGTTACCAGAAACTGTCTAAATCAGAGAAAAAACCAGCCCAACGCCCATTAGCTCCAAACTTTCTGTCTACAGCCCAGTCTATTCCTAATATCCAAAAAAAGCCCAGAGTTAGCCTAGAAACAGACGAGCAGTTCCTCATTGAGCCTGTTGATTAATTACCCCTTGCCTGATTTTAACATTCCTGCTAGACTTTCAGTTGTATCTTTTAATTTTTTATTAAGTATTAAAAGCCATGGCTGATAAATTTGAACGTTCTAAAGTCCACGTTAACGTAGGCACGATTGGCCACGTTGACCACGGCAAAACCACCTTGACTTCGGCCCTTACCCAGGTAATGGCCGCGGCTGGGTTTAAGTCCAAGGTAGAGAAGTACGAGGATATTGATAACGCTCCTGAGGAAAGGGCGCGCGGTATTACTATTGCCACCCACCATTCGGAGTATGAATCAGCAAAGCGCCATTACGCCCACGTTGACTGTCCAGGGCACGCTGATTACGTAAAGAACATGATTACTGGCGCGGCTCAAATGGATGGCGCGATTTTAGTGGTGTCTGCCGCTGACGGCCCAATGCCACAGACTCGGGAGCATATTTTGTTGGCTAAGCAGGTAGGAGTTCCTTACATCGTCGTGTTCCTCAATAAGTGCGATATGGTTTCCGACCCTGAGCTGATTGACTTGGTTGAACAGGAAATAAGGGATCTATTGGTCAAGTATGGCTATCCAGGCACAGAGACTCCTATTATTCGCGGTTCCGCTCTTAAGGCAATGGAAAACCCGACTGGGCCTGACGCTGAATCGGTCAAGAAGCTGGTTGAAGCGTTGGATACTTACATTCCGGATCCAAAGCGTGAGACTGACAAGCCGTTCTTGATGCCTATAGAAGATATTTTTTCCATTGAAGGGCGTGGCACGGTGGTAACTGGCAGGATTGAACGCGGTCTTATCAAAATTAACGAGGAAGTGGAGATTGTGGGCATTAAAGCCACTATCAAGACGGTGGTTACTGGTATTGAAATGTTCAATAAACAGCTGGATGAAGGCATGGCTGGAGATAACGCCGGACTATTGCTCCGTGGCACCAAGAAAGAGGAAGTGGAGCGTGGCCAAGTATTGGCAAAGCCTGGATCAATTACTCCGCATTCGGAGTTTGACGCTGAAGTGTACATCCTGACCAAAGAAGAGGGTGGAAGGCATACTCCGTTCTTCAAGGGCTATAAGCCACAGTTCTACATTCGTACCACTGACGTGACTGGCGAGATTGAATTGCCGGCTGGAGTGGAGATGGTGATGCCAGGGGATACCATTACCTTTAAAGTTAAATTAATCGTGCCGGTTGCCATGGAAGAGAAGATGCGGTTTGCTATACGAGAAGGTGGACGGACCGTGGGCGCTGGCGTGGTAACCAAGATCAATAAATAATGTCTACTAAACCCCTCTGTCTCTTTTTTGGGACAGAGGGGCGATTTGGAAAGCAATGCAAACTCCAGCACCTTTAAAAACAAAGACAGAAGCGTCTAAGATCCGGATTAAACTTCGGGCATATGACCATAAGATTATTGACCAATCGGCCAAGAATATTATGGAAACTATAGAACGGTCAGGAGCCAAGGCTGCTGGCCCGGTTCCTTTGCCGACTGAGATCCGCAAGTACACTGTTAATAAATCAACGTTTGTGCATAAGGATTCACGTGATCAGTATGAAATGCGCACCCATAAGCGCTTGATAGATATCTTTGATCCCACTCCCAAGACTGTTGACGCCCTGACTAACTTGAACCTCCCCGCGGGTGTTGACATTGAGATAAAAATGCAATAGAATAGGCAAAGTGTGGTTTTTCTCGTGTTGTTTCAGTAACCCCTTACGGGAAGTGCTGGAACGGACAGAAGAACTAAAGAAGGCTAATAACTAACAAAGTAACCAGTTAAATAACAGCTATAAAGACTAACGTTAACCGCGAGCTTTCCCACTAGGAAAGAATAAAGCCACGGTTTTTTGTTTTTAAAAATATGAGCTTCATTGTTGGTAAAAAAGCAGGCATGACGCAACGCCATCTTCCAGACGGGATAGTGGTGCCGGTGACTGTTGTAAAGGTGGAACCGAACGCTGTGCGCAAGATGAACACTATTGAGCGTGATGGTTATCTATCTCTGCAGATATCTGCTGGAAGCAAACGAAAAATAAACAAACCAACAGCTAAACAATTAGGGGTTGATCGTGCTGATATCATTAAAGAAGTGAGAGTGGAGAAATTGCCGGATGTTAACCTTGGACAGATCGTTGATCTCAATTCATTTCAGGTTGGCGATTTGGTCAAGGTGACAGGCGTATCCAAAGGCAAGGGATTCCAAGGAGTAGTGAAACGTCATGGCTTCCATGGACATCCGACTAGCCACGGCCATAAAGACCAAGAAAGAATGCCAGGCTCTATTGGCGCTGGTGGCGTACAGCACGTGTTTAAAGGCTTGCGCATGGCTGGTCATATGGGCAATGAACAGTCAACCGCGAGGAATTTAGAGGTAGTGGAAGTTAATGCGGAAAAGAATGAATTGTCGTTAAAAGGAGCAGTGCCTGGCGCTAACAATTCTTGGGTAGTGGTGCAAGGAACCAGAGAGCCGTTGTTTGTAGCTTTGTCTGCGGCTCCTCAAGAACAGCCTGTAGAAACAGAGAAGCCAGAAGTGTCTGTAACGGAGAATAAACCAGCTTAATATGCCAACTATTTCGTTATATAACATTCAAGGGCAGACCACAGGGCAACGGCAGCTGGATGAAGCTGTGTTTAACGTGGCTGTTAAGCCAGCTGTGATCCACCAGGTTGTGAACGCGATTGTCGCTAACAGCAGGCAAGTGTTATCTGATGTAAAGACTAAAGCGGAGGTGTCTGGCGGTGGACGGAAGCCATGGAAACAGAAGGGCACTGGACGGGCGAGGCAGGGTTCTATCCGCAGTCCGCAGTGGCGTGGGGGCGGCATGGCGCATGGTCCTAAGGGAGAGCGTAATTACGAACAGAAGATTAACAAAAAGATGAAGAAACAGGCGGTACGGATGGTGTTGTCTGATAAATGCGCTGATGGAGCCATGATTGTCATGGAAACATTGTCTCTGTCTGAAGCTAAGACCAAGCAGATGGTGTCTTTATTGAACAGCTTGCCTTTGGCTGGTAAATCAACTTTGATTGTTACTGCCAAACCGGATTCAATGATCCAGAGATCAGCTGCTAATCTGCAGAAAGTATCAGTTACTACGGCTAGTAATTTAAACGTGTATGACTTGTTGAAATACAAACGTTTATTGGTTGTTCAAGAAGCTTTGCCGATCATTGAGAAACACTATCATTAAACATATGGCCAATAAAGAAAACAAAGGTTTGCATAAGGAGTTGGCTATTATTCCAATGGTGACTGAAAAAGGCACTCACTTAAACGCTATTAACCAATACGTATTTGGAGTGCCATTATCGGCTAACAAGACAATGGTCGCTCAAGCAATTTGGAGCAAGTACGGCGTAAAGCCGCTTAAGGTCAATATCGTGCGCAGACAGGGAAAGTACCAGTTCAAAGGCGGTATTTTAGGCAAACGCTCTGATTGGAAAAAAGCAGTCGTTGTGGTCGCCAAAGGCACTGCTTTTGATCCATACAAAGATTTTAATAAGAAAGCTGACAAACAGAAATAATATGGCTAAGTTGATTTTATATCGTCCATTAACGCCAGGCCTGCGGCACGCAGGAGTAATTAGGCTTGATAAGAAAACCGTGAAAACGCCAAAGAGCTTGTTGTCTCATAAAAAGAGCAATGCTGGACGGAATAACCAAGGGAAGATCACTGTCAGGCATCAGGGATCTGGCGTGAAGAATTTGTATCGGGAGATTGATTTTAGGCGTACGCAATTTGACGTGCCAGCAAAAGTAGTCCAGATTGAGTATGACCCTAACAGGTCAGCTCATATCGCTTTGTTAAGTTACGTTAATGGCGTTAAATCGTATATCATCGCTCCTGATGGATTGTTAGTCGGACAGAAGATCGTTTCTTCTTTGAAAGCTCAACCTATTATTCTTGGCAATCGTTTGAGGTTAGCTGATATCCCTTCCGGACAACTTGTACATGCTATTGAACTGGTGCCAGGCAAGGGTGCTAAGCTCGTGCGAGCCGCTGGTAATGCCGCGGTTCTCATGAACGTGGAAGGAGATTACGCTCAGGTGAAATTGCCATCTGGAGAGACAAGGCTGTTTCCTAAAGATTGCATGGCAACAGTCGGACAGGTGGGTAATTCGGAGCATCGTGCCATGAGATTTGGAAAGGCTGGGCGGAAGCGTAAGAAAGGCATACGGCCAAGCGTGCGCGGCAAGGTAATGAATCCAGTGGACCACCCGCATGGCGGAGGCGAAGGCAACCAGCCGATAGGTCTGCGCTCTCCCAAGAACGTCTGGGGCAAGAAAGCGTATGGCGTGAAAACCAGACGGCCAGGCAAATTATCAGATAAGCTCATTGTGGAGCGGCGAAAGCGTAAACATTTAATCGGTTAATATTATGTCACGTTCATCTTACAAAGGTCCGTTTACGGATCCAAAATTACTGGAGAAGGTCAGCAAGCTGAAAGCAGGCGACAAGACTATTATTAAGACTTGGTCGCGCGCTAGCGCCATTACACCGGAAATGGTCGGGTTTACTATTGGAGTGCATAACGGCAAGGCGCATCTGCCAGTCTATGTTGTTGAAGATATGGTAGGCCACAAGCTTGGAGAGTTTTCACCCACTAGGAAGTTTGTTAAACATGGCGGACGGATGCAGAAAGAACAGGAATTGGCTGCTACTACTGCCACTAAGCCAGCGGCTGCTGTTGCTCCTAAAACTCCTGCTAAATAACGATTATGGATATTACTCTTACTTTACGCCATTTACGGCAGGGGCCGCGAAAAGTCAGATTAGCCACTGACCTGATTAAAGGTTTGCTGGTTGACGACGCTAAAGTACAGCTGTCGCTATTGAATAAACGAGCGACTAAGCCGCTGCTTAAATTTTTGGAATCAGCTGTCGCTACCGCCAAGAATAATTACCAATTGAAAGAGCCATTTTATGTCAAGAACGCGTATGTTAACGCTGGATTGACTTTGAAACGGTTTGACCAGCGCGCTTTTGGCAGAGCGTACGTGATGCGCAAACGGGCGTCTCATGTTACATTGGTATTGACTGACCAGCCAATAAATAAAAAGAAATAATATGGGCCATAAGGTACATCCA
>JAZDGP010000027.1:0-6578 GCA_043806935.1 bacterium | reverse complement strand
ATTATTTAAGCGGAATTATCCCTAAATCATGGGGCGTTAGTTTATGCGAACCTTTGGATCCAAAGTTTAAGTTCAATATTACAGCTCTGCTTCTTACTAAATACCAATTGCCGGGATTGGGAGGGAAACCAGGGGATATTAAAGGTTACGGAGCTGCTAAGCGCTGCAGTTTCACTAAAATTGTTAAGAATTTGGAGAGCTTACAGCAGTTAAAGCCAGAACAGCTAGTGGATGTCTCCCGTCAGTTTTCCAGCTACGGCGGGACCAATGACTTTTCTTCCTTCCTTCAGTTTGACGAGTCAATCGCGTTGCAGAGGCAGGATAAGCTGAAAGCGATTCAGACGACAGAGGTCAGTGAAAAAGGGTTTAAGTCAAATGCCACGACTGTCACTGGAGACGTGAAAACTCCTGCTAGCCTGTTGGAAGAGCAAGCTAAACAGGTGGTGCGGTCAGCAAATGAAGTCAAGCTGAAGTTTACTGACAATCCAGTGGCTGACGCTGTTGGCATCTTCTTGAACTCATTAGGCCAGAACCTGATGAAACAATTGTTTCAGAAAGGATTTAATCCGGGAGCCGAATCCCAATACCGCACCACTGGCCCCAATCCTTTGTCTTTCGGTTCCAGCCAAGAAGCCGCTGAACAGTTCTTTTTGGAATTAGGCAAGCCGGAAGTGCTGGCAGGAGGAAATTTAAACGTGCTGAATGAGTTTATTAACTGCCCGAGAGAGTTTAAGGATATCAACAACTGCGTGATCACGGAGAAGTTCAAGTCAGCGATTGAACAGAAGCTGACAGTAAAAGAAGCGATTGATAAAGGATTATTAGATCCCACTCTGCCGTTTGGTTTTATAGCTGGCGACCAAGCTCCTGAGTATGACCAAGGCTACCCCTACCGTTCTTTGGTGATCTTACGCAAGTACCGAGTGATTCCAATTTCATGGGAATTGGCAGCCTTGTACATTAATAAATTAAACCAAGGGACGATTAAGTACGGGCAAGCTGTTGAGGAGAATAGTTTGGCAGTGAAGGAAGAGGGAACGAAAGAAAAACAACAAGTAGTAGCAGTGAATGATACGCAATCCGTATTCTCAAGTGTAAAAAGAACATGGAAAGGCGCGATTGCCGCGCTTACTGGGCTTACTGGGAAGATAAGGAATGTGTTGCCAACATTAGCGGCTGGCGATGAACCGTACATAGCTGCTTTTTCCACTGATTATGATGGCAAGACTGTCCCACCAAATTGGGAAGTTCTTCTTAGTTGGACGACATTCAACGCCCAAACAGTGGAACTGGTGGAGTCTAATGACACGGATAATGATGGCGAGTATGAGGAAGTTTGGCGAGAGACGGTAGCGCCTTCTGAAAATGAAATTCTTTCGTTCGATATTGAGCTGACAAAAAGCACCCGTTTTACGTTAATTGCTTACCAGACTGCGGTTGGATCTACATCAGTCAGTAAATCAATTGACGTGAATGTTGGCACATCAACATATGCACCACCACAACCTTTTATTTACGGTTTTTCCACCGGACATGATTATGAAAGAATTCCCATCAGGACATGGGTACCAATTACTTGGAATGTGCACAACGCCCAAACAGTGGAACTGATGATCAGCCGAGACACGGATAATGATGGTGTTTACGAGGAAAGTTCTCGAGAAACGGTGGAATTTGCCACTGGCTATGACGACCCGCTCTATGACGATCCGGCCTACAACACCCGTTATACGTTAATTGCTACGAATGGATCTACGTCAGTCAGTAGATCTATTGACGTGTTTGTGGACGAGTCAGGGCTAGAAATTAGTAGTTTCACCGCTGACAATGGTTTTGGATCAAAAGGGAGTGCTGTTGATATTTATAATGGAGACAGCGCCACATTGTCATGGGACGTGTACAATTCCACTTCTGAATCTATAGATAATGGCATTGGCAACGTGTCAAATCGTGGTAGTATGGAAGTAAAACCAACCGCCACCACGGTCTACACCCTGACGGCCACTAATTCTTCTGGTTCCGCGACCAAGTCAGTGACAGTCAATGTCAAACAGATGACCCCTCCGATTATTGAAAACTTTACCGCGACTATTCCGGATTTTGCCACCAATAAAGTGACGCTGTCGTGGAAAGTAAAATCGTCTATCAGCCCTGCGACAAGAGATTCAATCACTATTTCCATTGACAACGGTGTTGGTCCAAAGACTGAATTGGAAGGAACAGTAGATGTTGATGCCACAAGTTCCAAGACTTATACTTTGACCGCTACTGGACGGGGAGGAGCATCTAATAAACAGGTATTAACCAATGGAACAAGCGGTGGAGGAGAAGGAGGGAGAGGAGCGGGTGTCGTGTTTTCTTTAGGCACTCTCCTTGATAGGTTTGATAACTGCAACCAAGACAGTAGCCATCCATATAACTGGGCTTGCGGGTTAGTGGATCCCAATTGGCTTTTAACTATCCCTGATGGCATCTGTAAATTGGCTGGGCCAGGGCCAAATATCCATGTCGAGCCACCATCAGTGACTAATGTCTATGATGCCGATGGCAAAAAAACAGGAACCCAGGTGATTAAAAGCGTTACTAGAGCCACTTATTGCGCTGACGAACGGACTTGCATTAAGGAAAGGAATGACGGAACTTGCCAATTCTACGGCTATTGCACAAAAGAAAAACCTTTCTGGCGGTTTGTGGGCAAAACCTGTCCTGATTATCTTAACAGCTGCCAGACATTCTCCAAGCCTGACGGCAGTGTTTATTCTTATCTTACCAATACTTTAAATAAAGCTCAGTGCGACGCGGGATCAGTAGGCTGTACGCAATTAGTCTATCCGGATCCAGCCAATCTGTTGAAGTATGGCATCCAGAATGAGGCTATTTATTTAAACAGCAACGCTAAGCAATGCAAACCAGCTTCTGCTGGCTGCAGCCGTTATATCAGGACTGGTGACTTTACCCAGCTACCGATAGATGGAGACGGTGATGGGGTGTTTGACGCGTCAGACAATTGTCCGGTGGATGTTAATCCTGAACAAGAGGACTTGGACCAAGATGGAAAAGGAGATGTGTGCGATGAAGATAAGGACAATGATGGTGTTCTGAATGGTAGCGATAACTGTCCGGATGTCTGGAATCCAATGGAGTCTGGAGTGCAAAAGGACAGTGATAATGATGGAGTAGGAGACGCTTGTAAGGACGCTGAATTAAGAAGCGCCATTTCTTCCCCATTAGCGTTTCTGTCTAAGATTTTTACTGATAAACGTGAAGTTGCTCCTACGCAAGCGGCTACCACTTATATCGCTCCAGACCTTATCTACCGCACCGCCAATGCTCCATCCTGCGAAGGCCCGACTGGAGACGAAGACAAGTATGTTGGGTGCAAGACTTACCAAGCTGTAGATAACAGAAATGCTAGTTTGTCAGCTAAAGTAAATAATAATGATATTTGTCTCGCTGAATGCGTTGGCTACGACACATATGACCAACTAGCAACTCAACTTGACCAAGCGGTTTATGGCAAAAATTTCATTCCATCCGTGGGTGTCAGCTGTTCCGCTTCTGACGTGGGCTGTGACGAGTTCACTGACCTGTCCGCGGCAGGAAAAGAAACAAAGTTTTACGCTTCCAGCATTCGTTCATGCGTTACTCCCGCGTCCGCTGGAGACGCTAGCGCCACTTACTACACTTGGCAGGGGTCTGAAACGTCAGGCTACCAGTTAAAGAGTTGGACATTGCTTAAGAGCAATAGGGATTATGACGGAGATGGAAACTTTGGTCCTTGCACTCATGAAAAGGGAGGGAGATGTGAAGATTCTGTCAGTCTTAATACAGCTGTTTCTTGTTCCGCTGATGACGTAAGCGCTAATCCAAACTGCAGGGAGTTTATTGACAGAGCTGGCAAGTCTTACTTCCTTTTGCAAGATAAAACCATTACTGTCAGCGATAGCTGTATTTCTGTTCGCCATTCTTTGAGCGGCAGCGTATACAACATCATTCTGTCTGAAGCAAGAATGTGCGCTCCTAGAGCTGCTGGTTGCAGGGCTTACCGTGGCAATAGCGGGAATAACATCAGGGAATTGGTTAACGAACAGTTTAATGCTTGGGTGGATAACTGGGAAACGACTGGTGGTGCGGCAGTAACCTTTGCTGGCCGGACGTTAGCTTCCTTTAGAGACGTGTTCACGGCCCAAGCTGCTGGAAGTATCTCCTGGTCCGCCGAATCTTTGGTCGTTGGAGGGCATTCCATGAAAGTGGATGGAGAAACTGGAGCCAAACTCAAAGGATCTATTACCAGTTTGGTAACTAACAGCAGGACTACCACCATATCTTTTTGGGCGTCAGCTAACAGTGGAACGACTTTAAAGATTGTAGCGAATAAGTTCCATGCGTCTGACATCGTGTTAGCTACTCAAGTATTGGGAGCTGGCTGGCAAAGCTACACGGTCAGTTTGCCGCCTTTGCCATCCACTGTTACCGCTACGCACGCTTTAGCCTTTGTTAACAGCGGCGCTGGCAGTATCTACTTGGATAACATTGTGGTGAGGCAATCTAATGATCTGTATTTAGTTAAGAATTCATGGCCAGCTGTTCCAGTTGCCTGCACTACAGCTTCTCTTGGCTGTACTGCTTACCAGGAGAAGTACGGAGGGAGAATTACCGCTAGCAGGTTCAGCGCTTTGTGCCCTTTGGACAAGTCATACTGCGAGAAGGTGATTGACACCCATAACAGCACTGTGGCTGATGAGGAAAGGTTTACCAAGTATGGGACCACAGTGACTGTGCCTAAGGATGAGTACGTTTGGATAGTCAATGACCCTGATAGCCTTCCCGCTTCTGTCTGCAAGGAGGAAGAGATGGGCTGTACGGCTTTAGGGTCTCCGGTCTATGACTATACTAATGCTAATCCGTTATTAGGCTTTGAGGAACGGCATTATCTTGTACAGCCTGATACGTTTACCAATACGCTCTGTGGAGGTGGAGCGGTTGGCTGCACCGCTTTGAAGATAGACGCTTACAACACTATGTACAGGGTGGATCCTAATGGCAGAGAATGCGAGTATGATGCTGCCTCCAGTGATTGGTTTGTTGTTGGTACTAAAGTGAAGTGCCCTTCCTATGGATACGCTAAACAGTGTTCTGGAGAGTTTTCCAGCTGTACGGAGTATAGGAATGTCACTAACCTTGCTGATAAAACCAATTACTATTATTTATCCAAGTCAGTTGATGGCAGCAGCTGTTCAGTGGAGAATGAACAAGCTGGGTGCGTTACCTTCAAAGACCAGAATACTAAAGAGAATAAGATAGTTAAGGTACAGAAAGATAGGATCTGTGACGAGTGGCTGTATTGCAGGACTTCCAGTCCAGCTAAGGATGGGAAAGGGAAGGATAAAAATGTCTGTTTGGATGTGGGGGTGTGCAACGAACTTAATAGCCAAGGGCAGTGTGAAAGTCCGGTAGGCGCTTTGGGCACAGGCGATACGACGACCGGATTAAGTCTTGGCGGCAGTTCCAAAAATCCAGAAAACCAAGTGTTTGATCCGCAGCTACGTTACCTTCCAAAAGGAACTGGCAGTTTTGAAGTTTTTAGGAATCTTTCTGGGTATTCTCAAGCTGGAATAAAAATACATGACGGAAGCGATACTTTACTTGCTGGAGCGTTTAATCCAGGATATAGCCAGCAGTTAGGCGATAGCTTCTTAGAGCAAAACACTGGACAATTGGTGGTTAAAGATCCTGATTTTGAAGGACAAGAGTTCTTTACTGAAGCAAGTTATACGAAAAGTAGCGATGATTTGAAAGCATTCAGCAATCTAACGGTCAACAATTCTGATTTAAAGGTATCGTTTGTGAGTGACGGAGACTATAGTGGTTCTCATGTGATGAAACTAGAAAGAAGTGGCGCTGGCAGTTCTAAATCCATATTAAAGACGGCGATTTTCCAAGTAGCGAATGGCAATACATTAAGTATATCCGCTTTGTTGAAAAATGATTCCTTATCCAGCACATCTGGTGGTGGTGTGCCAGAGGCGGGGGTGGACATTGTCTGTAGTAGTGTAAACATCTCCGCTGATGATCCAAGTACTTATTTTGAGACAAAAGAGATAAATAACGTGAACCATCTAGTGGATGGAAGCGATAACATCCTATTCGCTAAAGGCCAGAATATTCTTAAATACGACAGTAATGATTGGCAATCAGTATCAGCGGTGGCGATGGTAAAATCCGGCCTCACGGAATGTTATGGCGAGGTGTATATCGGAGCTAATACTATTGGCGCGGTAAAAGTTGACCAGTTGCGTGTTGGTCCTGTGTTGAGACGAGCGGAGTACGTGGACACGGCTTCCAGTCGGTATAGTCCTTACGTCGGTTCTTCCTGCCGGTTGTATCCTCAGTCCGATTCTCTGACCTGTTCATACACTGACAGCCAAAATCGAGTGTATAAAGGCTACCAAGGCTATTGTCTGCGGGCTGATCCTTTGAATCGCGGCACGTGTTTACAGTGGTATCCATTGGACGCTGTGAAAGGAGAAACAGCGTATGCGGTGCAGGAACCAAATAAGTATGAAGAATCATATAAT
>JAZDGP010000026.1:0-9989 GCA_043806935.1 bacterium | reverse complement strand
TATAGTAATTGCGTGGTTTTATCAATTATTATTTCCCGTTTTTCTCAGCTGCTGTTTTTCATCCAAAAAACAGGTAGGCGTTACGTGGTTAACCTTGACGTGCGGAAGTATTTAGCCGATGACAATGTTAATCTGTTTTTTTACGAAAGAAGCGAGAGGCAAATTTGGAAACAAATTAAAGCATCAATCGGGGAACAAAAGGCAAAACAAATAAAAAAAACGATTATTCCATTGCGGTCAGCCTTTCTTACGCATTGGCGTAAAGTATCTCAATATTTATTTCTCTGGAAACGATATTTGCAAAACAATCGGTCGTTGCTACGACAAATTGTTTCTGACGTAAAAAAGTTACTGGGAATAAAACGGTTTTCAGTTTCTCAGGTTCCAATTTACCTTGTCATTGATCCTGTGAGTAAAGATAAAGACATCAGTGCCTGGTTTTCTTGGACGGCAAATGGAAATTTTATAGTCGTCGAAATTCCGTATCGTCTTAAACTACCTAGCAATCTTTTCCCAGTGCATGTTTTGGCGCATGAATTCTTTCATCTAATGTTGAGAAAAAATAAAAATTTATTTTTCAAAATCAACAAAATCGCCAAAGATAATGAAGCGTTGTTTACCAAATTGTCAATCGGCATGCCAAATAGAATCTTCTTTGAAGAATTAGTGATTAGTTCTTTTATTCCAGAAGGTTATTTAAGCAAGAAACATGCTGATTTTAAATTTGCCGCAGCTCCCGTGAAACCAAAAGATTTATTAAGCTGGCGGAAGTTTGTCGCGGAAAAACTTCATCCAACGGCAAAAAAATATATTAATAACGCTCTGCCAATTGACGCAAAATATCTTAAAAATTTAGTAAGAATCATTAAACAAAACGCAAAGTAAAAGCCACTTCAGATTTAAACTCTGAAGTGGCTTGATTTTGGCAGAATTATTTCCTATTTGCCCAGTGGCCCTTATCCCAAGGACCTTTATCCCAAGACTTGTCCCAGGGATTCTCTTTTCCAGATGCTCTTAACTCACTTTCTTTTTTAGCCTGGAGCAGAACCTTTGGTACATGACGGGAATTTGTCTTTGAAACAAAGATTGAATTCAAGGTTTTTCACCTCCTTTCGTCGTTTACAGTTATATAAGATCGTATGATCTTACCTTAGCTGAAATATACTCAAAATATCTTTTTAAATTTTGACAAACGCCACTTAACGGTTCAACAGAATCAATCTGCTTATAACAATCTTTTGCGCATCCTCCTTTGCATATGAAATACCAATCGCATGGCCGACAATGCTCTTTTCTTTTTTTCATTACTTCTCGGAAACTTTGTAAACGCAAACTGGATTTGACCATGGTTAGCCCATCTAATACGCTCCCAAAATGGAAAGTGTTTATTTTTGGAAAAGAATCACAGCCATAAATTGAACCATCGGAATAAACGGTGACAAATTGGTCGCACTGACCCATATAGACACATTCGCGTTTACTCCCGCCAAGAACCAAATTGACAACACTTTGAATATCCCGAATTTCAACGTCCGGGTCATCTAGTTCAAGCCAAAGATCAAAAATGGTAATCATGAAATCACTATACTGCGCTGGTGAAATGGTTAATGAAGCTACGTCTTTGCAATGACCGATGTTTTTTACTCTGGCAAATTTCAACTTTTTGATATTTTCCGCAATAAAAAAGTTGAAAATTTCTTTTGGAAACAAACAGTTGACTGTGCTGATGTCACAAATAATTCCGTTGAATATTCCAGCCTGACGCAATAAATCTATGCCTTTCATTACCTTGTGGTATGAACCATTACCGTTGGAATAACGACGTACTTGATCATGAAATTCTTTTGGACCGTCAAGACTCACGCCAACAAAAAAATTGTTTTCAGTAAAAAAGCGAATCCAATCGGGAGTAATGAGGGTAGCGTTTGTTTGAAGAAAATTTGTTATTTTCTTTCCTTGCTGTTCCCACGCTCGTTGGATTTCCACCACCTGTTGGTAAAAATCTAATCCAGCAAGCAATGGTTCACCTCCATGCCAGATAAACTCAATATCGTTTTGATCGTGACTGAATAAATCAATCGTGGCCTTTAGTATTTCCGGCCGCATGCGATTTCTAGTGACGTATTCTTTGAGTTCAGAAGTATAACAGTACAAGCAGGATAAATTACATAACCCGTTGACTGGTTTGACAATCGGGATAAAAACTGTGTGGCAAAACATTATAATGCACCTCCTTTATTAAAGTTTTAAAAAGTTCTTTTTAAAAAACCATTTTGGTTTTCTTTGTTTTGTTTAGTATAGTTTAGATTATATATTTGTCAATTTAATCGTCGACAATCATATCTACCTACCGCTTCGCCCACTGCGGAGCTTTCCTAGCTCTCTTGAGTCCTGGTTTCTTTCGTTCCTTTACTCTAGGATCCCTAGTCAAATACCCTAATTTCTTTAAGGTCGGCCTTAAGAGAGGCTCCATCTTCTCCAACGCTCTGGCAATGCCGTGCCTAATGGCTTCCGTCTGTCCCACCTTCCCTCCCCCCTTCACCTTGATAGATATGTCCAGCTTCCCTTCATAACCAACTGCTTTCAAAGGGGAAGTGATGGTCTCTTGTTCAAAAACTGTGGGAAATCTTTTATTCAACGGTTTGCCGTCAATAACAATACTGCCTTTACCTAAAGAGATTCTGACTCTCGCGACCGCTTCTTTCCTCCGTCCAACTGTTCTATATGTGTCATTCATCTTATTTGATCATTAACCGAGTAAGCATCTTGGCTCCCAAGCTGTTCTTAGGCAGCATACGTTTGACTGCTAATTTAATCAACCGAGCGGGATTCTTTTCCTTTAACGCGCCAGCTTTAATGCTCCTAATGCCTCCAGGATAGCCAGTGTAGTGATGATAAACTTTGCCCAAGGACTTCTGTCCAGTCAAAACAATGTCTTTACCGTTTACTACAGTCACGTAATCCCCCAAGTCAAGATGCGGAGCGTAATTAACCTTGCGCTTGCCCATGAGCGAGAGAGAAACCTGGGTTGCTAATCTTCCCAAAGGAACCTTAGTGGCATCCATTGTCTGGTGCTTCCTTTCTATCTTAGCCTTCATGATAGTTGTCTTAGTGAGTTTGCTCATATGTTTATACTAATTCAATAATCGCTTGCTTCCCACCGTCTCCCACTCTTACCTTCTGTAGCTTAATGATCCTAGTGTAGCCGCCCTTCCGTTCCTTGTACTTAGGCCCTAGAACTTCCAGCACTTTCTTAACAGCGTTTTCAGTCGGCAAAACAGACAACAGCTTCCGCCTGGCAACCAAAGTATTCTCTTTCCCAACTGTGATCATCTTCTCCACGATAGGGCGTATAGCTTTAGCTTTAGCTTCAGTTGTCGTTACTTTCTCATAAAGAATAACAGCCTGCGCTAAATTCTTAAGCAAAGCCCGCCGTGGTCCGGTCTTTCTGTCTAAAGTTGTTTTTTTCTTTAAATGGCGCATAAATTATTTCTTCTTTGGTTTCCGTCCGCGTTTCGGCTTCTCTTCCTCTCCTGCTTCAGCAGGAGCTTCCACCGTGGTTTCCTCAACAGCTATTTCCGCAACTGGCTCTTCAGCGACTGCTTCTACCGTTTCTGGAGACTCTTGGCTGGCAAACAATTGAAAATGGTCCATGAGTATCTCAGCCGCTTGCCTGACTGCTTCCTCAGGACCAACAGCCCCATCAGTCTTGATATTCATTACCAGCTTGTCAAAGTTGACCATCTGCCCAACCCGCACGTGCTCCACCTCAAAGCCAACACGTTCAATTGGAGTGTAAATGGCGTCCACGGCTATCACGCCAAGATCTAGTTTTTCCTTTTCCCGCGTCTCCACTGGCACGTAGCCTCTGCCTTTGGTGATTGTCAATTCCATCACAAGCTTGGACGACTTATCCGTCAGGGTGGCAATAGGCTGTTCTGGATTCACAATCTCCACGGAAGAATCCTTATCAATATCTCCTGCTGTCGCTACCATAGACCCCTTGACATCTAGTTTTAACACCACAGGCTCGTCGCTAAACGACCTAACCCGAATCCTTTTTATGTTAAGGATCAGATCAACCATGTCTTCTTTGATACCAGGCAAGGTAGTGAACTCATGCGTGACGCCTTCAATCTTAATAGCAGTAACAGCAGCTCCTCCCAGTGAAGACAAGAGCACTCTGCGTAAAGCATTGCCTATCGTGACGCCGTAACCTGGATAAAGCGGTTCCACTACCAAACTGGCACGATGGTCGTCGGTTGGTTGAAACTCAAGTTTATTAGGAAGCGGAATGCGAAGCATATTGTTGTTGGTTAATTGCGTCAGGCTAAGTTCTGCCTTTCGCTAAAGTTCTTAATTATTATCTGCTATAGAATTCTATGATCGCTGCTGGATCAAAAACCTTTTCAAAATCCTCTTCTCCTGGCAAAACGATCACCTTACCGGCAACTTGTACCTTATCTAATGACAGCCAGCCAGGTATTTCTTTCTTCTCCCATTTCTTGCTTAATTCATCATACAGTTTTGATTTTTTAAACCCGTCATTAAAGGAAATAACTTCTCCTATGCGCGTTTCATAAGAAACGATATCTACTTTCTTGCCATTTACAAACAAATGTCCATGGTTGACTAACTGCCTGGCTTGAGACCGTGAATCGCAGAACAAACGGTAAACAACGTTATCCAATCTCCGTTCCAGCGTCTGTACTAACAAAATACCAGTGTTTCCTTTTTTCTTCATAGCTGTTTCGTAGTATTTCCTAAACTGCCGTTCCAATATCCCATACACCAGTTTGGCTTTCTGTTTCTCCCGCAGCTGCCTCCCGTATTCAGTCACTTTCTGCCGTCCGCTGTCCGGACCGTGCTGGCCTGGCGCGTAAGGGCGCTTGGCAATAGCCCTAGACTTACTGTTATTGACTCCCAAGGTCAGTCCCAGCCTCCGATACTGTTTAGCGATTGGTTTTACGTTCCTTGCCATATATTTAAACTCTACGAGGCCGCGGAGATCTGCAGCCATTATGCGGAACTGGAGTAACGTCCCAAATAGACAAAATTTTTAATCCATTAGCGTTTAACGCCCTAACAGCAGCTTCTCTTCCAGCTCCAATCCCTTTCACCCTCACATCCACTTCCTGCAGCCCTACTTCCTTAATCTTATCCAACACTTGCTTGACTATTATGCCAGCGGCGTATGGAGTGGCTTTCTTTGGCCCTTTAAAACCAGCGTTCCCCGCTGATGCCCAACCCAAAACATTGCCTTGATTATCTGCTAAAGTAATTAGCGTGTTGTTGTAACTGGCTTGGATATAAGCAACTCCGCGGCGGACGCTTTTCCTAGCCGTTTTCTTTTTCCTCGCCTTCTTAACTTCTGGCTTCTTTATTTCTTCAGTCATATATTTACTTGAGTTCAGCTTTCACCCGTCCGCTGCCCATAGTCACCCGTTTATTTCCGCGTCGAGTCCTGGAATTAGTCTTAGTCCTCTGTCCCCTGACTGGCAGCCCCTTGATGTGCCTAATGCCACGGTACGATCCAATATCCTTCAGCCGTTTGATATTCCCAAGCACTTCTCTCCTCAATTCCCCTTCCACTTTCAGTTTTTCCACCATCTGCCGCAATTTAGCAGTTTCCTCTTCAGACAAAGCTTTAACTCTTGTGTCCGGATTAATCTTTGTCTGCGCTAAAATCTTTTTAGCCGTAGACAACCCAATGCCGTAAATATACGTCAATCCGATCTCTATCCTCTTCTCCTTTGGTAAGTTAACACCGACTAATCGTGCCATATATAAATATTATCCCTGCCGCTGCTTATGGCGAGGACTCTTTTTGCAAATAATATAAACATACTTGCCCCTCCGCACTACCTTGCAATTGTCGCATCGTTTAGCGACAGATGATCTGACTTTCATGTTTAGTAGCGGTAAATTATTCTTCCTTTGGTTAAATCATACGGAGTCATTTCCAGCTTGACGCGGTCCCCTGGTACCAGCCTGATGCGGTGCATCCGCATCTTGCCTCCCAAGTGAGCCAAAACCTTATAACCATTGTCCAAGACAACGCGGAACATGGCACTAGGCAATAGTTCTTCAACTACGCCGTCCATTTCTATAAAGTCTTTGCTGTTTGCGTCTGCCATGAATGAGTATATATCGTATTCAAATTAAAACCATCTGTCAAGCTGTTTTTAGGCATGAAAAAACAAAATCCCCATGAGGCGTGCCGCGTATTTAACCGTTACTCTCCCCATTGTAGATTTTGCCCTGCAGAGCTTAACAAAATGGTAAAGTGAATACAAAAGAGATTATAGAGGAAATAAATGAAAAATGTCAACAGTTGACAAATATAGAGAATCTGTCTTTAAAAGTTAGACCCGTACAAAATCCCTATATAACGCCAATGCTTGTTTATAGATTTGGCCAACGATTAACTCGCTTTGTTCCAGTGATATCTCATTACGCAATAACAATCGCTTTACATTAGCCTTAATGCTGGACTGAATTCTCTCGTTATTAATCCAATCCACGGTCAAATCACGTTTAATCATCTCCACCAATTCTTTGGACAATGTTTTCGCTTTTTGTTCATCCTTAACAACTTGTTTGTCTCCAGCGATAATATCATAAAAAGCCAACTCTTCTTCGGATAAACCGATTGTTTTACTTTCTTCATCAAGCGTTTTTATCTTCTTCGCCAAACCAAGCAGCCGTTCCATCACCTGGGACGAATCAATAATCCTGTTCTTGTATTGTTCAATGATCGCTTCTAATAATTCAGCCAGCGACTGGTACCTGATCTCGTTCTTTCTCCGTCGCAACCTGATTTCGTCATTAAGCAGTTTCCTCAACGTCTCAATCGCTAAATTTTTCAGCTTCAAATTCTTTAATTCTTCCAAAAACTTGTCATCAAAGATAGAAATGTCCGTTTTCCCTTTTTCCCTCATGGCGAAAATATCCACCACGCCGTCAGCGGCAATGCTCTTAGACACCAATTCCCGCAACGTCGTTTCCACTTGTTCGTCAAGGCCATCTCCTGATCCATCCGTGACCGTGTACTTCACGATCGCTTGTTTCACCGCTCGGAAAAACGCCACTTCGTCCTTGATTTTATATGCTTCCGGGTGCGGCATCACCAAAGCAAACAACTTAAACAACATTTCCGTTTGCTCAATAAACCGTTTCTTTTTCTCCTCGTCCGGTAAACCGCTTGGATTGGTAATCAGGCAATTAATCGCTTGCTGGAACAGCTGGGCATACGTTCCAACCGGTAACAGCCTCCACTGCTGGTACTCCACTCCCGCGAACATCGCTTTCACCACGTCATGCTTCTCTCGCAGTTTAGCGACCAACTCACCCAGCGGAATCATGGCTTCTTTTTGGATGTCTGAAGTGTAAACGCTTAACGCTTTTTTCAGATCATCGGCGATCCCGATGTAATCAACGACTAGGCCGCCTTCTTTGTCCCTAAACACCCGATTGACCCGAGCGATCGCCTGCATCAAGGTATGGTTCTTGAGCGGTTTATCAATGTACATGGTGTAAAGCGACGGCACGTCAAAACCAGTCAACCACATGTCGCAAACAATCACCAGTTTCAATGAATCGTTAATGTCCTTAAATCTTTTCTCCAATTCTTTACTGTTGGTTTCCGATTGAATCAATCCCCTATATTCTTCTGGTTTGGATATCACCACCGCCGCTTCCGGCGCCCCTGTGATCCCAGTGATCTTCTGGTACATCTTAGCGGCGATCCTCCTACTCATGGTTACCACCATGGCTTTGCCTTCCACGCCACGATGGTTGAAATGCTGGACAATGTCTTCAGCGATCCGTTGCAAACGGTCATCAGCGCCAACCAATAATTCCATCCTGGCGAACTTCCGTTTCTGGTCAGGGCTCAGTTCCGTTTCCTGTTCCGCCACCAAATCGTCAAACTGTTGATCTATAAACTCATTGGTTAAGTGAAGCGGCACTAATCGTCCCTCATAGTAGATTGGCACTGTGGCTCCGTCTTTCACCGCTTGGTCAATGGTGTAGGTCGTGATGTGGTCGCCAAACACCAGTCTGGTGTCCCGATCATGTAAACTGACTGGAGTGCCGGTAATGCCCATGAACGAGGCGTTGGGAATGGCTTGCCGGACATTGCCGGCTAGCAACGCGTACTGGGAACGATGGGCTTCATCGGCGATGACAATAACATTATGACGTTCCGTTAACAGCGGATAGTCCTTTCCATCAAACTTTTGGATGGTGGTGAACAGCAACTCACCGCCAGCAAAAGCTAGTCTCTCTTTCAAGTCGTTAACACTGTTCGCTTGTTTGGCCAGCACGTCGTAACCAGTTCGCAAGAATGTTTTATGCAACTGACCGTCAAGATCATTACGGTCAGTGAGGAACAGGAAAGTGGGACTGTTTAAGGCTGGATGGTTCTTAATCTTATTGACATAAAACACCATGGAGATTGATTTGCCGCTCCCTTGGGTGTGCCAGAACACCCCAATCTTCTTGTTACCGTTTGGACCAACCGCTTCCAAGGTCCGTTCCACCGCCAGATTCACCCCATAGTACTGGTGGTACAAACACATCTTCTTGGTATAGGTGCTAACGTTCTGTTCGCTGTCAGCCTCAAACACCACAAAGTTGTTGATAATGTCCAACAGCCTGTCTTTGTGGAAGATTCCTTTCACCAAAGTCTCCAATTCAGACGTTCCTGGACGGTCAGCTTCGCTCTCAATCTTCTTCCAGGCCGCGAATCGTTCCCAAGAGGAAGAAATAGTGCCGTGTTTAGCCGTAAGCAAGTCACCAATTACTAACAGTTGGTTGTACTTAAACAAATCAGGAATATCCTCTTGGTAATTTCTTAATTGGTTATAGGCGCTCCGCAACGTCCCTGATTGGCTGGTAGGGCTCTTTACTTCAAAGACGGCGATGGGCAGACCGTTAATGAACACCACGATGTCGGGACGACGGATGGTGTCAATGCCCTGCACGGAGAACTGGTTGACCACCAAGAATTCGTTGTTGGACGGATTGGCGTAATCAAAGACGTTAACTAGTTTTCCTTTGGTTTCGTCAGTGTCTTTTACTTCCACGGGAATGCCGTGGGTTAAGAGTTTGTACACGTCACGATTGGCAATTTCCAAGTTAGGATGTTCTAGGTTGGTAAGTTTAGCCATTGCTTGGTCAATGGCTGTTGGTGGCAGGTTTGGGTTAAGACGACTAAGAGAACGTTGGAGACGAGCGGTAAGGATTACCTGGTGGTATGAGGCACGTTCGTGAAGCAAGCCGGTGGAGGCCAGATCAGGGCCAAATTCATGGTCATAACCAAGCTCTTTGAGCCATTCTATAACCGGCTGTTCCGTTAATGTGTCTTCGTTAAGTTTTTTCATAACACTTTATTTAAATTATCAATCACTCCAACTATTTCGTTGTTTATTTTTCTGCCAGCTTTTTCAGTGGTCTTGTTAAACATAGAACATTTTTCTCCTAAATTTCTGAACGAATGCCCGCTATGCCACCAAATATTATCTATACCAACGAACCTATCGTGAAATTTCTTGCTTTTATAAATATCTATTAGATGACCATCTTTCTTCAGCTTTTGAGTTTGCACAAAAAAATCTGCTGGAGTGATTTTATCAGTATCAGTAATAATGGTTTTATTAATTTTAGGTTCTAATAGTTGAAACATTAAAAGAATCTGGTCATCTATATATGGGTCAATAATGGTAATACTGTTTTTTGCAGATTTCATCAAATCTCTGAGTTTAATATACGACTCAAAAGAGTCGCCTTTCTTGATATAATTTTGGGTCGAGAATCCCTTTATTCTTAATCCCTTTCTGATATTTTTCAGTTCACGTTCAACTATCAAAGTTTCTAAATTTAAGAAAGTATTCGTAGCTCGTCTTAAAAGGTATCCGGTTGAAAAAGGTAAAGCAATTACATATGTATGAACTTTGGCTTGTCTGGCTCCTTGAATAAGGGCTGCA
>JAZDGP010000025.1:0-34033 GCA_043806935.1 bacterium | reverse complement strand
AATGTCTGTTGTGAATGAAGTGCCTGAGATCGTAAGAGCTGTTCCAGTGTTAGCGTCCAAGGTAAGGGAAGAAGCTGTGGACGCCGCGTTAGAGTCAAAACCTGAAGTCATTGTAACTGCTCCGGAGATGGTAGGAGTCGCAGTCCAAGACGTAGGATTAATAGTTAATGTTGTAGCTGCTTTACCAAGGCTGGTTGAAGTGGAATTAGTTGTTCCAAGATTTAAAGCTCCAGCTGAATCCAATGCCATGGTGCCAGAGGTAGCTGTCTGGATGGTGAGGTTGCCAGTGTCTGATTCAATAATTCTAGTAGCGCCATCAAGGGAAATTTTGTTTCCAAAGGTTGAAGTGGAATCCACATCCAAGGTACTAGCTGTATAAACAGCTCCTGTGGTTCCAGAAACAGTGAAGTTGGAAGTATCCACGGCAATACCGCCATCCAAGTTAACTAACGCCGTAGTGGTCGCTCCCCTGCCAGTAACCGTGGCTAAAGTGGAAGTGTTATTTACGGTAACAGTGTCAGTGGCGGAAGTAACGACATTAATATCAGTGCCATCAGCAAAGGTGAGTGTGTCTCCTGAAACAATGGTTTGCGGAGTAACGCTGTCAGTAATTGTAAAAATTGTTCCTGTTAATTGTCCAACAGGCACTTGGCCAGTAGAGTTAATCACCGTTGTGCCATTGACTGATAATACTGTGTCCCAACCGCTGCCAATATTTAAAGCAGTGGAGGTGATGCTTGCTCCTGGATCAGTCAAATTACCGACGAGCACAGCGTTAACATTATCAGTGCCAGTGGCATTAACTGGGCTAAAACCGTCTACTTGGAAAGCCGTGTACGTTAAGCTGTCTGTCCCACCTCCAGTGTAGACAGGAGTGATCTTGACCGCTCCAGCTAAAGAATTGTTGGTAATGGCGCTGTTGACTGTTAGCTGTCCCGTGCCAGAAGACAACGACAGATTCTTATTAGCCGCTATTGTCAGATTGCCGTTCACTTGAGTATTGGCGCTGCCGTCAAATATCAAAGCTGAAGTTCCTCCGCTGTCTTGTATATCATTGCCAACGACCTTCAAATCACCGCCAGCTGTAAACAATCCAGTACCTGTAGTGATGGCCCCATTGCCAGTAGTCTGTAAAGACAACAAATTATTTCCAATATCCCAAGTGGAGGCTCCAGCGCCGGTAATTGTAAGAGCACCAGCTGATGTCAAAGACAAAGCTCCGCTAGTAACAGTCCTCACTGTTAAGTCAGCTGACGTTGACTGAATTATTCTATTGGATCCATCTAGCGCAATAGTATCGCCAAAAGTGGAAGTGGAATCAACATCAAGAGTGCTTGATGTATGCACAGCGCCAGTAGCGTCAGCGACAGTGAACACTCCACTATCAGCAGTAATGCCTCCGTTGGCGGTCAATAAACCAGTATTAGTTACTGCCCCACCAGCAGTAAACAATCCCGTGCCAGTGGTGATTGGACGATTGGTAGTAGTATTCAAAGACAAGGTAGTGGCTGACGCAAGATCAATCACAGGAGAAGAACCAGATAATGTGATGGCTGTTGATCCAATCGTTGCCGTGCTGCCATTAACAGACAAATTTCCACCAACTGTCAGCAATCCTGTTCCCGTGGTAATCGCTCCATTGTTAGTCGTCTGGATAGACAATAAATTATTTCCAATATCCCAGGTGGAAGCTCCAGCGCCAGTAATCGCTACTGCTCCAGCTGACGTGATATTTAAATCTCCGCTCGTCACTGTCCTGACAGCCAGATTTCCTCCTGTTGATTGCACAATTCTGTTGCTTCCGTCTAACGCTATCGTATTGCCAAAGGTGGAAGTGGAATCAATGTCCAATGTCCCAGTAGTAGAGATATTACCAGAACTATCCACAGAAAAAGCGTTTCCAGTACCAGCAGATAATGTGCCGCTCACATCAACATTGCCAGTAACATTGGTATCCTTTTGCAATTCAACAGTAGAGCCATCTGCCGGATTTAACACCACATCACCGCTCGTGGCAGTGCCAATGGTAACATCACCGCTGTTGCCTGTAATCCCTACTATTGATCCGTTCACCGCTACCGCTCCAGTCGTGTTCCCCACGGCCACAGTGCTAGCGGCATCAGACGCCAATATAGTGGAACCATTCACTGTTAAAGAACTCTGTAATAATACTGGCTGGTTGAAATCAAAACGGTCATTAGTGGCGTCCCAGGTAATAATGGCGTTTGGAGAAACAGTTCCGCGGTCAAAAATCAATTGAATATCCTCAGTATCAGCGGTCGTATTGTCGCTATCAAGAACAAATCCGTTCTCACTCGTGCCTGATATGCTCAAACCAGAAACGTTTAAAGTCTCCACGAACAGCTCTTTAAACTTATTTGTGGCGCTTCCTAAACTGTAGGTACTATTGGTTGCTGGAATAAGATCGCTAGACAAACGAGAAGCTGATCCTAATGTCAAATTACCTTCAATGGCTGCTGTTCCGCTTACAACTAAATTGCCTTTGCTGCCGGACAACGTTAGTGATTGATTGTTGATCGCCACCGTCTCGTAAAAAGTAGCCGTTGAATAAAACTTAGCAGTCGTGCCTGTCCTGTTAGCCGCTTCCGGTCCCTGGCCAAACATGGAACTGCCCTGCACTCCTAAACCGCCTGACACTCCAAGTTCTCCTCCAATGGACGCTCCTTTGGCGAATAGAGGAGCGGTAATCACCGCTGGGCCACTAACAAACAAGCTGGAAAAATTTCCGAATGATGACTGTGCTGGGAGTGGGCTGGGAACAGACGGAGCTGTAATAATTCTTGTTTCAGTAACCACGCTCCTTGCTTGAGGAGCATTTTCCAAAACAACCAAACGTCCGCTGATATCCCCTAACCGCTGTTCCTGTGCCGTTAACTGGCCTAGAGCATTTAACAATTGGCGGTATTCTTCGTCAGTCAACCCACGCTGGTTGGTGGTTGGCGGTTTAGTTTTGGTCGTTGGTTGGGCAGATGGCTGTGGCGGTGTCACAGGAACAATTGGCTTTTGGTCAATCGGAGCTAGAGATGCTAACGCAGGGGCTGGAACAGCATGCGTCTGTGGCATCTGCGCGTCTGTTGGTTGGTCAGGAACTGGAGCTGGCTGTGGCTCCTGTTTCACGACTGGATTTTCAACCACCGCTGGATCCTGAATAACTGGCCTTAACTTCTGCTTGGCCAACTGGGCTGTTTCATTGATCGTGTTAAGCGCCTGTTGGCTTATTGTGTCCAACTTTACCACTGCTGATCTGCTAAACATACCAACGCTATTAACCACTGACTGCGTTGTTTGCGTTAATTGATGTTGAGTTGTTTTCCAAATCGTTTTAAAATCAATCGATGCTGATAACTTCTCCGCTCCATTCTGCGCCAGCGCGCCAGTCGTTTGAGATAATTTATTCACCTCGCTCGCGATGTCAGTTACAACAGCTACTGTTGATTGCCCCATTGCCAGTCCGGCGGCAACCACTGGTTCTGTTGTTTGATCTAAAATCTTCGGCAGTATTGCCACAGAGGTCTTTGCCATCTCACTGGTGAGATTCGAAATTGTTTCCGTGCCAGCAACCAATAATTCCGTACCATCTTTGCCAACGCCCAAGACCGCCTGCCCAGCCGCCGTTCCAAGATCGCCAATCGTACTGACTGCCGCTGTCCCCAAGTCAGCCGATACTTTTGTGATAGTGTTGACTGTCTTACCAGCTCCAACCGCCACTGACCGCGCCATTGATAACGGCTTCGCGTACGCTCTATCCGTAAGATCGCTAACGTGTTTAATCAGACTAAACACAAAACGGTCTATGGCGACCGTGGCATCATTCAATCCTAAGACATCTCTTTGTCGTTCTTTAGCAAACGCAGGGTTACTGAAACCAACTGACAATATTGCTGTCAGTATTACAATTACCGCTAGTGTTCTAGGGAATTTTTTTAACTGTTTTCTGTATATCTTTTTTTTCATTTTTTCTGCTTGAAATCTTACCTCTGCCATAACAAAAGTTTACCATATTTTCGTCAATCTTTATAACCAAAATTGTGGATAACTAAGCCAAAAAAATGGTTTTTGAGTGACCAAAAAACTTCTACAAAAAATTCTCTTCTTGACCCATTGTCTTACTTCCGCTATCATTAGACAAAATAAGCAATTACCAATAAAAATATATGGCACATAAGAAGGCAGGCAGTAGTACGGCGCTAGGAAGGGAATCTAGGTCCCAACGGCTTGGCGTAAAGCTCTTTGACGGCCAAGTTGTCAAAAGTGGCATGATCATTGTCAGACAGCGTGGAACCAAGGTCAGGCCTGGAATTGGAGTAAAAAAAGGCGGAGATGATTCTCTCTTTGCTATTAAAGACGGATTTATTAAGTTTGATAACAAGCTGGTCAAAAAATTTAATGGCAAGCTTGAATTGGCAAAGTTCGTACACGTTCTAGCAGAACGAAAAAAATAATTTCCGTGATTAAAACATCCGCTCTAAGCGGATGTTTTAATTTGTCTTTCTCTTTTTCACTGCTTTAATAAACTCTCTAAACAACGGATGAGGTTTTAATGGCCGCGACTTAAACTCCGGATGGAACTGCGTGGCTACAAACCATGGATGGTTTTTCAGTTCAATGATTTCCACTAACTTGCTGTCTGGTGAAGTGCCAGCCACGACTAAATCTTTTTGTTCCAATAATTTTCTAAAATTGTTATTGAATTCATAACGATGGCGATGGCGTTCTGTTATCTCTCTCTTGCCATACGCGCTCCTGCTTTTTGTTCCAGCACGCAACAAACATGGATAAGTTCCTAACCGCATTGTCCCCCCTTTAGAAACACTATCATGCTGTCCTGGCAAATAATGAATAACTTGTTTATTTTTCTCTCCGCCAAACTCCTCGCTCGTCAAAGAGTTATCTTTCAAAACTTTTCTAGCGTACGCGATAGTTGCTAATTGCATTCCAAAACATAATCCTAAGTACGGCACTTTATGTTCAATCGCGTAAGTGATCGCTTGTATCTTTCCCTCCGCTCCCCTGCTGCCAAAACCGCCAGGCACGACAATGCCGTCACATGATCTCAACTTACGCCATTCTTCCTTATCCTTTCTCTCTAATTTCTCCGCGTCTATCCATTCAACGGTTATTCCAACCTTATTATCCACCCCAGCGGCTTTCAACGCCTCTAAGACGCTTAAATACGCGTCTCCATGCTCAGTGTACTTGCCAGTCATAGCGATCTTTACAGTCCGTTTGCCACGCCGTTTCAATTCAACAACCAATTGTTTCCACTCTTTCAAATCAGGACTGCATTCCGCCAAACGCAGCTTCCTAGAAATAATCCTATGTATATTTTTATCAGCAAAGCCCAAAGGCACCGCGTAAATGGTGGATTCAGTCACTGCCGGTATTACTGCTTCAGCTTCCACATCGCAAAACAGCGCTATCTTATCCAAAGTCGCCTGGTCCAACCTGTAGTCTGACCGAGCTACAATTAAATCCGGCTGTATACCGTAGCTTTTCAATTCTCTTACGCTAGCTTGAGTAGGTTTAGTTTTTAACTCCTTAGAAGCAGCCAGATAAGGAACCAAGGTGACATGGATAAACAATGTGTTCTCCTCCCCCATCTCCCGTCTAAACTGCCTAGCTGCCTCTAGGTACGGCTGACCTTCAATATCCCCAACTGTCCCGCCTATCTCTATGATCATGACATCACAAGCGGAAGTCTCTTGTCCTCTACGGATGTAATCTTTAATCGCTTCAGTGACGTGCGGCACCACCTGGACAGTCTTGCCCAAGAACTTGCCAGCCCGTTCCGCTCCAAGAAGCGAACTATACAGCTGGCCAGTTGTGAGATTAGATAGCTTAGTAAGCGGCGTGTCCAAAAACCGTTCATAATGACCTAGATCCAAATCAGTCTCTGCTCCGTCATCAGTAACAAAGACTTCACCATGCTGGTAAGGGCTCATGGTGCCAGGATCCACGTTTAAATACGGATCCATCTTTAGAGAAAACACGGAGTAACCAGATGCTTTAAGCAAAGCGCCGACTGAAGCGGCGGCAATGCCTTTTCCCAAGCCAGAGCAGACGCCGCCTGTAACGAATATGAACTTCGCTGGCGGAATCGCTTTTACCATAATGTTACTTTGCCTTAACGGTTAAAATCTCAACTGCTTTGCCAACTTGAGGGTCACTGTCTTTGGCCTTATCAAAATTATCTGGCAATTTCACTTCCACGTCCGGCATAATCCCCTGCTGGTCAATGGACTTTCCATTTGGAGTCAGCCACTTAGCGATAGTCAATTTAACAGCTGATCCGTCAGACAACGGCTCCATCATCTGCACTGATCCCTTGCCAAACGTCTTCATCCCAACCAAGGTAGCCAAACCATAATCCTGCAGCGCGCCAGCTAGAATCTCTGACGCTGAAGCGGATCCTTCATTAACCAACACGACCAAAGGGATGTCTTTTAAAATACCATTGCCGCCTGCTTGGTAATCACGCCGTGGAGCTTCCTGGTCGCTAGGATTAGCCGCTTCAGTCACTACTAAACGGTTTCCTACCCACCAGCCGGCTATCTGTACCGCCACTTCCAAAAACCCGCCTGGATCGTTCCTTAAATCTAAAATAATTCCATTTGGTTTTTCTCTCTCCAACCGCTTCATCACAAGCTGTGAAAACTTATCTGCCGTGTCTTTGTTGAAATGGTTAATCTCAATCTTCACAATGCCGTTATCCATATCATCAAGCTTAGCGCTTTCAATCATGATCTTGGAACGACGAATGGATATCTCTACTGGTTTAGGTTCAGTTTCACGAGCAACAGTCAGCTTGACCACAGTTCCAGCACGCCCACGAATGGAGAATATCGCCTGATCCAAAGGAATTCCAAACGCGTCCTTGCCGTCAATCCCTATAATCACGTCACCAGCTTTAAGCCCCGCTTTTTCAGCAGGACTGCCAATCAAAGGAGTTACCACGGTCAAATTTCCCTTCTTCATACCAAGTTCCGCCCCAATCCCTTCAAAAGAACCTGAAAGATCATCACCGAATCTATTAGCTTCTTGAGGATCCAAAAACACTGTATATGGATCTCCCAAAGATTGAACCATTCCAGACAAAGCTCCATAAAACAGTTTGCTATCGCCAGTTGCTGTTTGATCAACGTATCTATTCTTTATCTTGTCCCAAACTTCCCAAAACAAACTGAACTTAACGTCTTTAGAAAGAAAAGCAGGGGCTTGAGACGGCTTTTCTAAAAGCGTCCCATACTTCGCCTCTCCGCCACTGGCCCCAATGTCTTTCACCCTCCAGCCAATCCCAAACCCGACAAACAGCAGAAGAATGACTACTGCTGTCTTTTTAGCTATCATTAACACTTTAGGATTATCCATACTTCCGTACTCTAGCACAAAGAAAAAATCATTGGCAACCCTTAAACATCCAGATTCTTCACTTCCTTAGCTTTGGTCTGTATGAACCGTTTGCGGGGAGCGACCTCGGAACCCATCAGAATATCAAAAATCTCGTCCGCCTTGGCCGCGTCATCCACGGTAACTTTTTTCATTATCCTGCTTACTGGATCCATTGTCGTCTGCCACAGCTGTTCAGCGTTCATCTCCCCTAAACCCTTATACCGCTGGATAGACAATCCTTTAACAAACTCCGTGTTCTCTTCCACTTCTTCCTTAACTTCCTCTTTCTTCTTGTCGCTACTCCACATCTTCTTGATCTTCTCAAGCTCTTCATCCGAATAAACGTACTTCACCTCTTTACCCTTCTGCACCCTATACAAAGGAGGTTGGGCAATGTATAAATGCCCGTCAGTGATCAGCTGGGGAAAATGGCGGTAGAATAAAGTAAGTAGTAGTGTCCTTATGTGAGCGCCGTCAACATCAGCATCAGTCATGATAATGATCCGTTCATACCGCAGTTTAGCGATATCAAACTGTTCGCCAATGTTCGTGCCCATGGCAATAATCAAAGACTTGACTTCGTTGTTGGCCAGCATTTTGTCCAACCTAGCCCGTTCCACGTTTAAAATCTTGCCCCTTAAAGGAAGAATGGCCTGAAATTCCCTGTTCCTCCCCTGCTTAGCACTGCCACCTGCTGAATCCCCCTCCACGATATACAGCTCTGAATTGCTAGGATCCTTGGAAGCGCAGTCAGCCAGTTTGCCAGGCAGAGCGAATCCTTCCAATGCTCCTTTGCGCAATACCGTATCCCTAGCTGCCCTAGCTGCTAACCGTGCCTTAGACGCTAATACACACCGTCCTACAACAGCTTCAGCGTCCCTTGGATGTTCTTCCAGCCAAGTGGAGAACGTTTCTCCAAACACTGATTCCACGATCGGCTTTACCTCGGCATTGCCCAACTTAGCCTTGGTCTGTCCTTCAAATTGAGGTTCGCGTAATTTTACGCTCACCACGGCAGTCAATCCTTCTCTGGTATCTTCTCCAGTCAAGTTCTCTTCTTTCTCTTTCAAATATCCTTTATTCCTAGCGTACGCGTTAAGCACTCTAGTTAAAGCAGTTTTAAACCCTACCAAATGCACTCCGCCTTCCACAGTAAAAATATTATTCGCGAAGGTCAAAGTGGTTTCCCTAAAATCTTCTATGTACTGCAAAGCCACTTCCACTGCCACGTCGTCTTTGTCTTTGGACACGTAAAAGACATTATCATGCTTGGCTTCACTGTGGCGGTTCAGATGCCTGACATAAGAAGCGATTCCCCCTTCAAAAGAAAAGGTGTGAGACTTAAACGGTTTTATTCTCTCGTCTCTCACTTCCAGCCAAATGCCTTTAGTCAAATAAGCTTGCTGCCGCAAGTGGTCCAAAATGTACTGCCAATCATATTCCAATACGCTGAATATTTCCTGGTCAGCGGTAAAAGTAATCTTAGTTCCAGTGCCAGACGCTTTGCCGTCAGACTTAACTTTCCCTTGAGGTTTCCCACGCTTGTATTCTTGCACCCACAACTTCCCCTCTCTTTTTACTTCAGCTCTCAACAAAGAAGACAAAGCGTTAACTACTGACACTCCGACTCCATGCAGTCCTCCAGATACTTTGTATCCCTCACCGCCAAACTTTCCGCCAGCGTGCAGTTTAGTCAATACAGTCTCTAAAGCTGAAACCTTAGTGGTGGAATGCATGTCAACGGGAATGCCCCGTCCATTGTCTTCCACTGATACGGATCCATTAGCGTTAAGGGTAACAATAATTTTATCCGCGTGTCCTCCCATTGCTTCGTCAATGGAGTTATCAACAACTTCCCAAACCAGATGGTGAAGACCTGTTTTAGCGGTATCTCCAATATACATGCCAGGCCGCTTCCTGACCGGATCCAACCCTTCCAGAACAGTTATCTGCTCCGCTCCATACTTGCTAGCTTGTTTCTTGTCTGTCATGGCATTATTTAATAAAAAAGAGGTCTAAAAATAGGCTTATTTTGCTTGGTTTTGGTTATCCATATCTACCCTAAGGATAGCAGAAAAAAAGGCTATTGGCTAGTAGCTAAACATTAACTATCTATAAGGTTTATTCCCTCACCTTTCCACCCAGTTTCAATAGCGCCTTTGTCATCTTCTCAAGCTCTTCTTCCACCTCTTCCGCAGTCAACGTCCTGTCCTTACTCAAGAAGGTCAAATGGAACGCCAAGCTCTTCTCTTTGTCATTCAAGGAATAGACATCAAACAACTCAACCAACTGTAATAATTTAGAGCTGTCCTCAACCACTTGAAGCATCTGTTCATACGCTACATCTGTAGGCACTACTACAGCCAGATCTCTCTTAACTGGCGGAAATGCCGGCAATGGACGATATTCAATCCCTATTTCTTTACTTTCCAATAACTTTTCTAAATGAATAACCGCTATAGCAATCCTGGCTTTTGGAGCCAGCTTCAGTTCATGAGCGACCAACGGATGGATCTCTGCCAAAAAACCAATTTGTGTTTTCTGATTGCTTGCTGGCACAATCTTCATGCTTCTATTCGGATGCTGCCACTGGCGATACGCAACCGCTGGAAAAAAGCCAACCGGACGATGGAGATCCTCTGTTAAACCGTCTACGATTCCCTTTAACTTAAATAATATCCGCTCGTCCTCTCCAGCCAAGACAACGCATAGCTGATAAGGCTGCGCAGGCACAGGATGGACCCCTTCCAAAGGCTTCTCTGGATGACGGTACACTCTCCCGATCTCAAACACCGCGAGATGATCGCTGCCAGCCAGCTCGTCAACGACGAATCTGGTTATACCAGGAACTAAACTAACACGCAATGCTTTCTGCTCAGGAGACAACGGATTGGCGATCTTCCAATGCTCTTGAGGCTGGAACCCAAACAGCTTAGCTAATTCCAGATCAGCGAATGAATACTGCCTGAGTTCAGTACAGCCATACCGCAAAGCCAACAGCTTCTTAATATCATCAATCATCTTGGTCATTGGTTCATGAGGCGTGGGATAGACTTGCAACTTTGGCAGCACTGGCTGAATGCGTTCAAAACCGTAATGCCTAGCCACCTCTTCCAGCACGTCTTCTTTGATAGAAACATCCTTAGTAGCCCTCCAAGACGGAGGAATAACCTGCAATGAATCCCCTTTGCCTTTTACTTCAAACCCTAGACGTCCCAAAATGGCAATAATTGCTTCTCTTTCCACTGCGATACCAATCATTGTGGAAATCCACTTGCAGCTGATCTTTATGGGATGAATTGCTTTTGGCTTATTGCTCCATACGTCAACAACTGGAGAGATAGAGAGATCTGGGAATATCTTATGCAAAAGGTTAACAGCTCTCCGTAATGCAACAGTTGTTAATTGTGGATCTAAACTCTTCTCAAACCTGACTGACGCGTCAGTTCTCAAGCCCAGACGTTGGCTGGCCAGACGGATAATTGTTGGATCAAAATTAGCTGATTCAATGATTATTCCATCAGTCGTCTCCGTCACTCCTGATTCCAACCCTCCCATAATTCCCGCTATAGCAATCGGCTGTTTGTCATCAGCGATCACTAATGTTTCACTGTCCAGAGAACGCGTTACTCCATCCAAAGTCGTTACTGTCTCACCATCATTGCCGTAACGGACAGTCAGAAAATCATCCACCGCACGTGAATCAAAAGCGTGAATAGGTTGCCCTGTTTCAATCATCACGAAGTTGGTTACATCCACTATAGCGTTAATGGACCGTATCCCAACTGCCGCCAAAGGACGAGTCAGCCAATCCGGAGAGGCAATCGCTTTCACTCCCTTAACACGGATAGCCTGGTATCTACCGCACCCTTCCTTAGCTTTAATAGTGGCTTTCAAAGGCTGTTCACTTGCTTTAGGAAGATCTTCCAATGGCAAAGGTCTTAACTCCAAACCAAATAAGACAGACACTTCCCTAGCCAGCCCGTACTGCCCCCACAGATCAGGACGATGTGTCAATGACTTGTTTTCTATGTCCAACACGATATCGTCCAAACCCAACGCTATAGAGAGAGGCGTACCCGTAGTAACAGCCAAATGGGAAAGATTCATTACGCCATGGCCAGGAGTAGGAATGACTGTTTCTAATTCCAATTCCTCGCTAGCGCAAATCATGCCATTGCTCTCCACTCCACGCAAAACAACTTTATCTAATATAGTCCATTCCCCTTGGCCGTGCCATTTTACTTTAGCGCCAGGCAAAGCAACTGCTACCAGCATTCCCTCAAATAAATTGTTGCCACCGCACACGATCTGTAATTCTTTCCCTTCGCCTACGTCAACTAACGCCACCTTGAGCTTATCAGCGTCTGGATGATCTTTAATATGGTTAATCTTTCCAACCACTACTTTCTCCAACTGTTTGCCGCGGTCTTCAATTCCATCTACTTCCACCACTGACGAGATTAATCTCCTGACCAGCTGGTCAGTTTCCACCTTCCCTTTCCACTCCGTATAACGATTAATCCAATTAAGAGAGACTTTCATAATTTAAAATTGCTCTAAAAATCCAAGGCTGCCGTTAGCCAGCAAACGGATATCGTCTATTCCGTAGCGCATCATTACCAGCCTAGTGAGGCCCAAACCAAAAGCAAAGCCTGAATAGATTTCCGGATCAACTCCAGCTGACAATAAAACCTTTGGGTGTACCAAACCGCACGGCAGAATCTCCACCCAGCCACTCTGCTTGCATACAGGACATCCTTTGCCATCGCAGATAAGACAGCTCATGTCCATTTCAAATCCAGGCTCCACAAAAGGAAAATAACCTGGCCTAAGCCTCACCGTCACCTCCCGTTTAAAGATCCCAGCCAACAGTTCCCGCATCACCGCGAGCATATTAGCTATAGAAATATCTTTATCTACTAACAGCCCTTCCATCTGGTCAAAGGTGTGTTCATGGGAAGCGTCAGTGGCTTCATTCCTAAACACACGTCCAGGAGCCACTGCCCTGATAGGCACTCCGTACTTAAGCATTGCCCTTACTTGCACTGGAGAAGTATGAGTCCTAAGCACCAGATCTTTATTAGGCAGACCAGTGCCAGGATCTTGTAAATAAAAAGTGTCCTGCGTGTCCCTAGCTGGATGGCTAGGAGGAATGTTCAACGCTTCAAAGTTATAGAAATCAGATTCCACTTCTGGTCCGTCTAAAACCATAAAACCTAATCCTCTAAAAATATCTTTAAGTTCGTTCTCCACCAAAGTTAATGGATGGAGATGCCCTTTAGGAATTACCACTCCCGGCAAAGTCAGATCACAACGGTCAGAATCAATCTGCTGCTTAAAATGACTTCCCTTGAGCAATAATTGTTTATGGCTAATAGCCGTCTCTAACCTATTTTTCAGTTCATTGAGTTCTTTGCCACGCTCCGCCCGTTCCTTATCAGGCACATCCTTTAAATCCCTAAGAGCTAAGGTAACGCTCCCTTCTCTTCCTAAATAGGAACATTCCGCTGTTTCCAGTTCCGCTAGACTGGACGCGCGCTCCACCTCTCCCAACGCTTGCTCAATATCATTAACAAGCATCTATGTCTCGTAACTGACAAAAAACAGTTCCACTAAAGTAAGTAGAACCACCAACAGCAGTACGCTCCACCATGCCAAAAGGCTGCTAGCTTGCAGCCACAAGCTAATTGACACTAAAGCGGATAGCAGCACTCCCTGCCTGTTAGAAACATTCACCTGCTGGTAAGCTAATTGGCCATGGGAAAACAAAGCCCTGCCAGCGTAACCAAGCAAAGAGAAAGAACCAAAACAAGCCAACAATAAAGAGATATAAAACAAGATCTGGCCATATCCAGCCTCTGGCGTGACTGTGTTCATTACCATCACCCAAGACAGCCAGGCAATGACTGTCCCCAAGGTCATTAACAAAAGGTAATGTTTAAGCTTCATATACTAGTTGTATACTACTCTTTTTATCTGTATTTCACAACCGCAATCTAAAAGTTCTATACGACAGCTGTAATCTAAAAAACTAAGCCTGGCGGCGACAGAACATCCAGATTGTCCTATAGAGCCCAGTAGCAATCACACCCGTTACCAACGCGTAAAGCGTAGTCTCCCCTAGCTCTCCAGCCAGCCAATCGCTGTACCAGCCGTAAAGCCATGCTAAGACTATAGATATGACGACAGCATACACTGCCTTAGCGTTATACCCTTTTAACCAGCCTTTGGTCAGTTCCACCAAAGAGATAGTTAACAAGAACAATATAAAATAGGTCCAGAGCATATAAAAAACGTTAATGATTATGTATTTAGTATACTACTTCTGGTCAGCTGCTTTCCATAGGTACCAACTAGCTATTGTCTCATACGGTTTCCATTGTTTCCCAAGCTCCAGCACCTTCTTTGGAGACGGCCAACGCCTTAATCCATACACCTTCTTGATCGCCCTTTGCAAACCAAGGTCGTCAGCTGGCAATACATCCAGTCTGCCTAAGACAAAGATCAAAAACATCTCAGCTGTCCAACGTCCTATTCCTTTTACTTTCACAAGCTCTTTAATCACGTCTTCATTGGACAGCTTTGGCAGGTCTTCCATAATCAACTGGCTCGTGTTAATTCTATTCGCTAAATCCTTAAAATAAGAAATCTTCTGCCAAGACAATCCAATGGCACGCAATCGTTCTGCTTTCCATTTCACCACTTGCCGTGGCGTTGGCAAACCATGTTTGCCTCCTAATTTCTTAAAGCGCTTAAAAATAACATCTGCTACTTTAGTGGACAGCTGTTGTGAAACAATGGCTTCGCACAAAGCTTTCCAACAATCCGTCTCCAGCTTTAACTTCCATTGACCCTTTTGTTTGATTAGTCTCCCAATTACCGGATCTTGTCTAGACAAACAACGAATCTCTTTAGCGTACATAACGACAGTATATCCCAGTTGACAATTCTTTCCTATTCCCTTAGCGTGTATGTAAACAAACTAACAAATGGAGGTACCAATGCCAAAATCTTTAAACAACTTAAGCACTTTTTACGCAATGCAACTGGCTATAGACAATGCCCATAAAGCCCGTAAAAAAAGACGGAAACACAACATAAAAAAAAGAAGACCAGTCTCTAAGTTAAGAACTGAAGAAATAAACGATGAAATGAAGTCAGTCATGGGGCAATAAGTCATTGCGTTTCTACAAAGGCGGATCAAAGATCCGCCTTGTTTTTTATTCATGGTATAATTTCTTTATGTCCATCTATCTATCTCCTACGCCATTGCAAAGTACAGAACCCGGATAACCTCCTGTATGGAAGGCTGCCTGGTTTTCCATTAAGTGAACAAGGAATTGAAGAAATAAAACAAGCTAGCCAATTCCTTAAAAATAAAAACATCACCGCAATCTATTCATCTCCTTTAGAGAGAACCATCCAGACAACAAAGATCGTCAAAGAGACTCTATCTCTTTCATACATCATTGACGAACGGTTGACTGAAATCAATCCTGGAAAATGGGCGGGCAGAAGCAAACAGGAATTCTTCAAGCAATCCAACTACTGCTACCAGCCGTACAGCGGAGAGGATTACGAGACTTACCAGTCAGTGGCTAAACGATTCATTGAATTCACTAAAAAGATAACTCAAGACAATATATTAGTTGTTTCTCACAGTGATACTATTCTGTTAGGCATATTAGCTTTAGCTAATGAACCAGCAAGTAATCTGCGTAGTCTTACCCTACCGACAGGAGGTATTATCCAGCTGGATCTTGCGCCAATAGTCCATTACCAGCTAGTATATCCTCCAGTTGCCGGCAACGACGATTCCACCTGTAAGTAAACACGCGGGTATCGTATATCGGTATTACCTCAGCTTTCCAAGCTGATGAGAGGGGTTCGACTCCCCTTACCCGCTCCAAGATTAGACTTTTGGATAAAATACCGACTTTTTGATGGAGCTCGCTTTGCGTGTACAACTGATTTCCAACTACTAACTCAAATAAATCGCTCCAACAATGATACCATTAAGGATGATATGGAGTGCCAAAAAATGACATTATTCTACGTTGCTGAATTTTCCATTCTTAACAGTTTTTAATGTAACTGGAATATCAAATTCACCATTCTCAATACTGCTATATATCCCAAGGGCACCAGAAAAATCTTTTACCGACTTTAGATATGTTATAAGATCAGTATTATCGATAAAACCACTTTCAACGGCAATGGCTATAATCTTCACTGCATCATATAGATGCGCTGAACCGGGACCAAAAGATTTTCCGTAGGTAGTTTGGTATTTATCAATAAAATTCTGCACGGGATCTGATGCTTGTGTATACACGATTCCATTAATGGCACCGCCCGCCGCTTGCAAAGTCTCATCACCTTCAATAAAGTTAAAACCAACAAAATCTCCTTTGTATCCAAGCTCGCGTGCCTGTTTAGCGAATATTCCAGCCGACCCGGGCAAGAGTCCAACAACTATAACATCAGGCCGAGCAGACAATATTTTTGATATTGACGATCGAAAATTTTTTTCGGCAGGACCTATCGATTCTTTCTTGACTTCTTTTGTCACAACAGCGTTATCCGCGACAAGGCTGTTATATGCAGATTGTATGCCGTCTTGAATTGCAACAATTGAACCTATTCTCTGGTAGTTTTTTGTACGAAGATATTGTGCCATCACTCGTCCTTCTTGTATAGTTGAAAGTTCGAGACGCACAACATATGCCCGATTTTTTTGCACAGGTGCAGATGCTACTGCGATAAGAGGAACTTCTTTTTGATCGGCAAGTGGCGCCACTGCTCCACATGGTGTTGAGGTGAAGCATATCACAATACCGACCTTATCTATATCAACAAGTTTATTGAAAGCCGATACGGTATTCTTCGCATCAAATTTATCGTCTTCGAATATAAACTCTAACCTATTCTTAATTGTAGACGGCAGCTCATTTAAGGCAAGCGTGGCACCATTATGAGCGTTCTCTCCAAGAGATGCCACATCTCCAGACAGTGGGAGAATAATCCCTATCTTAATCGATTCGGTTGAAACCGGCTCGTTTGGACCTTTTAGTATTGAATAGCCAATTACGACAGCCACAACAATTACCACGCTGGCGATCCATTTTGTTTGATTCATATGTGTTGTGAGTTATCTTAAAAATTTAAGAATTTTACAGATTGGCATCAAACAACTAATTTACATCCCCACTGGCCCCTGGTCGTCTTTATCTAATGACCACCGTCCAGCTCCAGACAACAACAGAGTCAGACAGCCTCCAAGCAGCAACAGTTCAAACTCCCAGCCACCAAGATAGCTCTTGCTGAAACCAACTAAGAACAAGGCAAGAAGCATATCAATAACCAACAGCAAGCTGGACAGTCTGACCAAACCTCCCAAGACCAGTAAAATACCGCCTACCAGTTCCACTAGCCCTACTACCAACACAAAGAATGACGGAGCAGGAACACCTACGCTAGTAAAGAAATTAACCACTGCTCCAAAGTCACCAAACAGCTTGACATAGCCATGGGACAGGAACAGGAAGCCCAAAGCCAGCCGTAGAGGCACTGGAGCCCATGCGGAGTGGCGTTGTAGCCACAGCATGCGTAATACCATATAAAAAACGTTAATTATTTATAGCTTTAGTATAAACCCTTTAAAAAACAGAGCAAGAGGTGGTACAATCCTAGCATGGGTACATTATCTGACCGTCTCATTTGTTGGTCATTGTCCAACCGTTTAAAACATCTGCTCTCCCAACCGCTCTTTTGGAGCAGTATACTTCTGTTCGCTTGTTTTCTTGCCTTAGGAATAGCCCAAACCACTGGCTGGCTTTCTTCTCTTGATCGTGCTTTCTACGCTCTCCTATACCAGCAACAGCAGACAGTTATTGCCTATGTCATCACCATACTGGGTGAGATCTGGTTCGTAGCGATCAGCACTGTCGTCGCTATACTTTGGCTGTGGCGTAAGAAAAAAACAAGCTCCAGCCTCTGGCTGTTGCTGTCAGTGATTGGAGGGGCGTCACTCACTTTGGGATTCAAAGAACTGTTCCAACAGGTACGTCCCTTTGTTGATCAGACGCTGACCAACGAATACGGATTCAGCTTTCCGTCAGGGCACGCTATGGCTGCTCTTTATTTCTACGGAATGTTAGCTTGGCTATGTGCTAAAAACTTAAATTCATCCTCTAAAATTATTGTCTGGATTGCTTACTCTATCATCGCACTGGCAATTGGCTGGTCAAGAATCGCCTTAGGCGTGCATTGGCCTATAGATGTCCTAGGAGGCTGGCTGCTTGGCTCAAGCTGGCTGTTATTCCTCCTTGCTCTCCATAAATCATAAGACCGCCCATGGGACGGTCTCTTTTTTACTTCTTAGTGCTAACAGATGCTGTCTTTACTATTTGTTTCTTGGCAACTGGCTTAACCGCTGTCTTTATATTCTTCTTGACCACTACCTTAACTGGAGCTTTGGTTATTTTCTTTGGAGCAGGCAGTTTGCCAAACACGATCTTATCAGCGGTAATGAGATCATCTTCCATAGTGCCAATCACAGAAATAATATTTCCAACTTTAATCGACGTGACTGGTAATTCCTTTTTCCCTGACAAAATCTTAGTTGTCGGCTCCACTGCTACCGGATAATACTGTCTTTGCCTAATCACACTCACAATATTCTCGCTTATGCCAGTTACCCTCACTCCTGACCAGCTGACTGTCTCCTTAGCTAATGCTCCTGATCCTGTTAACAATCCAAGAGAGACAACACCAACAACAAACAATTTAATCATAAAGAGATGTTAATGTTTAAACAATAGCTGGTTGCGCTTCAGCCGGAGCAGCTGTTTTTTTCTTCTCTGCTAGTTTGATCTTACGCTTCTTTGAAAGCTTCACTGACTTCATCTTAGCACCCTTAATCACTCCGTTGTTAACCAACAGGTTATTAACTGACGCTGTCAATTGAGCCCCTTTGCTAATCCAATGCAAAATCCGCTCCGTCTTTAATTCCGGTTTCTTGTCTTTAGACCTTGGATTGTAATGGCCTACAATCTCTAGAGCTTTCCCCCATGGATCCCGAGCCTTCTCTAAAACAACAAGTCGGAAATACATTTGTTTCTTTTTCCCGACCCGTGCTAATTTAATTGCTAACATGAGTATTAATAAATCGTTAAATAAAGACTGGTTATACAACCAGAGAACTTGTTTGTGACTAAACATAAGCCTAGCAAAACAAGGAAAAAAGTCAATGCTCTGGTCGGGGTACTGGGACTTGAACCCAGAATCTCACGCACCCGAAGCGTGCGCCTTAGCCAATTAGGCCATACCCCGACATGCTTGATGCATTATACGAGAAAGGGTGGAAAAGTAAAGCTAAGCATCCTCTCTTAAAAAATGATACCTTCGTAAGCTCTTATCCAAAATCCTGCTAATCGTCTCTCCAACTAATTCCTTTAAGTACTGTTTAGCAATCGGGTCAGAAACTTTATCCAATGGTTCATAAAGGATCTTATCAAACAATTGCCTGTCAACATTCGTGTACTCTTCAGGCTGCCTGGCAAGCTCAAAATGCAGTTGAGCTTCCAGCCTGTCTATAATCTTTATGATCTGCGCTTCCAAGCTTTGCTGGCCACGTTCTTCCTGGCAAGCCTGTATAAACTTCTTAGCCAATTCCTGGTCCCCTGGAAGCTTAGCCAGAAACTCAATGGTAGTGTCTTCTATCATGCGGGAGGCAGCCTTGGCTTGTGGGTTCTGGAGTCCTAACGGAGTGGCAATGTCTCCGCCAAACAATTCACCCACGTCATGAAGCAATGCCAATGTCAGTAACTTCTCCAAGTTAATCGGCACTCCCCGTTCCTGCAGCTGCCAGCCGACAAGCAGACAAAAAACCGTGACCGCATAATGATGCTGGGCAAGATCATCCATATCGTCCTCTTTCATGCCAGAAAAAGCCCAGCCGTACCTAGGCATTTGCTTGGTAATCTCCAAAGTAGCTAATAAATGGACAAGCTTGTGCATATTATAATCCAAGATACACTTCTCTGCGATGACATATTCGATGGGCCATCAATTGACGAAAAGTAAAAGAGTACAGAAGACGATAATTGCCGATTCTTACTCGCCACAGCCTCAACCGAACGCCATGCAATTTCTTAATGTCAAACAACGGATCTAAAGGATTAGTTAACAACAACTCAACAATAAAATCAACTTCCCGTTTCACTGACGCTGGCAACACTCTAAGATCCCTGCGGAATTGATTTGTAACCAGCAATTCCCGCATAACCATTTTCAATTACCGCAAATCAGCGATCCGTCTCACCTTGGTTACCTTACCAATTTTTGCTTCACGCGCTGACCGCCACAATCCTTGAAGAAACTCTTTGCGATACATTCCCTTTTCTTCCAAGACATCTTCCAACAAGTCGTTCAATTCAGAAGTCAAACCAAAGAGACGCCGCAATTCCTGCGATTTCAATCCTGTTAAAACCTGACGGGTCGCAACCATTGTCTGTTTCATAGATTTCACTGTAGACGCTTGTTGTTATCTTGTCAACCGAGTCCTTCCACCGCTCTTACCACGCTCGCTAATTCAAACACGCCATCGTTTTGGGTAAAATGCCCTTTCTCATGTTCCATCACCACCTCTGCTCCCAACCGTTCCTTAAACAGCTGAACGTCCTCCAACGGCACATATGGATCATTATCTGAAAAGACGGTGACGATCTTGCTGCAACGTTCTTTAACTTTATTGAAATCAATATGAGTGGATAACCAAGGATAGGCAATCTGTTTCTCTTCGTATGTTTCTAAACCCTGCAGAGTAAACCAACCGGCTACTAACACCATTCCCTTGATCCGTTCATTGTCCGGAAGACGCTCAAGATACCGTAGAATAGTCTGACAGCCAATACTGTGGCCAATCAAAATAGTGTTTGTGCCAGGTACACAGACAGCTTCGGCCAAACAATTAACCCATGCTTCTATCACAGGCTGTGCCGTATCAGGCATAGAAGGAACAATCACCTCAAAACCTTTCTGTTCCAATTGAAACTTCACCCACGGATACCAATGGTCCGTTGGCTTAAAATCCCATCCGTGGACAATAATTACTCTCTTGTTCATAAACTTTGGTGGGCCGGCTGGGGATCGAACCCAGGACCATCAGCTTAAAAGGCTGTTGCTCTACCGACTGAGCTACCGACCCAAAGACTAAGGTAAAATAACAAAATAATGCTTAACTGGCAAGACGATTAAGCGTTACGATGATTATTAAACAGTTAAACGAAATTTTGTTCAACAAACATTCTTTTATTTTTTATTGAACCCTTTTGGGATTTTTATAAAGAAAAACCGCTGGGCAAGACCATGCGGTTTTTATTCTTTGTGGACTCAAGGACACGTGCGTTTTCGCTTTTTACAAATGTTTTTCAATTTCTTTTTGCACCTGCATGGATTTACATTTGGCGATTTGATACCATTTGCGATACCATGACACTTTGGACAGAATTTAACCTTACAGCGATTACACTTGTGATTAGCTACTTCGCCCAAGCGGCAAACAGGACAACTTCCTTCGCAACTACAATTTGACTTTGACATAATATTTCCTCCTTTTGTTAGATTTGTATTATATAGACATATGCTAAGGCGTTAATCTAAACAAGCCTCATTTTCTGTACTCAGAAAACAATTCAACACCATCTTTCCAACTAAAACCTAAATCATGTGGGGACTCCTTGTACGGAAATAATATAGGGACAATCTGCCATCTCAAAACCTCAACTTCATCACTCCCCAATCATAGGTTATGACATAAACGGTATCAGACATAGGTGAAAGAAATTTAATACTGTCTCTAGTTTCTTGCACCTCTATGCCTAATTCCCATACTTCAATCGCTGTCTTTGCCCATTGTACAACAATTGGTATCCATTCTTCACCGTTCTGAATCTCCTCTTTAAACACATAATCTTCAGCTGGTATGCCTTGCACATTTCTCTTTACTGATAAAGACAATGTGCCATTGACATCAACAACTTTACACTGCACTGGTTTTATTCTCGTGGAACCAGCGATTAAAGACAACGTACTAGCTTGAGAATTCAACATCCCTGCCAACGCGATTAATATTGGATAGAGATCATCGTGCAATGGATTCTCTATCGTAAATTGTAATTTATTCATAAAACCTCCTTGAATTTAGTTAATCAATTTGTTTGTACAACCAGCCAGACCTTACCATAAACATATTCCATTGTCCAGTGGAAACCCTTTGGACAACCTGTGCTTGTCTCTCTTCCCACCTTTCACTATAATCCCTAGACATGCCTGACATTATTAACAAACTTCCACCACAAAACATAGAGGCTGAAGCGTCAGTACTAGGAGCCATACTCCTGGACAAAGACGCTCTAGTTAAGATTGCCGACTTCCTCCAGCCAGACGACTTTTACAAAGATACTCACGCCATTATCTTCCAGACAATGCTGGATCTCTATTCCAAACTGTCCCCGATTGACACACTGTCTGTTGGCAACCGTTTAATGGAAATCAACCAACTGGAAGCAATTGGAGGACGAACTTACCTGTCTGAATTGGCGAATATTGTTCCCACTTCCAGCCACGTGGCAAGCTACGCTGAAATCGTACAACGCAAGAGCACCTTACGGAGATTGATGAAAGCGGCGGATGAGATAATGCGGCTGTCATTCCAAGAACAAGACGAAATAGACGAACTGCTGGACAATGCCGAACAAAAACTGTACAGCGTCTCCCAGCGCCATCTGCAACAAAACTTTATACCGATCAAAAACATCTTGCATGAAGCTTTTGACCGTATTGACGCTATCCACCAGGAAGGAGGTATGTTGCGAGGAGTATCCAGCGGATTCAACTCCTTGGACAATTTGCTGGCAGGATTCCAGCCATCAGATTTGGTAATACTTGCTGCCAGGCCGTCAGTTGGAAAAACCTCCTTAGCCTTAGACATCGCGCGCCAGGCAGCTATTAAACATAGCGCCAAGGTGGGCATATTCTCCCTAGAAATGAGCAAAGAACAGCTGGTGGATAGATTGCTCTGCGCTGAAGCTAATGTGGACTTATGGAAAATGAGAACTGGACGTCTTGGCAATGATCCCAATTCAGACGAATTCCCAAGACTAGGGCACGCAATGGGCATATTGGCAGAAGCTTCCATATTCATTGACGATTCAGCTACTGCCAATGTCATGGAATTAAGGACTAAAGCCAGGAGATTAAAAACAGAACATGGTCTTGACATGATAATAGTAGACTACCTGCAGTTGATGAGAGGACGATCAACTCATGGAGACAACCGTGTGCAGGAAGTATCGGAGATCACCAGAGAGCTGAAAGGGATTGCTAGGGAATTATCCGTGCCAGTACTCGCTTTATCCCAATTGTCCCGTTTAGTGGAATCACGCTCTCCAGCCATTCCCCGCTTGGCAGATCTTAGAGAATCCGGCTCCATTGAACAGGACGCTGACGTAGTCATGTTCATTTACCGGAAGTGGATGGACAAATCCCAAGGCTGTGGAGACGACGAACGGCACCTAGCGGAGATCCACGTCGCAAAACACAGGAATGGACCAACTGGATCAGTCCAGCTGTTCTTTGACGAGGAACGAGCTAGCTTTAAGAACCTGGAAAAAACCGTGCACGATCCATTCGCTCCTGCTAAGTAATCTGCTATACTTCTCATATGTCAATGTTTTCCAAATTAAAGCAGATCAAAGACCTGCGCCAGCAAGCTAAAAAGGTGCAGAGCGTCTTGGAAGATGAACGGATTAAAGTGGAGGAAAAAGGAGTGTCTATTGTAATGACAGGCAATCTCCAGATTGAGTCCTTGTCTCTGCCCAAGGATCTGGAACATCACAAGCTGGAAGAAGCGGTCAAGACAGCTGGTAATACGGCAATCCATAAAGCGCAGAAACTAATGTCTGAAAAAGTGCAAGCGCTACAGAAGTCAGGTGAACTAAAACTGCCATTCGGGTAAGATGAAATCATACCCAAAAGCAATCACTGACATAATCACCCGGCTGTCTATACTGCCAGGAGTTGGTTATAGGACGGGAGAACGGTACGCTTACTTCTTGCTGCGCCAGGATCAACAAGCAGTCCAGGAACTGGCTACTGCCATTGCCAAGCTGCAGCAAAGCGTTAAATTCTGCCAGCGATGTTATAGCTACACGGAAACATCCCCGTGTTCCCTCTGTTCTGACCGTAAACGTTTAGAAGGGCTCCTGTGCGTCGTAGCTGACCCACAGGACATTCCGCCTTTGGAACAAACTAAAGCGTATGAAGGAAAATACTTTGTGTTGGGAGGAACACTAAATCCTTTGGAAGGAGTGCATCCTGACAACCTCCGGATTAAAGAACTGCTTAAACGGATTAGGGAAGGAATGATCACGGAAGTGATCTTGGCGTTAGATCCAGACAGTAACGGTGAAGCTACCAGCTTTTATCTGGCAAGAATCTTAAAACAAGAAAAAATTAAAGTGACAAAACTAGCTAAAGGATTGCCTTTGGGATCCGCTATTGAATACGCGGACGAGATCACATTAGAAAACGCGCTGTCTAATAGAAAAGAAATATAAAAGCCGTCTCAATTAAGACGGCTTTTACTTTCCTATTTTCTCTATCTGCACCTTAGTCAACGGCTGACGATGTCCCTGTTTCCTGCGGTACCTAATCTTGTTCTTGAACTTAATGATAGTCACTTTCTTGTCCCTAAAGTGAGACAAAATCTTGCCTGCTACTAAATCACCCAAAGACGGCTTCCCAATATCCACTGATGACCCATCGTCGTTAAATGTAGCCAAAGTATCAAAAGAAACGACATTGCCAGGCTCTATTGCCAGCTTTTCCACCGTGATCGTATCCCCTGCCTGGACCACGTATTGCTTGCCTCCAGTCTTAATTACAGCGTATTGCATAGTTTTAGACAATGGTGCAATTGTAGCTGACTAAGGATTAAGAGTCAAGATTTGGTAAGAATCTCCTATCTTGATTCCATTCCCCTCCACCCAACCAGTCCTCTCCACCCAGCCAGCTGGCACTTCCAGCACCGCGTCCGCGGGACCAGGCGGATAATACAGCCTATCCTGGTCATGGTAGTCCACATTAGATGTCACTCCAATCACCTTATTATCGTTCAGCCAGATTAAATCCAGATCAAACTTCATTTTCTTCATCCAAAACTGTCGTTCTCCTGGTTCAGGAAAAACGAACAGCATGCCGATATTGTACGGCAGGCTCTCTTGGCCAGCCAAGCCCTGCGCCCATTCATCAGAACTGTCAGCCATAAAGACAGTCAACTGATTATTGCCAATCACCATTGACGCTTGGCCAAAGGAAGAAAGATCCCTTCTGGTAATTACCGGAGATAGAAAATGCGTTACAAGTAGCAAAACAACCACGGTTGACGTAAGCACGTACCAGCCCCAGGATCTAGGACGGCTGGCTTTTTCCAGCCCAAACACCAACAGCAAACCAGCAAAAGCGGCTAGCGCTAAAGAGATAATTTTCAGCCAGCTGGTAAATAATAAACTGGACAGCCCAAACGCTAACGCCCAACCAACATAAAAGATGACAACGCTCCGTTGCCCCCAGCCTTGGTCAAGCAGACGGTAGTGTAGATGTCCTTGGTCAGCTTGCGCGACATTTTGGCCGGCAAAGAGCCTGCGGAAAATAGTCCAGCATAAATCAATGACTGGCAAAGCTATTACCAATAAAGCTGTGGCTAATTTAGCGCCAGACAGAATAGCCAGAAAACCAAGCATGAACCCGCACCAAACAGATCCTCCTTCTCCAAGGAATATCTTTGCCGGATGCCAGTTGAAAATAAGGAAGCCGAGCATACAACCTACCAAGAGCAGAGACAATAGGCTCATGCCAGGCTGGTACCATCTGACTGTCATGGACAAAGCGAATATCACCAAACTGCCGACCAAAGTCAACGAACTCACTAGGCCATCCACTCCGTCTAATATTTTAGTGGTGTAACTAATTCCCAACAGCCATACAAATGTGATCGCCACGCTCAACTCAGTTGTAAGGACAAACAAACCGCCGCTCGGGTTGGTTAATACTTTAACAGTCACGTCGGAAGCAATCACAGCGACAACAGCCAATACAGGAGCAATCAGCTGCTGCCAAGGCTTTAAATCAAAGGCATCATCCAAATAACCGCCAACCATTAAAATAACGACAGCGAGCATCACCCCTAATAAAGATTTTAACTGGACATCTCCGTACCAAGATAACGGACCCCATTGCCAAATTGCCATTGTCCCTATGACAAAAACTGCCGCAGGAGCCATGCCTCCGCCTAAAGCCACTGGCATAGAATGTATCTTCCTAACCCCTGGATAATCCAACAACTGCCAACGCCAAGCCAACCGCTGAGTTAGCCAAGTTAAAAATGCGGTGCCAACCAATCCAGCCAACAAAACAATCCATTGCCAATTAAGCAGTTCCATACTGTTGGTCAAGATACGTTTGCAAGATTAGTTGAGCTGCCAGATCATCCACCACCCCGCTACGCATCCGTTCCGCTTGCTTTGTAGTCAACCGTTCGTCAATAAAATAAACAGGCAAGCCAAGCTGTCTAGATAATTGTTCTGCCAGCTGTTTGTGTATATCATCTTGCGCTGATCCGTTCCCTGACGGACGCAGCGCTTCTCCTGCCACTAACGCTTGAGCTCCATGCTCTTTAACCAGCAAAGATAATCGCAGAGCTAAATCATCGCTATCATGGTAATCAAGGACAGTGAGCGGTAACGCTAAATTACCTTCTCCCACTGCCACGCCCACCCGTTTCTCTCCTAAATCAAGCCCTAAGTATTTCATAACCATTCACCGTTATCATACTCCATGGCTCTAGGGTCTGTCAGCACCACAGGTTCAGGCCATTTCCCAGTAACCAATACAGTATGTTCAAAATGAGCGGATAAACTGCGGTCAGCAGTCAAGACATCCCATTGATTCTCAGCAGTCTCCACTTTGTGGCGCCCAACATTCACCATTGGTTCAATTGCCAATACCAAACCCTCTCTTAACTTCAAGCCAGTGCCTGGACGGCCAAAGTTCGGCACTGGAGGGTCCTCATGAACAGCCAGACCAACTCCATGACCGCTTAAATCCCTGACAACGTTAAAGCCTTCTTTCTCCACCAGCTGTTGCACAACAGCTCCAATGTCCCCTATTCTTTTATTCGGCTTAGCTTCAGCCAATCCTCGTCTTAATGCTTCTTTGGTCACTGCTAGCAAACGTTCTGCTTCCAATGATACCTTCCCCACTGCCACAGAAACAGCCGCGTCAGTATAAAAGCCATCATAACGGATGCCAATATCCAACCCAACTATATCTCCTTCGTTTAAAATACGCGCAGATGACGGAATGCCATGCACTACCACGTCATTGACTGACGTACAAAGCGCTGTTGGATAAGGAGGTTGTCCATAACCTATAAAAGCTGGTTCTCCACCAGCTTCCAATATTAGCTTATCAGCTAAGTCGCTTAAAGCTTTAGTGGAAACTCCTTGCTTTGCTTCAGAAGCAACTTGCTCTAAAATCTTCCCAAGCTTCTTGCCGCCAGCGCGTAAGCGTAGAAAATCAATTCGCGAGGAGATAATCACAAGCCGTAATTGCTTAAGGCGCGATTAATATCCGCGCTCACATTCTCCACTGGCTGGTCGCCGTTAATCGTCACTAGCTTCCCTTCCTGTTTCAACGCGTCCACCAGATCCATTGTGGTTACAACAAAAAATTTCAACCTTTCAAAAATCGCTTCCTGGTAATCATCTTTCCGTTCTTGTCCAGCCACAGTCTGTTGCCCACGGGCAAGCAGCCTTGGATAAACAACACTCACTGGCGTTTCCAGATAAAGTCCTGCCTTTGGTTCTGGCCAATTCTTCAATCGGCACCATTGTTTAAATAACTCATACTGAGGAGCGCTTCTAGGAAAGCCATCAAGCAACAACGCGCGTCCATCACACAGTTGTTCCAATCCATTAACCACCACATTAAGCGCGACTTCATCCGGTAGAGCATGTCCCTGATTAATTTCTGTTTTAATAAATTTTCCCTGTTCACTCTGTTCATCCGCCTTATCACGAATAATCCCTCCAGCTTCCAGCCACTGCCAGTTTTTAATATCCGCTAATTGCCTCCCTTGCGTTCCCTTGCCTGATCCGGCAATGCCTATCAGTAAGATAATTGTTTGTGGTTTCATACAGCCAGTATACCCATTCAAAACAACCGCCACAAGGGCGATTGTTACAATACGTCGTAATCACGCATCACCAGCTGGGCTTGAATTTTTTTGACTGAATCGATCACCACAGAGACGACGATCAAAATGCTGGTGCCTCCTATCGCCAAGGTGGTAATGCCAGTCAACGGCTGTATGACCAATGGCAGAATGGCAATGATGCCCAAAAATACAGCCCCTGCCCCAGTCACCCTGTTCATCACTTTCCTAAGATTGTCAGCTGTTGCGATTCCAGGCCGTATCCCTGGCACAAATCCGCCTTGTTTCTGTAGATTGTCAGCTATCTTATCAGGATGGAACACCACCGCGGTATAAAAGTAAGTGAATGCCACCACCAATACAAAGTAAATGCCCGCGTAGACTATCTGGTTCTGTAAAATAGTCGTCACCCACTTAGCTGCTTCGCGCACCATTTCGCTTGAAGCGCTAGACAGGAATTGGGCTATCATATTTGGAAAGACTAAGATGGAAATAGCGAAGATGATTGGGATTACTCCGGCCTGGAGCAGACGGAGTGGCAGATGCGTGACTGACCCGCCTAATCTGCCTGTCCTGGCGTAGGAAACTGGAATAGCCCTTTGCGCGTCGTTCATTATAACGATTGCCACGACAGTCAACAGAGCGACAACAGCAAACGCCACTAATGATAAAATTTCAGTAACAGTAAACACAGCGGCTGTCCTCTGCAAACCAGTAGGCAAACCAGCCACGATTCCAGCGAAGATTAACAAAGAGACTCCATTACCAACTCGTTTATCAGAAATAAGCTCTCCAAGCCATGTTAAAAACATGCTGCCAGCCGTCACCACCACTATAACAAACAGCCATTGCTGGAAAGAAAAATTCTGAATTAAACGGGACTGATTTTGTAACAAAGAAATAAAACCATATGCTTGAATAACAGCGATTGGCACTGTCAAATACCTGGTGTACTGGTTGATTTTCCGCATCCCTGACTCCCCTTCCTTAGACAGCTCTTCCAATGACGGCACAACCATGGTCAGTAATTGCACGATGATGGACGAAGTGATATACGGCCCCACTCCCAGCATGATCACCGAAAAATTGGCTAACCCGCCGCCTGAAAAAATGTTTAAGAGGCCAAAGAACTGGTTGGCGTTAAAGAACGCTCTCAATCCTTCAATGTTAATGCCAGGCACTGGAACATGGGCGGCAATACGGTAAATAATCAATATCAGGAAGACAAAACCGATATCTTTCCGCAGATCTTCTGTCCCCCAAATCTTCTTTATGTAATCAACGAATGAACCCATACTTACTGTATTGTACCACCAGCTTTCTCAATAGCCAGCTTGGCGCTAGCTGAAACAGCAACTGACTGAATAATCAACGGTTTGGTCAATTTTCCTTTACCAAGCAATTTAATCTTCCTGGATGAAATAGAAACCAATCCCTTGGACCGCAAAGCTTTAGGCGTCACGATCTGGTTGGCGTTAAACAGCCGTTCCAGATCTCCAGTATTGACTGCCGTGTAATCCAATCCCTTGGGCTTCATTCCTTTAAACTTCGGAAATTTCATAAAAGTCCGTTTAAGCCCCATCATTTTCAAACCGCCGCGGCCACCAGTTCTGGCTCGTTGTCCTTTTGTACCACGTCCTGCGGTAGTGCCAATCCCGCTCCCTGTTCCCCTTCCAATTCGGAATCTCTTTTCCTTGGATCCTTTGGCTGGACTGATCGTATGCAAACTTAATGCCATATATTTTATGATTTCTTGTTAATCAGCTGGCGGAGAGCTTTAAACGTCACCTTTACGTTATTAGCTTTATTGCTGCTCCCTAATGACTTGCTGACAACGTTTTTAATGCCAACTAATTCCAGCACAGGCCGTACTGCTCCACCGGCAATAATACCAGTACCATCAGGAGCTGGCTTTAACAGTACCATGGCTGCCTTGTACTTGGCTGTAATAGCGTGCGGAATCGTACCAGTTGTTATTTTCACATGAATTAAATTTTTCTTAGCGGCGGCGGTCGCTTTATTAACCGCTAAGCTAACATCCGCTCCCTTCGCTAATCCATACCCAACACGGCCGTTCCTGTCGCCAATCACAACTAAAACACGGAAACGCATCCGTTTGCCTCCAGAAGTCACTCTAGCCACACGGCTGACTTCCAGATTACGGACATCAAACTCGGATTGTTCTCTTTCCCTACGCTGACGTGGACGTCCAGACCGTCGCCTGCCGCCTTTCTCCCCCTGTTCATTTACCTTATCTTTTTTAATTTCTTCCATACATTTGGTTATTAAAATCGCAAACCAGCTTCTCTTGCCGCTTCCGCTAAAGCCTTAATCCTGCCGTGATACCTACGCCCACGGCGGTCAAATACCGCTTGGCTAATCCCTTTTGCCAAAGCCATTTCAGCTATACGTTTACCAACCAATACCGCATGCTCTTGTTTGGTTCCCTTTTTCTCTTTCAAATCATTAACTGCCACTACGGTGCGGCCTAGAGTGTCATCCACAAGCTGCGCAACGATATGGTTAAGAGAACGAGTGACTGCCAAACGAGGACGAATAGCAGTACCAAAAATAGTAGAGCGCACTCGCCTTTGTCTTGCCTCCAGTTTCTGTTGTTTCGTTATTCTTTTCATAAACGTTTATTATCCTGATTTAACTACCTTACCTTCCTTGCGCAAGATCACTTCATCTATGTATTTAATGCCTTTGCCTTTATACGGCTCCGGCTTCTTGATCTTCCGTATGTTAGCGGCTATCTGCCCAACTAATTCCTTATCCGGGCCAGACAGTGTAATAACATTCTTTTCCACCTTAATTTCCACTCCATCCGGAATAACAAACTCCACTGGATGGGAAAAACCGACATTGAGCGTCAACTTCTTACCTTGAATTGTTGCTTTCATTCCCACTCCGTTGATTTCCAACTGTTTTCCAAATCCGTCAGTCACTCCCTTCACCATATTCTGCAACAACGCTCTGGTCAACCCCCACAATGCCCGTTCGTCTTTATTCTCCGGACGAGGCACTGACACTGTAAGAGAATTCTGCTCCTGAACGACCTTAACAACTGGATTCAAATCGCGCTTTAATTCACCTTTCGGTCCCTTAACCTGTACTGTTCTTCCAGACAGAACAACGGTCACTCCGGCTGGCACAATTACTGGCAATTTTCCAATTCTTGACATATATTTACCAAATTTCACAAATTATTTCTCCGCCAAGAGAAGCCTTGCGCGCTTCTCGGTCAGTCATCAGACCCTTGGAAGTGGAGAGAATTGCCAAGCCAAGGCCGTTGAGCACGGACTTCAATTCCTTGGATCCGCTGTACACTCTACGCCCAGGCGTGCTAATCCGTTTAATGTGGCGAATCACTGGTTGTCCATCCTGGTCGTATCGTAGCGACACCACATACTCTTTACCGGAAGCAGAATCTATCTCTTCATAATCCGCGATGTAGTTGTGGTTTTTTAAAATACGCAATATATCTCCTTTCAAACGAGATATAGGAACCATAGTCTGGTCTTTTTTGACCAAGGATGCGTTTCGTAAACGGGTGAGCATGTCTGCTATTGTGTCTGTCATCATAAAATTACCAGCTAGATTTTTTAACCCCCGGCAGTCTGCCGTTGGACGCTAATTCACGGAAACAAATACGGCACAGTTCAAAATCCCGCATATAACCGCGGATCCTGCCGCACCGCCAGCACCGATTAATCTTCCGGGTGCTGTGTTTCGGTTTCCTCAACGATTTTGCTATTTGTGCTTCAGTAGCCATATAAGTAATTACTTTTTAACGAATGGAAACCCAAGAGCTAACAGCAGGATTTTAGTCTGTTCTTCATTCTTGGCAGTAGTGGAAATGGTCAACTCCAGACCGTGGATCTTCTCCACTTCGTCTGATTTGATCTCCGGAAAGACTAAATGTTCCCGGAAACCAATAGTGTAATTGCCTTGCCGGTCAAACGAGTTAGAAGACAGGCCTGAGAAATCACGGACGCGTGGTAATGCCAAACTGACCAGCTTGTCCAAAAATTCCCACATCCGTTTCCCCCTCAACGTTACTTTAGCTCCCACAGTCATTCCTTCCCTTATCTTAAAGCTGGAAATGGATTTTTTAGCTTTAGTCAGTACTGGCTTCTGCCCAGTAATTCTGGTAAGAGTACTGACTACTACATCAGTCAATTTAGGATCCTGTTTCGCTTGTCCAAGCCCTACGTTGATTGTCACCTTCTGCACGCGCGGCAATGCCATCGGGTTCTTCACTCCCAATTCTTTACCCAATTCTTTAGTGGCCTTGCGGTATACCTCCAGCATTCTTGGCAGATATTGTTTAGTCATTTGCTTTAATCAGTTAATGTTTCATTCCCCTTAATCATTCTCCTCACTTTTTTTCCATCTGGTAAAATCTTTACTCCCAATCTTGTAATCTGTCCAGTCTTGGGATTAATAAACATGACATTGGAAGCATCCATTGGCGCGTTGAACTCTAAACGTTGCCCTTTCTGGTCGCCTCTGCCTTTCAAATGCTTGACTCTTATGTTCACGCCTTCCACAACCAGTTTGTTCTCTTTAGGAAACACCTGGGTAATCTTTCCTGTCTTGCCCTTGTCTTTACCGGCCATCACTTTGACGATGTCGTTTTTCTTGATGTTCATATATTTACAAAACTTCAGGAGCTAGTGAAATAATCTTCTGAAATCCCTTTACGCGCAATTCACGCGCCACAGGGCCAAAGATCCGTGTGCCTTTAGGCTCAAGAGTCTTTGGATCAACAAGCACGCCTGCGTTCTCGTCAAACCGTATATAAGTGCCGTCTTTGCGACGCAACTCTTTACGCTGGCGCACGATCACGGCTGTATGCACCTCGCCTTTCTTCACCCCAGTATGCGGATGCGCGTCTTTAATTGACACCTTTACCAAGTCCCCAATTCCGGCAACGTATTTCTTGTATCCGCCAAGCACATGAATTATCTGGAGCTTTTTGGCTCCGCTATTATCCGCCACGACTAGCATAGTGCGATGCTGTACCATATGATTATTTTAGTTTAGCGATTACCGCCCATTTCTTCTGCTTGGAACGAGGACGATCAGCGGCAATCGTCACTTTATCTCCTTCTTTTAAATCAGCCACCATTGGCTGGCACAAGTACTGTTTGGTTATAACATACCGTTTGCCATACAATGGATGCAACACAGTTCTCTCCACCGCCACCTTTACAGTGTCCTTCATCTTAATACTGACAACCACTCCTTCAAAACGCCGAATCTTTTTGTCCAAATTGTTATTCATTGCTGTTTTTCTTAATAAACTTCGTAGTGAGCGGCAGCTTGTGGCTTGCCAGCCGCATTGCTTCTATCGCGGTCTTTTCAGTCACGCCTTCCATTTCAAACAAAATAGTGCCTGCTTTGACGATTGCCACGTAGAAATCAACATTCCCCTTGCCACTGCCCATTACTGACTCGTTGCCGTGGTTGGTGATTGGCTGGTCTGGGAAAATACGTATCCAAATCTTACCGCCACGGGCCACGAATCTTGTCATTGCCCGTCGTGCTGATTCAATCTGGCGGGAGGTCACCCAGCCGGATTCTAAAGCCTTCAAGCCAAAACTGCCGAATGCCAAAGCTATCTTCTGGCTTGCTTTGCCCCGCCACTTCCGCAGATGCGCTTTACGATGTTTTACTTTTTTAGGTAACAACATGGCTGTTTAGTTATGGAATACTTCCCCTTTATACACCCAGACCTTTATCCCAATGGCGCCGTAAGTGGTAAAAGCCGCTCCTCTGGCGTAATCAATGTCAGCACGGAGAGTATGAAGCGGCACCTTTCCTTGAGCTAAAGTTTCCGTTCTAGCGATTTCCGCACCGTTCAACCGCCCTGATATCACTACCCTGACACCAAGCGCACCTGCTTTCATGATCCTTTCAATAGAAGTCTTCATAACACGCCGGAATGGCAAACGTTTCTCAATTTCCAAAGCCATTTGCTGCATAGCTAATTGAGCTGACGCGCCGATATTAACCACTTCTTTAACATTAAGTGCTACTTGTTTAATCGGCAACCCGACTGTTTCAGCTATTTTCTTTTTCAACTCGTCAGCGCCTTGTCCCCCACGCCCTATCGCCACTCCAGGTTTGGCAATTGTGACATTAACCGCCATCTGGGAAGTTCCGCGTTCAATCTCCACGCTCTCCACGCCAGCTTCCTTCCAAATGGCCTGGATAAGTTTCCTTAACTCCACGTCTTGACGCAATAATTTAGGATAGTTATCTTTAGAAAACCACCGTGATGCCCAATCACGCTTGACTGGGAGACGAAAACTCTTTGGATGTACCTTATGGCCC
>JAZDGP010000024.1:0-13035 GCA_043806935.1 bacterium | reverse complement strand
GCCTGCTGGATCGTTCTCATTTGTTCCAGCTCTTCTGTAGTACAGAAACAGTAATAAGCTTGTTTATTCTTCACTAACTGTTCTGCTGTTTGCTTATACAACTCTAATCTTTGAGATTGTGTATATGGACTATATGGTCCTCCAACGTCTGGCCCTTCGTCCCACTCCAACCCAAGCCACTTAAGATCATCTAACAATCTATTTTCCGCTCCCTCTACGTACCGTTCTCTATCCGTGTCTTCCAAACGGATAATAAACTTACCTTTATTGTGTTTAGCGAATAAATAGTTAAACAAAGCGGTTCTGGCTCCGCCTATATGGAGTTCTCCGGTTGGTGATGGGGCAAAACGTACACGGATACTCATATATTGACAATATTTAGTAGATATGATAGGATACAGATAGTCAAGTACATTGAAATAATAACAAAAATCACTGAATTAAGCCAATTTTTGGTGTTAATTTAGAGATAATTATTGGAGGTAAAAATGAAGAGAAATTTAATAATTGCACTAGTTATGGTAATGACAGTGATTGGTTGCCAGCGCAATCCAATAGTAGCAGATCAAACTGAACCTAAGACTGTCATCACTGTCATCTTTGAAACCACTGATGTTGGTATTGACAAAAATACCATAATCACCGGTCCTCAAAGTCCTGTATACAGATTTACCGTATACAATGATTCAAAAAACAGTGTCACAATTAAACCTGAAGTAGTATTTTTTGTTGTAACAAAAGGAGTGATGGTCAGCGGTGATTGGAGTGTATTGGATGTTACAGCAACACCAGTTGTTATTGACAGTGATATTTTCCCGCCATCCTCTCATCGTGGAGGACAAGTAGTTTTTAAGATGTCAAAGATTGTCTTAAACAACTACGAAAAGAAAACTTTTGAACTCAGAGCATTCGTATCAGGCAGTTTAATTGGCGCAGCCATTCATAGTTACATTTGGGATGTAAAAGTAAACGGAAAGGATGTTGTTATCAAAGGAGGACCAACTAACGCATTCATAAGAGAAGGTTTGTAATTCACAGACCTGATTCTGAGCTAGACAGTTTGATTGTAAATTTTGACTTATATCCTAAAATTGCTCAAGCTCGTTATGTGATAGCTTAAAAACGACTTCATAAACACATGAAGTCGTTTTTCTTTTACCTACTTCTTGCCACCAAATAGCTAAACCGCAACGCTCTAACTATCCTCTTCACCCTCCACGGCTCTCTTAGTAACCTCCACAGCCATTCCAACCCCAACGCCTGAAACACTCTGGGAGATCGTTTAATCGTTCCAGCAAAGAAATTCAATGTTCCTCCCACTCCAATCCCTATCTTAATGTTTACTAGCTCTCCTAAGCGCTTATACAACCAAATCTGGGCATAAGGAGCGTTCCATGCAATGACCAACACATTAGCTTCACTAGCGTTAATATCCATAACTAACTTCTGTTCCTCTTCTGTTGTCATTGTTTTAATATCTAACGGTCCAGAATTAACTCCTACAATCCGTACACCAGGATACTTTCTTTCCAAATACTCCTTAGCTCTCTCCCCTATGCCTGGAAGTCCTCCCAAGAAATACGCTCTCACTCCTTCCTGTTGACACAGCCATTCCGTTACTTCCACTCCAGTAATTCTTTCTTTAATAACGTCTTTAGATCTCCAAGGTGTAAAGATCAGGCCAGCGCCTGTAACTATCCAACGGATGATGTTTAGAAATGTACTGCTATATGTCTTTTGTAAATAATGTCCAGCCCAGACAATGCCAATGCCGTCTGGAACAGAGACTGTGGATTCAATGGCTTGCTTGAATTGAGGATTACGGACAGACTCCAAAACAAACTCTGGATTGACTGTTATTAACTGGCGTGGCTCATTCCCAACTAGCCATTGTTTAAGCAAGGCTTTGGTTTCCTGCCAATCTTGCGATAATGTGACTTTAGTTTGAAGCAAGGAAAGATTAAGCATAGGTTAACACGCTATTGATGAGCTGGATAATGGGCTAGAGCGGTATAGTACGCCCTATCTGGCTTCATGTCACTTTTATACAGCACAAACTCATGAGATTTCCAAAATCCTTCATGCTTTGTTTGTTCTATTTCTTTAACTAAAGCTGTTGGCAGTTTCCCCTTCACTCTCATGATATTCACATGGGGGCTAAACACTCTCTGCCCCAATGGCAAAGACAGTTTCTTAGCTACTCTCACTAACTTCTGATACAGATCATCCAACACAGGATGCTGTTTAACAGCCAAGACAAGGTTATGTGGCTTGTCTGCCCTAGGCAGCCAATGGCAAGCGGTGGCGGCAACTGGAATGGCTGTAAAGCCTATCTGGCTTAGTTCTTGCGTCAGGAGAAAAAGGTTGTCTTCTTCTACTTCTCCTAGGAACAATAAAGTGATGTGCAACTGGTCATCTGTCTGCCAATTGCCGTACTGCTTTAATTGCGTAAGCTGATCTTGTAATTCCAAGATCTTTTGTTTTTCTTGTTTAGGAATGTCTAAAGCTAAAAAGAGGCGCATAAATTATAATATTGACTTAAAAATTGAATCTGCTATGATGATATTATCACCAACGGAAAAGATCACCCTTTAAGGTTTCGTCCTTATGGGGCCTTTTCTTTTTTATAGGCTAATTTTGACTTAAGTTCGTTCATAAACCGCAAGTACGGACGACATATCTTGAATTTAAGCAACGCTGAAAATTTAAATCTATTAGGGACGATTACCGATTCTAACTTATTTTTTTCTATTAAATACTTTACGAGGCAGTAAAAATCGCCATCACCAGTCACAATAACCGCTTGATCATAATTTTGGTATTCAATCATCACCTGGAGGACTAATTCCGCATCACAATTGCCTTTAGTCTTAACACCGTCTTTATGCTTAAGCGTTGGTTTAAAAATACAAATAAAACCAGCTTCCTGTAGAAAGGTGTAGAGATCATTATTTCCCTCTACATACCCGATGAATAAAAACGCTTTCTGGATGTTGTATTTTTCTCTCAAATAGACACGAAAACGACTGAAATCTAATCTCCAGCCTAGTGACTGGATGCTCAAATTAACGTTTTGACTGTCTATGAAAGCGTAATTGTTTCTTTTTTGGTCCATATTTCAAGCGTAATCTTTAAAAAAATATTGTCAAGGTCTAGTTGATTTCTTTTTCCTTATATGATATTAATTATTTCTGCTATACTTTACTTAAATGTTTAAAAACTTTTTTATTGCCTTCCTGTCATTTCTCCTGTTTCTTCCTTCTTTATCCTCAGCTAAACCATTCTCCCCTTCTTTGTTGTTAATCAACGAATACCTGGAAGACCATGCTAGTTTGGATCAAGGAAGCATACAAGGGTTTTTAGAGAGTTTATCTAGCTCTCTGGCAGTTACCCGTTTCTCCACTCCAGACGGTTTTAAGCTAGCCAGTGAGATTATTGCTGATGTCAGCAACCAATATAAAATCAACCCGCAGTATTTGTTAATTCTCCTCCAGAAAGAGCAGAGCTTACTCACTGACCCTTCCCCTACTCAAGATCAGTACGACTGGGCCACTGGCTTTGGCGTTTGCGACAGTTGTGCCAAGACAGATCCAAGAATCCAAAAATACAAAGGATTTTATAACCAAGTGGAAAGAGCTGCTTGGCGCCATCGTTACTACCTTGCGTATCCAAGACAATTTTACTTCCAAGTCGGCAACACCTACGAGATAGACGGCATAGCAGTCACTATAGAGAATGAAGCCACGGCTGCTCTGTATAACTACACTCCTCACATTAAAGGCAATAATTTGTTTTGGCAGTTATGGAATAAGTACTTTAGCAGTCCTTTGCCTACTGGCACTATCGTACAGGTCAAGGAAGAGCCTAAAACAATTTCTGCTCCGTCTTTGCCAGAAGGCTTAGTAGCTGAAGCCACGGATAAGTCCTTGTGGCTGATACAAGACGGTAAGAGAAGAAAGATAAACAGCCCAGGAGTGTTATTATCTCATAGTTTGGCTAAACCAGTAGCTGTAAGCAGCGAGGAACTGGTTAAGTACTCCATGGGAGACGATGTCAGGTACAGCAATTACAGCTACCTTAGAGCTCCTGATAAAACCGTCTATTTGGTCAATGGCAATGTGAAACGGAAGATTGCGAGTAAAGACATACAACGGCAGTTGGGAATCAATCCAGAAGAGATTATTAATGCCACGGATAATGATCTTGCTTTGTTGGATAATGGACAGGATATAACCACTACCAGTCTGTATCCATTAGGGGCTTTACTGCAGAACAAAGAGTCTGGAGCGGTGTTTTACGTTAAAGATGGTTATAAATACCCAGTGCCTGCCAGAGAGGTATTGCAGTATAGATTCCCTAAGCTAAAGCCAGCGGCAGTACAAGCTAAAGAGTTAGACAGCCTTACAGATGGCCCCGCTGTTACGTTTGGAGAAGGAGCTTTGGTGAAGGGCAAGAACAGTCCAGTGGTGTATGTAGTCAGTAACGGATACTTAAGACCTATTGAAACAGAGAAAGATTTTGTAGGATTGGGGTATGATTGGAAAGCGATCATTGAAGTGGCTGACGAGGTGTTGAGTTACTACGGCGTGGATGTGCCGATTAGTTTGGGCTATTAAATTAATAAGACAATGATCTGTTTTTATTCCCTAGTTCCCTACTCTCCGTTAATGCTACCCAGCTTTAAATCCACTCACTCTGGAAAGATTTCAGGTACTGCTAAAGCTTTAAACAAGCTAGCGGAAGAATTATACCTCTCCAAGCCAGACATTGTCGTAGTTGTTGCTGATAGCGATCCTGATCAGCCCAACACCCTCATCAACCAATCGCCAAAGCTGTCTTTGGACTTCTCTCCTTTGGGAGACTTCCAGACAACTGTCCAATACACCGGAGAGAGCCTGCTTACCTACCAATTCAGGGAACGTCTGGAAACCAACTATCCATCCCAGATCATCCACGAAGAAAAATTATCTTACCGTTATGGACTCCCATTGCTCGCTCTCCTCAAGCATTTGCCTAACGTACAGCTTATTCCCATTACAGTAGGACAGCAGGATCCAGCCACAATCATTAAGATGGGAGAGCAATTGCGTCAGGCATTGGACAGCACTGCTAAACGAGTGGCTGTTATAGCGATTGGAGTGCTGTCACAAACGTTAAAGAAGAAGTCACCAGCTGGTTACGTGGCTGAAGCTAAAGAATATGACCATCTGGTGATTGATATCATTAAGACAATGGACGAGAAAAGATTAGTGGAGATTGGCCAGGAACTGCGTAAAAAAGTGTCTGAAAACTTGTATAGTCCCTTGCTGTTTCTGTTTGGCGTCATTGACCGCTCCAATGTGAGGTCAGAAGTTCTGGCATATGAAGACACGCTTGGGGTTGGGTATTTGACGGTTAAGTTTGAATTGGCTTGATAGTATAAAAATCTTTGTTTAGTAATACACATATTGACTAATTTCCACTGCTTGCTATACTAGCATCATACCTACGAAAAAGACCCTTGTGGGATTCTGTCCCCACCGGGGGCTTTTTCTTTTTATACTAACTTTAAATGAGAACGTTGGTCGTGCAAATACGCAATTCGTATTCCAGTCCGTTTTAGCAGAATGGAACATTTGTCTTTCAGATGCGGAGATAAAACAGCGAGACATTGGTTACGTTCTTGCAAAAACTTAACCAATCCAGCGTAATCACCATCGCTAGATACGAGCAATACCCGATCAAAACGATTTTTATAAGCATCGCTTACCGCCTTAAGTACCAAATCAGCATCACAATTCCCTTTTGGTTTACCTTCATTATCATAGATCACTTCCTTAAAGACAAGCGTAAAACCCGCTTCTTCCAGACATTGGTAAAGATCCTTATATTTAGGTATCAAACCAATAAACAAATAAGCTACAGCCACCCCATATTTTTCTAACAACCACACTCTGAATTTTTTATAATCCAACACCCAACCTAAACTTACACAACCTTTGTATAAATTAGCTCCGTCAATATAAGCAAAATTATGTTCTCGTGGTCTCATGAAATCACCATAACATGCAAACTCAAACTGTCAACGAGAGGCACCTCCTTGCTCTGTTAACAATTCACCTCTTCCGCTGGCATGCGTACTTTATTTTTGCTACGCTGGTGGATATGACTGAAATAAAAAACATAGCAACCATGGAAAAGAAAGACGAGGTTTGGGAGGAAATAATTGATTTTACCAAGATAAAAAAGGGTGGCGTTGATATCAAAAAACTACTAAAACAGCTCCACCTAAAAAAGCACCCCAACGTATAATTTGTGGTAACTTATTATAAAACATGATCGCTTCCATAATCCCTCTAATCCGCCTCCCTATAGGCAAAGATTCTTTTGACTATCTTATTTCAAAAGATGTTACTGTAACTATTGGCCAATTAGCTCGTATTACATTCAACCACCAAGAGATTTGGGGAGTGGTTGCTTCCATTAAGGAAAAGACAAACGTGCCTGTTGGTAAACTTCAGGCTATTCAATCATTAGGGCCGGTATGGCTGACTGATCAACAATTGAAGCTCGCTGATACAGTCGCCAAAGAGGGACAAGCTAGTTTAGCCACAACTTTAAGCACTATTGTTCCTATCTTGCCAAAGAAAGAACAGGTAACAACTGTTATTGGTAAAAAAACAGCTATTCCACAACCAATCTTTAAAGACTTTAAACTCCATAAGCAACTCACTTATTTGCGTTGGCGTTCTTTTAATTGTTTTAATGACTGGCTGTTAAAGATCATTGGATCATTTCCACAAGGACAACGGCTTATCTTAGTCCCTACTAAAGATGAAGGCGAACGGGTAATCAAGGTGTTAAGCAAAGAAATAAAAACAGTCTTTATCCATAGTGATCTAAAAGACACGGAAAAAAGAATTATCTGGCAAGAATTATTAACAGGCAAAACAAAAATAGTCGTATGCACCAGATTAGGGCTGTTTTACCCTTTCCCTAACCTGCATTGCATCTTCATTGACCAGGAAGACAGTGAACATTATTTAAACAAAGAGCAGAAGCCTTATTATGACGCTAGAACAGTAACTGGACAGTTAGCTAAACTAACTGGAGCGGCAGTGATTGCCAGCTCGCCAGCTCCTTCCTTGACCTCATATAAGCTCCCTAGCCAGTTGGTAACCTTTAACGGTGGTAAAGGGCCACAAATAACCACCCTAGAGCTTACAGGCGGTTTATTGGACAATCCTACTATTAAGGAAAAGATCATAAAAACAATACAGCAAGGCAAGTCAGTGCTGGTGTACCATAACCGTTTAGGATACAACCGTTTCACCACCTGTAGAGATTGCGGTTACTTGTTGGGTTGTGATGTCTGCAAACTACCATTGAAGTTCTCTAATCGTCATAACGGTTGGTTGTGTTATAGGCATGAGGGTGTAGTGAAAGCTGGTACCTGCCCAGTCTGCCATGGAGTGTCTTGGCTAACAAAGAGCTGGGGTAAAGAAAAGATAGCTGATGTGGTCAAACAATGGCTGGGAGAAGAAAAACTAGACGCTTTGGTGCTAGAAATAGATAAGGAAGTTGGCATGCCTAAACAGTGGCCATACAAACCAATGGTGATTGTTTCTACCAAGACTAATTGGATGATGTTGCCTTGGGAGCAGATTGGTCTAATTTTCATTCCCCTCTTGGAACTTGATATGAATAGACCGGATCAGTTAGCAATATTAGAGAGTTACCAAACGATAAGTTATTTTTATGCGTTGTTGAATAAAGATGGTGAGTTGTTAATCCAAACGTTTGATCCACAACAAGAGATTATTAAAACCGTGGTGAAGGATGCGTATCGAGATCTATATAGAAAAGAAAAAAATCCCCTCACGTTATAAATGAGAGGATTTTTAAAATCAACGTCTAGTTACTCTTCCTTAAATCTGCTGGGTGCCCACATCATTGAGACGTCCGGCCCCCAACGCAAAATTTCACCTGGCTTAGGGATGAGTTTGCCGATAGCTCCTTGTTCTACCCAAAATCTACAACGAGCTTGAGAAATTTTTGGGTAAAGATCAAAATCTATGATCAAGCTATCTAACAACCCACCGGGAATATCAACTATCATATAGGTTCCCACGAATAATGAACTTTCTACATCAGTGCTAGCGGTATATACTTTACCATTCGCAGTGAAGTAGAGGTACAACGGTCCTGAATTCTGCTTATTATTTTCGGAAAAAGTAAAAACCCACAATCCTACTGGAGCTACAACGGATTTTTGTTTTTCAGGCGCCTCATCTTTTACATCAGGGTCTTGAATGCCTTTTGAACAAGCAAATAAGACAAATAATGATACGAAAATTACAAATATTTTTCTCATAATAATTCCTCCCAAATTTTATCCAATCCATTGTTCAAAGAACCTGAATTGGATAATAAGGTTTACTTTTTAAAGAAATTTTGTTAATTTTACTGCATAGATAACCTAGCAAAAAAAAAGATTATGTCAACCCCTCCCATCCTCATCTACCCAGATCCTCGGCTTAGACAGAAATCTAAGGAAATAACAGATATCAATATCCCTGACATCCAGGAGTTCATTCCCCTGCTCAAACAAGTGATGTTGGAGAAAGACGGAGCTGGCATGGCTGCCCCCCAGTTAGGCAATCCGATCAGGATGTTGGCGGTTAACGAACCGGAGGGAGCCAAGATTTACATCAACCCGGTAATCCATAAGTACTCCCTGTTTCAAAACAGCTTTGAGGAAGGATGTTTTTCAGTTCCTGACGTGTTTGGCCTGGTAAGACGTCCAAGATCAATAAAATTATCTTACCTGACGGAGACCGGAGAGAAGATAAAGGAAACAGTGGACGGCCTGTTAGCTAGAGTCTTACAGCATGAGGTTGATCATTTGGACGGCGTGTTGTTCATAGACAAAGCTTATAAGATCACTACTAATGAACACTTGCTCAAGGAGATGAAAGAGAAAGTCGTGGTGTTATAGCTGTTTACTAAAACGAGTCACTTAGTTTTACTGTCTTTATTTCTTTTCTGTGCATAAACTCTCTTGTTTTTTATTTCCCTTTTGCTACAGTGGGTATATGGATAAAGTGTATACAAAATTAGTTAAGCTAGAGGAAAAGATTGAACATGGGTTTGTTAAACTTGATACTAGATTGGTAAAAACAGAAGAGATTGTTGGTAGACTTGACAAGAGTATTTCAATACTTGATAAAAAAATGTCAGAACATGACAAAAGATTTGACGAACACGATAAACGGTTTATTGCTATCGAATGTACACTTGGCGAACATACCAAAAAATTAATTGAACATGACGTTAAACTTGACCGAATTATAGACAGGTTAACGCAACATGAAGTTAAATTCGATAAACTAGAAGCTAAAATTGAAGACACGCGTTCTGAATTATCCAACCAAATGGCAGATGGTTTTGACAAGCTCGTGGGTATGTTTACCACGCTAGATCAAGAACGATGGATGAGTAGATCAACAATGAAACGGATGGATGAACAACTGGAACGGCATGAAGTGGATATCGGGAAAATTAAAATTACCGTGGGTATACAATAATATCCCATGCGACCAAACATTATTTTTTTCGGCACTCCTGATTTTTCCGTCTCTTCCCTCAAAGCTTTAGTGGAAAATAACTTCTCCCCTGTTCTTGTGGTAACCAAAGCAGACAAGCCGTCTGGCAGAGGACGCAAATTAACAGCTTCTCCTATTAAACAAACAGCGGAAGAATTGGGATTAACTGTTGCCACTCCACTAAAGTTGGATGACAACTTCCTGCGAACTATTAAAGATCTTGAGCCAAACCTCATGGTAGTGGTTGCATACGGCAAGATACTTCCTCAAGCACTGCTTGACATACCAAAACAAGGAACAATTAATGTCCATCCGTCATTATTGCCTAAATACCGAGGTCCAAGTCCTATTCAAGAAACGATCCTGCAAGGAGACAAAGAAACAGGAGTTACAATTATGCTGTTAGACGCTGACATGGACCATGGGCCGATTATAAAGCAGGAAAATGTTATATTAACAGGAACAGAAACCGCTAAGGAATTGGAACAAACCTTGGCGCGATTAGGAGCTGAAACTTTAATAAAAACCTTGCCTCTCTATCTTGCTGGTGAAACAAAGCCTGTGGAACAGAATCATAACAAAGCTACTTACTGTAAAATGCTGCCTAAGACTGTCTATGCCGTGGATTGGCATACAGACAAAGGTTTAGACCTAGAACGCCGTATACGGGCATACAACCCTGTTCCAGGGGTCATGGCTACTATTGGAGGACAGCAAATTAAACTATTAAAAGCCAAAGTAGATGATACTAATATTGCTCCAGGAGAAATTGAAGTTAAAGACCATTGTCTTTTTATTGGTACCGCGGACAAAACTTTGGAGATCTTAGAACTACAGCCTGCTGGCAAGAAATCAATGTCTGCCAGGGATTGGCTCAACGGCAGGCCGTTTTAATGAATAACTGTTTCCGCGGCTTTCTTCTCTGACACCCAGAACCCCAAATACTTCCCTATCATTAACCTGGTTTGCGCGTCTATAGCTGGAATTGAACCAAAAAATATCAAAGAAAAAGGAACTAAGATCCATTGGATTAAGTAAGAGAAATAAAACCATTTGGTGCCATGTTGAGGACGAGGAGGTAGTAGAACCGTACTGTACACCGCTATTAATAATAAACCAACCAAAGAGAATCTCATGAGCCACTGGAGTACATAGGGGGCAGTCTGCGTAAGGACCAGATTTCTGGTAACGTCGTCCGCGAACCAGAATGGCAAACGTCCCATCAGAAATATAACAATCGGGACAGTGGCCCAAGAATACATCCCTTCTCCAATGTTCCAAAGATACCTTAGCTTAACCATTATCGGTATATCTTTAACCTTCTTGAAATTCCAGTACAGGTACGGAAGATGCTCCACTCCCCAAGCCCATCTTCGTATCTGCTTGTACTGATTTTTAACAGACCGCCAGAAATTCCCCACATCCACAGTGCTCATAGACACAGGTATGTATAATGGCACTGTCCTATAATTCCCTTGGTAGTACAAAAAGCACTGCAAAAATATCCTAGTGTCTTCCGTGACAATATCCGGTTGCCAGAATCCAACATCAGTCAAAGCTTTAAAGCTCATGCTGTGGGAAGAGAACGTTAACAGTCGTTCTGGGCGAGCTAAATCCGTTAACAACCAAAAGGTGGTTGAATTAGATACCAGCCTTGTAATAAAATTAGACTCCCATAAGTTATTATTATATACAGCCACAGGCTGGTAACTGGCTCTGGTGGGATTGCGGGTTGTCATAAACACGGCAGTCAAGTAAGCAAAATACTGCGGATGAGGCTGGGTATCTATGTCAAAGGTGGAAACAATAACATTCTCATAAGGTATATTCAACTCGTCAACAAGTTTTTGAGCTTGCTGGCCAGCGTAATGGTTATTAGATCCTTTGCCAGCAATCTCCCCTGAAATATCTTTGGGATGCAGAGTGATTAATAAACGGTAAAATAGATGCCCGTACTTTTCTTTAATACGTCGGCTGATCATCTCAAAATTATCTTTGTCCCGTTCCTCTCCAGCCAACACCACGATAAACTTATCTAACGGATAATTGACTTTGGCAAGCGATTCAAATGTCTGTTCCAGCACTTCATATGGTTCTTTATAAGTCGGTAGGAACAGAACGTGGTAATATTTCTGCCAGCCAGGAAGCAGATCCAGCTTTTTCAGCCAATCAATCTTCATGTTCCCGCGGTACCGTTTCCAAGAAATCACCAGATAAACAGCCATGTAAAAAATCCGTATGAACCAGTAGAGATCAAACAGAATGATAGCGTAAATGGCAATGATAGGGTTCCAGATAGACAGCAATATGGCAATGATAAACGTCAGCCAGGTAAGAGAGCCTGGAAGAATTTCCAACAAACGGTATTTTTGGTAATCAGTGAGGCGCATTAGTTTTAACAGATTTTGGTAATTGAGTTGGACGTTGTAAGCGTGCCAGTTTTACAAACTGGACAGAACGGAAGCGTTTAGACGTGCGGTAGCCAACAGTTGATTTAGGCATACTCTTATTGTATCACTCCGCCGCCAAGCACTGTATTACCTTGGTAAATAACTAATGACTGCCCAGGAGTCACCGCGAACTGTTGCTGGTCAAACACAACTTTTAACATACCTGCTTCTCCTTGATACATGGTTAGCCATTGATTAGGCTGCCTGTACCGTATCTTTCCTTCTGCTCGCAATGGCAATCCAGGCAACTCTTTTGTCCAACTCACATTCCCTATAACGCACTCATTCTTGTACAGAACTGGATCACTCTTCCCTATACCCACCACTAAGGTGTTGTCATTCATTCTTTTCTCTGCCACGTAATAAGGTTCTTTACCAGCTATTCCCAAACCAGACCTCTGCCCAATTGTGTAAAAGGCTAGACCCTTATGCTGTCCGACTATTTGGCCATCACTCGTCACTACATGTCCAGGCACATGGGAAATCCTAGTTTCTAAAAACTTCTCCAAAGAAATCTTGCCCACAAAACAAATTCCCTGGCTGTCTTTCTTGGCGGCAGTAGCTAATCCAAATTGCTTGGCAATTGTCCTTACTTCGCTCTTTAACAAATCACCTAATGGAAATAAAACTTTCATTAACTGTTGGCGAGCCAAGGCGTACAAAAAATAAGTCTGGTCTTTACTGTTATCTTTAGCTGTTAACAGCCGTCCATTCTCTGTTTTAGCGTAATGCCCAGTCGCTAAATAATCACAGCCAAACTGAGGCAACAAGTCCATTAAATAACCAAACTTAATAAACTTATTGCATAAGACGTCAGGATTAGGGGTTCTCCCAGCTTCATACTCATTAAAGAAATCTTCCAGCACGTAATGAGCGTACTCTTTCTCAAAGTTAACCGTATGGAATGTAATCCCTAACTGTGACGCTACAGTCCTGGCGTCCGTCTGGTCTTCCTGCCAAGAACACTTGGTAACGTAACCAGGAACAAGATTATCACTCCA
>JAZDGP010000023.1:0-6097 GCA_043806935.1 bacterium | reverse complement strand
AGTTCAAAGTCTCAAATTGAACTTCATTTCGAATCAAGCCCCCAGTTAAACATACTGGGGGTTTATCATTGCCAAAAACCTTAATCCATGCTACTTTACTACATTAACTATTCCCCGTATTCTAAACATAATGAATCCTTTTTCCAAAGTCCTGTCTATTACTTTCTCCCAAGAATCTTTTTATTCCTGGGTGTTAACCGTATTGCTGTCTATCCTTACTCTAGTACATCTATTCTTCCCGTTCACTCTCTGGTTTTTTATCATCGTCATGATTCTCTCCGCCTGGATCATCTTCTACCATCCAGTATCAGGACTAACCGCCAGTATTCTCACCACAATGGTCTGGGAGCGTTGGTTCACATTGTCTCCCATTGTTCTCTTCAATACTTCCTACAAGCTATATCCATTAGACATCATCTTGTTTCTAGTTGTTGTCTCTTTAATTCTCCACGCAGTATTCCATCCCTTACGCCATTCCTACCGTCTTTCCTCCTTAGACAAGTCAGTGCTGGTTTGGATAGCAATCGTCTCTCTGGTAGCTGTTGTATCCAACAATTCATTCGTTACTGTTATAAGCGCATGGAAGAATTACGTTTTCTACGCGATTATTTACTTCCTTGCTGTCTGGCTGTTCCATGACAGTAAACGTTTACAAACATTTTCCAGCCAGTTTATTACCACCAGTGTATTCCTGCTTGTCTTTCTTGTCATTGGAATTCTTTTAGGCAGGGGATTGTGGTCAGAGTACACTCCGCTTTCAACCAGCGGAACCAGACTGTTAGCGTCCACTCATGCTTATTACATATCATTAGCTGGCTTCCTGCTGTTAGTCCAAGCGTTGTTTAAACGTTATTTAATCTCCGCCGTAACCAGTTGGAGCGTATTAGCTTGCCAGACAATTGGATTAGCTGTCTCTTTATTCCGCAACCTTTGGCTGGGAGTGGCAGTGGCTTTCTCCCAATTGTTCCTGTCAGCGTCTACATTTGTACGCCAGCGCCTGACAGTCATTTTCCTGAAAGGCTTTGGCTTGCTTGCTGTGCTGGCAGTGATTGCCACAATTCTCTTTCAAGCCTATCCAGACGCTTCTGTCTGGCACAGCGAACAGCTGTCATCCATGGGAGAGAGATTATCTACCTTTACCCAACCAACAGTTATTCCAGATGATTCCACTGCTTGGAGATTGTCTGCTTGGCAGGGAGCTTTATCTAATTGGTTAGAAAGCCCTGTGTGGGGGAAAGGATTGGGAGCTGTAGTGAGGTTTAAGTACAACGAGAAAGACCAGGAGATCGTGTCAGCAGGATTGCATAACGATTGGCTGGCATTCTTGACGCAAATGGGAGTATTGGGGTTAGGCGCAATCTTGGCAGTCCTCTTCTTTGCTTACCGTGCCAGCCGTAACGTTATCCGCAACCCATTGCTCCACTCAACTCAAGTGTTTCCACTCCTGCTTGGCTGGACAGGAATCCTTACTATCTTTGTGGTAGCAGCTTTCTTTGGCACTTATTTTGATACCAATCTCCTTTCCATCTTCTTCTGGCTGTCTTTAGGAATGATTCGTTCTCTTACATCCAATCTCCATGCCTAACATGACCGCGATTATTGTTACTTATAATTCAGCTGAAAGCATTACTGCTTGCGTTGAATCTCTACGAAGGGAAGGAGTGAATAAAATAGTATTCGTGGACAATGCTTCTTATGACACTACCAAAGATATAATTCAACAATCAATAACCAGCCAAGATATATTGGTGGAAAATAAGACTAATGCCGGATTTAGCGCTGGAGTGAATATAGGGTTGTCTTATATCCATGACGGCTATGTGTTACTACTCAATCCAGACGCTTGGTTAAAGGAAGGGGCGTTGGCTAAAGCACTGTCTGTGTTTAGCCAACGCACAGATGTTGGAGCAGTAGGACTAGCTTTAGTAGATAAACAAGGATATCCACAATCTTCATTTGGCTGGTTTCCTTCATTCTGGAGAGAACTGCGCCAGATCATTGGCTGGAGCAAATGGTTTGGCAAAGGACGGTACGCAAGGTACGTTGTGGAGCCAGTTGAATTTCAGTCTGGTTATAAAGATTGGGTGTCTGGAGGCGCTATGGTGTTTTCCAAAGAAATAGCGGACATGATTGGTTTTTTTGATAAGCAATTCTTTCTTTACATGGAAGACGTGGATTGGTGCAAACGGATGGCAGTAGCGGGAATAAAGGTGTGGTATGAACAAGAAGCAAAAGTTGTCCATAGCCAACACGGTTCGTCTCCAGACAGTAAGAAAGCGTGGAAAGAGGAAATCCGTTCTGTTTTGTTATATTACGGCAAGTGGAACATCAAATGGCGTTTCCTGCTAAAATTAATATTATCTATCCGTAAGTTATTCATATGACTATTTCTTACGCACGCACGCTCTCTAAAGCTTTAGCATTTCCTATTGCTGTCTTGGCTCTTAACTTCCTGACAGTGGATTTGTATGATATCTGGCCAAGTTACGACAAACTGCTCCATTTCCTAGGAGGAGCGTCCATTGCTGTTATGTGGTTTATTATCCTTAAGGCTCTAATTGCCAGCCAGAGGGCTTCTATAGCGCCCTGGTGGCTGTCCTGTTTGCTGTTGTTTGGCTTAGTGGCAGTGGTAGGCATTACTTGGGAATGGTACGAGTTCTTTTGGGACTTCCAGTTTGGTACCCTGTTCCAACCCAGCATCGCTGATACCATGTGGGATCTGTTCTATGATCTTGCTGGAGGATTTCTAGCCAGCTATATCTTAACAGTGAGACAGCAATGAGGATACTGCAAATAAACAAATTTCATTTTCCTAAAGGCGGAGCTGACGTGCATTACTTGCGGTTATCTGAATTGCTCTCCAAAGCTGGGCATGAAGTCAGTCATTTCTCCATGGAGCATCCATCCAACTTCCCATCTGGTGACAGCGAATTCTTCTCTCCTTACGTAGATTTTTCAGGCATTAGGTCTTTTACTAATCTCTGCCGTATCTTTGCGCGTCTTTGGACCAATCCAGAAGGTAAGAAGAGATTGGAACGGCTGTTGTTTATACGCCGTCCCCAGATTTCCCATCTCCATGGCATTTACCACCAATTAACAGCTTCCATTCTTCCAGTCTTGAAGCGAAACAATATCCCCATGGTAATGACTGTCCATGACCATTACCTCTTGACCCCAAAGTATAACGTCCTGCGAACAGAAGCATCTTTTATAAAACGAACCCTCGCGTGGTTGAGCTGGCAATGGGAGCAGACAAGGAATGTTTACCGCAAGCACATAACCAAATTCATTCTCCCCAGCCAGTATATGTATGACCGCTTCCTGTCCGCTGGTTGGCCAAAAGAATCCTTAGCCTTGCTCCCTCATTTCGTGGAACAACAGCCTATCCACTTCACTCTGCCTGACCAAACAATTCTGTTCGTGGGCAGATTGGAAGAGATTAAAGGAGTTGATGTGCTACTCAAAGCGGCAAGTGTTCTTTCTCCTGACTGGAAGATAAAGATCGCGGGGCAAGGGCCAGAGGAAATGAAATTAAGAGCTTTAGCAAAGGAATTGAAGATTGAAGATCGCGTGGAATGGCTTGGGTACGTCCCTGAAGAAGCGCTGTTGGATGAATACAAGAAAGCGTATATTACGGTTGTGCCTTCTTTAGCTCCAGAGACCTTTGGGCTTACCGTGGCGGAGAGTTTGTCATGCGGCACGCCAGTCATGGTAAATAAGATTGGGGCATTGCCGGAATTGGTAAGGGAAGGGGAGAACGGGTACGTTGTGGAGATTACGGAGGATAAGGAAGAGCTTGTAAGAAGATGGCAGGATGCTTTGCGGATAGCAGTCACTCATACTAATTACCGTGACGAGCTAGCCAAGAAAACAACAAAGTCAGTCATCCATCTGGATCCAGAACAATACCTAGAAAAGCTGGAAGCTTTGTACGTTGATGTCATGAGCCATGTTTAAGAACAAGATTGTCGTTATAGCTTTCATTGGGATAGTCATTGGTTATATTTGGTTTCTATTCCGTCCAGTGCCGGAATTCTATTTTGCCAGAGCGCGAGTTCCTAAGAATCCAATCGTCCAAAATCAAGAATTTGATCTGGTGGTGGAATATAGAAATCCATTGCCTAAGAAGATCTACGGGGTGTCTATCAAGATGTACTGGCCAAAGAGCTTTCCAAAGATTATTACAGCTCCCCAAGGTTATGATTATCCCAGCCGCATGGTTCCTATTGGCGATTTGAACCCAGGGCAAACAGGAGAGTTGGAGTTTAAGGGTTACTTGGCTTCTGCGGTAGGAGAACCTCAGCCTTTTATTACGGAGATTTATTATTACACGGAAAAAGAAAAGAAAAATAAGTTTTGGTACGATTGGCAGACTGATTTGTCCGCGCAAGCCTTGCCAAAATAATTTTTAGCGCTAGAGTGTAGCCATTGTGTTGGAATGGTTATTCAAATACAAACAGTTTAAAAACAAGAAGGAGGTATTTATGGAAAGTTTTTCCAATAGTTATAATCCTATCAGTCAGGTGAAACATCCAGGCAGATTATTCACATCATTTGTCGTCCTTATCTTAGTTTTGGTTATGCTGGTTGTTTATATGCTTTCAGTGTTGGCTGGAGGCGGGTTGAAACATAGCCCTAAAAAAAGAGCGTCGTCTGCGATTAACGCAATGGTATAACATTTTGTTAAAAAAGCTTGCTTTAATAAAAGTAAGCTTTTTTGTTGCATTTTTCCTTAATTTCCCGCATAATAGCCTTTATGGAACTGAAATATAACCACCAAGAGATAGAGCCAAAGTGGCAAAAGTATTGGGACGAACATAAGTCCAATTACGTGGATACTAAAGATTTTAAAGACAAGAAATACATCTTGGATATGTTTCCTTATCCATCAGGAGCAGGATTGCACGTGGGACATCCTGAAGGCTACATTGCCACTGATATCTTAAGCAGATATTGGCGTTACCATGGGAAACGAGTATTGCATCCAATGGGTTGGGACGCTTTTGGGCTTCCAGCGGAGAATTACGCCATTAAGACTGGAGTGCATCCGCAAGAAAGCGCTAAGAAGAACATAGAAACGTTTAAACGGCAGATTAAGTCTTTAGGATTCAGCTATGATTGGGATAAAGAGATAAATACGTCAGATCCATCATATTACAAATGGACGCAATGGATGTTTTTAATGCTTTATAAACAAGGGTTAGCTTATAAAAAGAAAGCTAAGGTCAATTGGTGCCCGGGATGCCAGACTGTGCTTGCTAACGAACAGGTTGTTAATGGCAAGTGTGAACGGTCTGGAGATAATGTTATACAACAAGAACGTGAGCAATGGTTTTTTAAGGTCACTAATTACGCTGAAGAGCTATTGTCTTCTTTAGATGATTTAGACTGGCCAGAGCATATCAAGACTATGCAGAGGAATTGGATTGGGAAGAGTGAAGGGGCTGAGATTGAGTTTGAAGTTAATGGAACAAAAGAGAAGATTAAAGTGTTTACAACCAGGCCAGACACATTGCTAGGAGCTACGTACCTTGTGCTGGCTCCAGACCATCCCTTGGTTGATACCATAGTAACCAAGGAGCAGGCAGAGGCAGTTAAAGGCTGTCGAGAAGCAAGCGCCAGCAAGACAGAACTGGAGCGTATTGGCTTGGTTAAGGACAAGACAGGCGTGTTTACAGGCGCGTTGGCTATCCATCCTATTACAAAAGAAGAAATTCCTATCTGGATAGCCGACTATGTGTTATCTACATACGGTACGGGAGCTATTATGGCAGTGCCTGCTCATGATGAACGTGATTACGAGTTTGCCAATAAGTACGGATTAGCGATCAAGGAAGTAGTGAATGGAGGAATATTGCCGTTTACAGGAGAAGGAGTATTGGTCAACTCGGGATTTTTTGACGGATTATCTTCCCAAGAAGCAAAGCCTGTTATTACTAAAGCAGCTAACGGTGAATTAAAAACAACATACCGTTTAAGAGATTGGCTGGTGTCCAGGCAACGGTACTGGGGAGCGCCTATTCCTATAGTCTACTGCGAAGCTTGCGGAGAACAGCCAGTGCTGGAAAAAGATCTGCCCGTGCTGTTGCCAGACGAT
>JAZDGP010000022.1:0-13845 GCA_043806935.1 bacterium | reverse complement strand
GTCCCCCATATGCCCAACAAAAAATCTAGGAATTCTTGAGTTTTTGTTTTATCCTCATGAAGTTTAATCAAAATATCTACAGCCCAATGAATATGTTTTGGAGTTCTAATTCTTGACCATGATCCATCTAACCTATGTCGGTATTTTATGAGAATGTCAAAATCACTCAAAGTACCCTGATAAACGCCAACCATGTAGCTCCCGTTCACTTCAAAAACTGCTAGAGGTAATTTTGGCTGACCCTCCCTTTGAAATGTCATATATTTTTTTAGTTGCTGTTCGTCCATAATTCAAAAGGTAAATTTATTGTTCTAAAATTAAAACTTCCTTGTCGTCAATCTTATAATCATACCCCAATTGCCTTTTTTGCTCAGAATTCAGTAAGGTTGTATCTAACAAAATTTTAGTAGGAAAAAATTCTTTAGAAAAAACCTTCCCTTTTAATTCTATTGCATATCTTTTAGCAATTTCCAGATCGTAAGTCCAACTTGTGATTTTTTGATTATCTTTGTTATAACGATTTATTCCCCTATAAAGCTTTATCTTTTGCGACTTTTTAAATTGAGAGAGGAAATCTAACACTTTCTTGTTTGGATATTCCAGTGGCTTATCAAACGCAGATTGATGAAAATACTTATCAGTCCAATACGAAACATAAGCTGGTATCGTAGTATCAAAATTAAATTTATTTTTCAAATTGCGATCCAATTCTTCGAACCGCTTTATTGATACATCCAAATACTTTTGTTCAATATCAACACCAATAAAATGTCTTCCCAAAAGGTAGGCGACCACTCCGGTTGTTGAGCTTCCAGTAAATGGATCAAGAATTAAATCACCTTTGTTTGTGCTTGCAAGCACAATTCGTTTTAACAAATCTTCCGGCTTTTGTGTCGGGTGCTTGCCAAATTTCTTTTCTACGGGCTTGGGAGTACCTATCGCCCAAACCGAACGCATTTGCAGGCCGGATTTCTTTAGTTGATCTTCCGGCCAGTTGCCGTTTTTCATCAAGTCGTAATTGAAAATATGTTTTGCATTTTTATCTTTGCGCGCCCAAATCAGAGTTTCGTGGCTCGCAGTAAAATAACGACAACTTAAATTTGGCGATGCGTTCGGTTTGAACCAAGCAACATCGTTTAGAATGTGGTATCCAAGTGATTGCAAAGCATGACCACATTGATAAATAGAATGATAAGTACCACTAACCCAAAGCGTGCCGTGAGGTTTCAAAACTCTCCTGCAAGCTTCAATCCATTTGTAATGAAAATCATAATCGTCTTTAAATCCTTTGCTTTTATCCCAATCCCCTTTATTTACGCTCACCATTCTGCCAGCGTGCACAGTAAAACCACCGTTTGATAAATTATACGGCGGATCGGCAAAAATCATATCAACGGAATTATCTGGGATTGTTTTTAAGAATTCCAGATAATTAGCATGATATAAACTAAAATTATTTCTTTCGTAATACGTCTTCATACTCTCTAAATATCTAATGTTATCCTTCCATATCTAAATATAAAAAACAAGGGTGATTTAATCAGAAAACATTACCCAACTTTTGTAAACCACGGTTATCGTTAAATTGAATTTCCAATATAACAACATTCTTGGCTGAGCCTTTTTTGAAACAAATATTTTGTATGCTGTCAATTGGTCGTACTATTGGCTGATCTTGAAGTATTGATAATAAATTTTGGATTAAATTCAGCCAACGAGTGTCCTGATAATGATAAACATTGTCATCGTCGCCACCATCCTCTAGAAACACCGTCGGAAGGCCGTAAGATTTAAAAAACTTAATAATTTGTTCCTTTAAAATTGATCCGTATATAAACGCTATTGGGGCTGGAACTTTTTTACTTATTGCATAAATACTTTTATTCTCTAATCGATTTTTTATATCCTTGTCTATATCTTCCATTATCTTTTTTATATCTTCACTAATATATTTACTCTTCTTTGTATGAACAATCCAGTCGGCATAAAAACGTACAAGCAAAAAATCATTTCCTTCATAATCTGATTTTTTTCTATCTAATATCTTTCTCATCTCGACAAATAAATAAACTACTTCGCATTCTTCAATAAAACAATGCGTTTCTAAAAACTTACCAAGCTTGCTAATAACAGCTTTCTCCATATTAGATGAATTTTCCACCCCTCTTTACCCACCACTCCCTGGCCACTACCATCTCCTCGCTCTTCATTATCCAATGGACTATAAAGTACATGAGAACTCCCGCTAAACCAGCTAATCCACCTTGCAGTAAGATACCAACCGCTGTCCTCATATTAACCAACGGAGCAACCAGATAGAGCATGCCGTAACTGGCTCCAGCTGCCAGCAAAGAAACTCCTGACACTCTAAGCAATGACCTAATCAATTTCAGATCATCTAGGCCTCCTAACCGTTGGTGTAGAGACCAAAGCAATAAAACGAAACCAATTGTTTGCGCCAAACTAAAACTAGCTGCCAACCCGATCACTCCGTATAGCTGTCCCAACCACAAAGACAACACTATCTGCAATCCAACAGTCGCTAAAGAAAAATACAAAGGACGTTTAGTGTCCCCTTGGGCGTAAAACGTCCTAGCCACTAATGGATACAAAGCTTGCGGCAACAAGGACAAAGTAAATATTCCCAACGACTGCGCGGTAAGGTAAGTATCATTCCAATTAAACTCTCCGCTCCCCAACAATATTCTTACCACCTGCGCCCTTAACACCAATAACAACATAGCTGCCGGTATAATCCAAAAGATAATGCGTCTAAAATTCAAAGAAAAATGGTTAAGGAATAATTCTTTCTCTCCCTTGGCGTGCGCTGACGCTAATAGAGGGAAAGCAACAATGGAGAATGACACGGCAATCAGGCCAATGGGAAGGGCTTGGATGTTATTGGCAAAATAGAATACTGACACCGCTCCAGTGCCAACCGTAGTGGCAATAGACGTCACCACCACCTGGTTGATCTGGTTGACTCCCAATCCAATCATCCGTGGGATCATAAGCTTTAGGATCCGTCTGGTCTCTGGCAACAACCAGCCACTAGCCACGTACCTCCAGCCAGTAATAATTGTTTCAGGCAATTGGATAACGCCATGGAAAAACGCTCCTAACACGATGCCGTACGCCAAGCCAGAAGTGCCAATTAGCGGATAGAGCGCCAAAACTCCAAACAAAATTCCTAAGTTGTAGAAAATGGGAGCTAAAGCGTAAGAAACGTACTTGCGGGAAGCGTTTAAAACACCGCTCAACACGTTGCTGACAGTAAACAATGGTATGGTAAGCAACATGATCCTTGTAAGATTTAAAGTCAGTTTCAAAGTTTGTTCGTCAAACCCAGGAGCAATGTATTTAACCGCCCAAGGAGCGAATATCCACATAATGACCGCCAAAGCGGTAGCGACTAGCAGTAAAAAACGCAAGGTATCAGAACTAACCTGATTAGCCAATTCTTTGCTATCTTCTCTTGCTTTAATAAACACGGGGATAAAGGCCGCTCCCAAAGCGCCTAAGATCAAAGTATTGAAAATAAAATCAGGAATCCTGAAAGCAGCCACGTAAGCGTCCAGCACCGAACCAGTGCCAAAGACATGAGCTAAAGCACGGTCACGTAGAAGCCCTAACACCCTGCTTAAAAGCGAACAGATAGCGATCACCAAAACGCTCCGTCCGTCACTGTTGTTTAACCGAAGCAACAGACCTTTCATCCTAACGGTAATAAACAGCGTAGAGGCCGTCGTACCGCACAGTCGGCACATCCCATGAAGTAATAGATGCTTCTCCAACGGACGCGCCAGCCCAAACAGATGTCCAACTATCAGGCGCTATCACTAAATGGCGGAATTCATAACCAAAACCAGGCTGGGCTTGGAGCAATAAGCCGTAGTAATCAGGACGAATGATCTTTTTGCCAAGCACGTACCTAATGGTAATAGTCTGCTCTTGCCCTGGATCCAAAACACTCCAAGCCCCCACAACGGTCTTGCCTAACCGCATATCAGGATCATCTGCCGCAGCGGCACTCTTAAAGAATGGCTCTGCTGGACGTATCTCTCCTGTCACTGACAAGACAGAAACATTGTCTGGCAAATAAGTTCTTAAATAAGAAACATTCCGCTGTCCAGCTCCTTCGTACCCGCGGGTTATCATCAAAGTGACATTAACTTGGCCGTCGTTGTCTATAACAGCCGTATGCTCCACTCGCTGCTGAATCTGCTGGTCAGTCTTGCCGCCTCCCACGTTAGCTGAAGCGATTGCCAGATAATCACGGCTGGAGAGCTCTATATTCCCTGACACTCCCAATGCCTGCCAATCCAATTCCAGTTCTTGGTCAATACTATACGCTAACAAGCTCTTTTGCCGAGCTGCTTGAGATAATACATCCAGAACCAATCCGCTTTTAGACTGCCAATCATCCTGTAAAACTTTGATTGTCTGGTTAAGGAGCGCTGGAATAAACTGTTGGAATAATGATTTCGGCTGTTCCTTAGTTCCATACGCTTCAGAGCGTTCCAGCACGTCAAGCACATTCTGGCTATTGACTGCCACTGTCTGCTCGCCAACAGCAACTGTTACAGGCCCAATAATGTCTAAAAGCAAAGGAAGCCAATCAGCGGTAATGGCGATTACGCCGTCAACAGTCGGGCCTCCGGCTGACTGGTAAAGATCAATAACAGCCTTAGCGGAAGTCGGGTAATCCAACCACCAGTTAGCGTCCTGTAGCTCTAGCTTTTCTTTCAGCAAACGCAAGCCTTCTGGAGCAACAATCTTGGACCGTTGCTGCCCTTGAAAATCATACGGACCTCCAGGCGGCACAAGCAACTTGGACAATTTCCCGTTCTCAAAAGTAGCTTCCGCTATTCCTCCCATAAAGCCCCCTGTCGGCCGCAGCTCACGGTTGTTCTGCAATAAAATCAAATACCTGCTGAACCGTTCCGCCGGATGCCCATTCACAAACTTACTGGTCGCTCCTGCCACCATCCTCCAGTGATTGACTTGCTCGCGAAGCAGCGGCAATTGAGCGCCTAAGCTGGCTAATGTCTCTCCACCCAATTTCCAAATAGGGCTCTGGCCGTCAAGATCGCCTAAAACAGACGACAAGTTATCAAGGTTATCGGCTAATTGGCTAAGTACGGAAAAATCAAACGCTACGGCTGTAGGAGATTCAGTATCAAGTTTTCCATTGCCTAGCAAAGTCAAACGCTGGCCAGCCACTCCGCTTTCCAAAGTCTGCCCAGCCTCTGTTAAAGCCGCTCCCAAACGGCTCAACCGTTCCGCCGCATTCAATAGCTGTCCATTGGCTAACTGCCCAACAGTCGGATTAATCGCCACAAGGTTCTTAATCACCGCTGACTGCTCCACCAATCCATGCAGGATTTGGAAACTGTCCTGCCACTGGCTGGCAGCGGAATTAAACGCTCCAGCAGCCTGTTCCCATTCTCCAGCAGTAAGATACTGCTTGGCTAACGACCAATCAGACAAAGCGCTGGCAGCCGCTTGCCGCACTGATCTTAATTTCCCGCCCATCTCGCTGCCAGTAACTGCCACGGATAAAGGAACAGCCACGAGCAAAGCGATTGCCAGAAAAACAGCGACTGGTTTAAATACTTGGCGGCTAGTTAACGCGATAAGAGGCACTGGCTTAAATTGGTGCCTGACGCTCAATGACCTAAGCCAGCCATGCCAATTGGAAAAAGAGAATCCTTTAAACAACTGATCACGATGAAACCAATCCATTGTTCTTTCCAAACCAACCGCTATGCATTCAACCAACCGGACAATAGTCAACTTGCGCCAAAGGGGTTGTTCTATTTTTACAGGACTAGATAATTGCCTATTCTTAGACAGATCAACAGCTGATGACGACAGCAAAGATTTTTTAGGTTGTCTCCTCGCTAATGGCTGGAATAATTTTTGCAGATCAACCAAGTGCGGAGATGGCTGGTGATTCCCCACCCTAATCACCACTGGCCCATGGCGCTGTTCTTGCCACAGCCGTCCCACCACTGGCGCCACGTGTATTGACATAGCTCCAATCACGCTATTCTCCGCGCGCTTAGGCATTGCTCTCACTATCGGTTTCAAAGACACTGGCTTATTGGCAACTGTTTTAACAAATCCTTTCTTCCTCCGTTTAGAAACAGCCGCGAACAAGACTTCTTTTTCCGGAGATAAAATAGAAGAGACCTCCAACAGCCGGTCTTTTAAAGTCCGCCGTTTCCTCTTCATAACGCTATCCTGTCCATTGTCGCGCATATCCCTTATAGGATACCACAACTCTGGCTAAGGTTAAAAGAAATAAGGAAAATTATGTACCAGTTTGCTGGTATGCTTCGTAGGTTTTGGAAACACATCGCTCCCAGCTGAAACGGGAAAGAAAGATGGCTTCAGACTCCATGGCTAATTGTTCATATTTTTGCTTACCTTCGAGGAAATTACCGAATTTTACCATAAAATCCTGCTGGCTGTATGGATCAAAAAAGAGAGCTTGATTCTGCAAAATCTCCGGCAAGCAAGAAGCGTTGCTGGACATCACGGGACAGCCTGCTAATAAGGCTTCCACTGGCGGCAAGCCAAATCCTTCTTCCAACGACGGCATGACAAAGACAAGGGCAGTGGCGTAGAGCTGGGACAACGTGTCGTCAGAGACCTTGCTAGTGAAACACACCATGCCGTTATCAGCTGGGGTAGGAGGACGATGGCATATGAGCAAGCCTAAACCGACAGCGTATTGTTCTAATCTTTGGTAAAAGAAATTAAAATCGCCGACTAACGTGAGATTGAGATATGGAAAACGCGTTAAAAGAGAACGAAAATTATTCACTAAAAACTCCAAATTCTTGTGCGGATAAGCAGTGCCTACGTACAACAAAAAATTGCCTGGATGGCGTTGACGTTTACTGGCAATGAGCTGGTCAACACCAAGATAAGTGACTGTAATTTTATCTCTGACGTCAAAAATATCCGCTATCTTTTCTTTTGACCAATGTGAAACAGTGAGGATCTTACGAGCCCGTTTCACCGCTGACTGCCATATTAAACGCATGCACTTCATCTTTATCCAAAACCACCAGACAGGCAAAGTAGTAACTCTATCAGAGTGCCGTTCCCATTCAATCACGTCGTGGATGGTAATGACAAACGGACGGTTATAAAACAATGGAACATTGTATTGCGGGAAATGCATGATATCCAAACGATATTTAAACAAGATGAAAGGCAAGAACATCTGTTCTTTAATAGTGTACCAACGGATATTTGTTTCCACCCTATGCCAACGCGCGGATGTCGGATGCCATTGGCACGACGGCAACACAAACACGTAAAACTCGTCTTTAGATGATAGACGTTCTAACCCAGCAATGATTTGCTTAATATACCTTCCTACTCCCCCTTCGTCATACATCCTAGCGTCAATGCCAATCCTCATATGATCCAAGATAAACTCTCAAGCCACTTTGTTGACCTGAACCTTTGGTAATTCTCTTTTCCTGACAATACCAATCGTTCTCTAATAACAACGTCATCCAGCAATTCCAAAGCTCTTATCCAGCTGGTTGCTTCTGTCCTACTGGCAAACACCGCTGATTGCCCCAACATTTCTGCTAATGATCCCGCATCGCTGCTCACCACTGGAATGCCATACCCTTGCGCCTCCAACGGTGGTATGCCAATCCCCTCGTAGACTGACCCTTGAAGCAAACCATCCGCTCCACTGTACCAATCCGCCCGTTCCTGTTCAGTGACATAGCCAATAACGTGGATACGATCATGGTACGGAGATTTAGCTAATGCCTTACGGAAAGGTTTGTGCTTCCAGCCCCAACCACCAACAATTACCCAATGGCGGTTATCAATTGGATGGTTATGCCAATACTGTTCTAGGGCCTGTAGAATCAACAACAAGTTCTTTCTTGGTTCAATTGTGCCTACTGACAGCCAGTAACGGTATGGATTGAGCTTAGTTCCAGCAGGCAGCAGTTCAGGCAGTATTGGCAGACACACAGTAATCTTAGTGTCGTCAATCCCCCATCGCTCTGCCATCTGCGACTTTGTTGATTCTGACACAGCTATGTAATGGTCTGGTAAATGTTTAGCGGATGTAAACAAACGGATAATACGCACCAGCATACGCATAAAAGAATTGATAATTCCCACTGGTCGCGTATGGCTGCCAAACGGATTTATAAGGTAATAGGATAAACGCCACTTCAAAGGAAAGAATTCCGGATAAATCTCTAATGATAGATCATGGACAATCTGGCTGACACGCGCTTTTTTGACCGCCCAGTGTGAAAAATTAGTGGCAATAAACCAATCCACTGTTAATGACAATTTCTTTTCCACCAAGAGATCAAGCTTTGGATGTTGGAATACGATCATCAATAAGGTAATGAGCTTATTTGGCCAAGGAAGATGGAATCGTTTCACTCCATGCCGTTTCGCTAAAACAGAAAGCCACAGCGGATAATCTCTCCCGCCCCAGCCGCTTGAATAAAACACTACTTCCTTTTTATTCTCTTTCATCCACGGCACTACAGCTCCAAGCCAGCCTTCCAAGTAATAAGCAACGCCAGCTTTGGGGCCGTTGAGAATTGAATTGATATCAATTACGATTGCCATAGCTTTCAACTATTTCTTTTATCCTTTCTTGAAATCTCAAGGGAGAGAACTGGCTGGCATGCTTGGCTATCTGGAATGGATCATAGCGAGATGGATCAAAACGGATAATCATATCAGCGAGATCCTGCCAGCTTTGCTCTTCAAACAATTCTCCTGTTACTCCAGGAATTACTGTTTCCATAGCTCCTCCAGCTTTATAAGCGATCACTGGCCTACCTGCTGCCATTGCTTCCACAGCCGTAATCCCCCAGTCTTCCTGTTGCGGGTGTATGAACGCGCAAGCTCCTTGGAACAGTTTATTACGTTCTTGGTCACTCACTGCTCCCACGAACTTAATGTTGGCTTTAGCCATCCGTTCCAACCGTTTCCTATCCTGCCCTTCTCCGGCAATCACCAATGGGAAATTGAGGCGGTTAAAAGCTTGTATAGCCAGATCCACTTTCTTGTAAGGCCGTAGGCGGGAAAGTATAAGAAAATATCCTTCTTGCTTATCTGGCAACGGACTTGGAGTGAACTGCTCTATTTCAACTGGAGGCGGTACTACTATTGCCTCTCTCTTGTAATGTTTAGCTATCTCTCCGGCAATAAACTTAGAGTTAGCTATAAATTGAGTAACTGCTTGAGCGGCATGGAAGTCCCAAGGCTTGTACAGATCAACTAGGTAATTAATTGCTGTTCCTACCAATGGCAAACGTTGTAATGGATGAATGTACTCTTCTGGAGTACGCCGCCACAGATACCTAGTTGGAGTATGGCAGTAACAAAGATGTACAGCGTGAGGGTTAACCTTAACTCCTTTAGCCAACGCTGATGTGTCAGTTATTACCAGATCATAATCGGATAAATCTAATGCCTGGAAAGCGTGAGGAATGGCTAAGATGTAAAACTGTGTGTGGCGCTTGGCTAATGGAAACCTCTGTAGCCATGTAGCGCGGATCCTGCTTTTTGGAAACATGGATCCAACTGTCCGCTCGTCGTAGACTGCTGTGTAAATAGGAGCGTCAGGAAACAGATCAGCAAGAGCCTTGAGCACCCGTTCAGCTCCTCCAATCTGGTTTAGATGGTCATGGACGAGAGCTACTCTCATTCTCCTACGCCTTTGCGGGCAATAATTACCCACGGGGTTTTTAAAATAATCTTGAAGTCCAACAGCAATGACCAATGTTCAACGTAGAAAGTATCTAGTCTAGCCTCTTCCTCAAACGACAAAGATGTCCGTCCTGACACTTGGGCCAATCCCGTAATCCCCGGCTTAATTGTCAATAGTTTCTTATGATGCGCCTGGTACTGGGCTACTTCCACTGGTTCATGGGGACGCGGTCCAACCCAACTCATCTCTCCTTTTAGGACGTTAATAACTTGCGCGAATTCGTCAACGCTCCACTGGCGTATAATCTTGCCTACTTTGGTAATGCGAGGATCATCTTTCATCTTAAACAATGGGCCGTCCTGCCTCTCATTGTACGACAACAACTGATTCTTCATATTCTCCGCTTCCTTGACCATTGACCTAAACTTATACAAATAAAACAACTCTCCCTTCGCTCCAATCCGCTTAAGCTTCTTCAACACAGGCCCCTCGCTGTCCAGTTTAATCATCACTGCCACGATAATAGCCACTGGAATAATGATTATTAAAGACAATAAGGAAAAAACAACATCAAAAAGCCGTTTAGCCACTCTCCCCCAGCCTTCCAATGGAGTTCTCCTAATAGCCACCAACGGAATAGCGTCAATAGTCTGTATGTCCACGTTCAAGGCTTTGGCGTTTAAGAGATCAGCGGCGTACTGGAATCCAACATGATATTCGTCAGCAAGAGCGATCAGGCGCAAAGTATTGTCCCGTGCGATTGTAGGATCAGCCTGGATAATCTGGTCTAAACGTTTCTGCCGCAAAAGGTTAGCAAGCTGTTCATAAGTCTCTTCAGTCAGCTCTGAAAACTTTTCCACGATCCTATAACCCAACCGTGGCTGTCTGTACAAAGCGGAAGTAAGGTCTTCAGCCGTCTGGTCGCTGCCAATCACCGCTACTAGTTCCACACCGATTCCTCTCAAAAACAACTGACGCTGTATATTACGCACTGACAATCGTCCAACAGCGACACAAACAAAACTCAACGGCAGGATAGCCAAAATAATAAATCGAGAATTAAAGAATTCCCTTTGGAAAAACAAATAAGCTAGCAGTAAAGCGAAGTTGACGCTACAGGCTGTAAAAATTTTGCCCATTTCCTTAGATAGTTTTCCCCATGGACGGATAGAATAAAGCCCATGGAACGCGAATATCAACAGCCAGCAAATAGCCACGATCGCGGATGATTCCAAGAACCGCTGTAAAGGAAGCTCAAGCACGAACATTGCTGGGCGGTAAGAAGCCAGAAAAGGAGCGACCCGCAGCTGGTACGCCAAAAAAGACGCTAGGAGAAGCATCAGGTAATCAACTGGCAGAAGGATAATGGAAAAAATAATTACTGATTTTTTCATAAATCACCACGACTCTGGAATCGGCTATAAGCCGAATTCTGTGTCCAGCTAATTAGCTGGACGGCAGCCATCTCTCTAGGGCTGTCCTTACGGACAGTCTCCAGCAATCAACCCGTTCCGTAAGCGATTGCCGCTCTTAGAACCTACTTGATCTTGCACCCGCGTAGAGTTTGCCTAGCCGAATCTGTTACCAAACTCGCTGGTGGGCTCTTACCCCACCGTTTCACCCATCACCTCCATTTCAGAAGGCTGGTCTATTCTCTGTTGCGCTTGTCCTGTTGCCTTACAATGATGATTCATTGCCAGACAACGGCCGGCGTTACCGGTTACGCTTATGTCCGCGTTGTTTCCAACGTAAGAGTGTTCGGACTTTCCTCCCCCATGGATATTTAAATCCACGGCGGCGGCTGCCCGCCGATCCCAGAGTCGTAATGACTTAATTCAATTGTCAAAGTGCTTACCGCAAAGACAGAATACTCCGCTTGTAGGATTCCAGATTCTCCAACGCCACTCCAGTTCCCTTAGCCACGCACAGGTGAGCGTCGTCAGCCACATAAGCGGGCACGCCAGTGGCTTGAGACATCAGCTCGTCAATGTGCCGTAAGAGCGAAGTGCCGCCGGAGAATACCATGCCTTTGTCAATCACGTCAGCGGATAGTTCCGGAGGAGTTACCTGCAGTACGTGCTTGACTGCCTGAATGATACCTTCCAGCTCCCCTTGTATCGCCTCTGTCACGTCATCTGACGTCATCTTGATTGTCTTAGGCAATCCGCTGATCATGTCCCGCCCTCTTACTTCCATAGTCAATTTCTCGTCTTCAGGCAGATACAAAGCTGATCCAATCTTTATTTTAACATCTTCAGCAGTACGTTCGCCAATCGCTAGATTGTACTTCTTCCTGACGTACTCCATGATAGCGGCATCCAGCTTATTCCCTCCCATCCTGATGGAAGCGGATGCCACGATTCCGCCTAAAGAAATAATCGCTATTTCAGACGTTCCTCCCCCAATGTCAATGATCATATGCCCTGACGGAGAGCCAATTGGAATGCCAGCCCCAATCGCGGCCGCGATCGGTTCCTTGATGATATACGCGGCTCTAGCTCCAGCCGCGATGGCAGCGTCAATAACCGCTCTACGTTCCGTGGAAGTGATGCCAGCAGGCACGGCTATCATCACTTCTGGCTTAAACAACCTCCACTGCCCCAGCGCTTTGTTTATAAAGTATCTTAACATCGCCTCCGTTGTCTTGTAATCAGCGATCACTCCGTCTTTTAACGGACGTTTGGCTACAATGGTATCAGGAGTCCTCCCAATCATTTCCTTAGCTTCGTCTCCCACAGCCAAAATGCTCTTATCAATGGTGGATACAGCCACCACTGACGGTTCATTTAAGACAATCCCCCGTTTTGGGAGATGTACTAATGTGGTGGTAGTGCCTAAATCAATGCCTATCTTTTTGAAGAACATAGCTAATATAGAGTAGTACGTTTAAAGGAAACGGTCAATAAAAAATAAAGAGGTATAACCGTTAAGATTAAACCTCTTTAATTATAGAAATGCAAATTCAACTTGATTAGGACTATTTTTTCAGCCTACTGTTATGTTAACATTTTAAAATTTTTCTTGTTGACGATTGAACGTCCTAATTTATTCTCAAGTTCTTTTCTTGCGTTACCAGCGATTCGACCGCCAGCTTGACTATCTTGTTTTAATTTTTTATCCCTTTTGAATCTTCATTCTTATGAATTTCCGTCGTCGCTCGCTCTCCCAACATAGTGAAAATCAATTCAAAATCATCCATATGATCTCGTAAATTTTCTCTCTTTAGCCCCTTGAGTTTTTTATATTCGTTGGGCGTCACGCCAAAAGTCGCTTTAGAAATTTCCGCGGTCAGAATTTCATAATCCGTGTCTTCATTCGCTCCCCGCCTTTGCCATTCGCCAGTAAGTTCTTCTCGAATAAAAATGCCACGCATCCGTTTTTCAATCCAATCTTCAGGATATCCCTTTAGCTTGTAGAGCATTCTCGTTCGTTTGGCCGCTAATTCTGGATTTTCTATTTCCTGCACCCTTTCATAGCCGACTTTGGCCAACCAGCGCTTAAAAAGTTCGGCTTTAGGAGATGGAATTGATTGAATAATACGAAAAATACCTTCCGTATTGGCGCAGTCAGTTTCATATTTTTTACCATCAGTTGATACTAATTTCAGTTGTCGACATATTGTCGACAACTGAATTCCATCATCGTTTTGTATCCTGATTTTCATTTTAAACCAATAATCACGAGGATTAATACTATCCGTGAGCGCTTCTACCACGTCAATAACCGAAAACCACCATTCGTTTTGATACAGTGCTTTTCTAATTTTCTTACCTTTGAATAGCGCTATTTTTGTAGTTTCCATATTATTCAGAAATTAAGTTACCAAAGCCACTGCCTTGTCCGAATCAAATTTCGCATTTCAGGGATAGTTTATGTTTCAAGAACAGCCCATTTGTCGTATCTGCCAAAATTATTGGCCATCGCGTTTAACTCTATTAATCCTAGCCGATCTTAACTTAACGACTATTTCTACCAACAACTTTTTTAGTTACTTTCAAAGATAAACATTCTTCCAACACGGATCGTAATTGTTATTGCTGATTCTAGTGTAGCGTGCTCAACAAAAAAGTCAACCCTTCCTATCCATCCACCAATGGTAGCTTTTTTTATAAAAAACAAACCAG
>JAZDGP010000021.1:0-13954 GCA_043806935.1 bacterium | reverse complement strand
TATACTTTCTTTTATTTCACGCCAATTATCCACACACTAAATTCCCTATAAATATTTACTAATTTTGAAGTTTTTCTAATCTATTTTCCTGCTTACGTAACTTCTCCTTCTCCTCAGCAATAACTTCTAATTTAACCTTACCGCTCTTATCCATCATCTTAATCTTTTGTTTAATCTTGTTGATATAATCTACCAGCTCTTTAATATCTTTGTTTTTATCCCGTTTATTAACCAATGACAGTAAAATATCAGCTCCAGTCAAATGTAGCACGCTGTCTCCATTAACATCTCCTTCAGTCAGCTCCACCCTGCACAGCTTATTAATAACCGGCAGTAAAGCAACCAGCTCTGGATTATTCCATTGGACTGATCCAGCGACAACTCCAACTGTTTTAGCCTCTGCTTTCTTATTTCTAATCTCCACCACCATCTCCTGCAATTGGCTAAACAGTTTTTCTACACCTTCATTAACATGTTCAACGTTCACATCCGGCCACCCATGGGTGATCAACAGCCCGTCTGTCTTGGGTCTAAGCGACCATAAATGTTCCGTTACAAATGGGACAAATGGATGTAGTAATTTCAAGCTTTCCATTAATAAATAATCTAAAACTCCATGCTTTGGCTTAAAGCCTTCCACTTTGGTGATCTCAAGATACCAATCAGCCAGTTCATGCCACAGGAATTCATACAAGCCGTTGCCAGCGTCAGAGAAACGGTAGTCTTCAATAGACTTAGTCACATTAATAATCACTTTCTGAAAGCGAGACATTATCCATTGGTCAGCTAGAGTCAATTCATTATTTTCTGGCTCTTCCAGCTTGCCTAAAATATACCTTCCAATGTTCCACACTTTGTTCACAAAGTTACGGTAGGAAGCCACCTTAGTCTCTGACAGCCTGATGTCATTACCAGGAGTAGAGCCCAGCACTAATGATAATCTGGTAGCATCCGCTCCGTACTTAGCAATCATATCTAAAGGATCAATGCCGTTATTCAATGACTTGGACATCTTCTTTCCTTGTTCATCTCTTACCAATCCATGCAGATAGACAGTCTTAAAAGGAACCTCTCCCACTCCATACACTGCCAGTAATACCATCCTGGCAATCCAGAAGAATAAAATATCATAACCAGTTTCCAAGACAGAGGTTGGATGGAACTTCCCTAAATCTCCGTCTTTCCTGCTTCTGGCTATCCAGTCTTCCAAACTCTCTTTGTCTTTAGGAGGCAACAGCATAGTGCTCCATGTCCACAACCCTGATGAAAACCAAGTGTCTAAGGTGTCTGGATCTTGTTCCCAATCTCCACTAGGTTTGTCTAGCTGTACCTTAACCTCTCCCTGCTTATTAAACCAGACGGGAATCCTATGGCCAAACCAAATCTGCCTGCTAATACACCAGTCGTGCAAGTTATTCATCCAATGAAGGTAAACTTTCTCAAACCTTTCTGGAATGATATTGATCTCTTTGTCAGTAACCACTTCCACGGCAATTTCTTTTAAAGACTTATTGCCCCATTTGCTCTTAAATGGTTTATCAACAGACACAAACCACTGTTTCATGATCTGCGGTTCAATCACTCCACTGCCCCTATAATTGACTGCCACAGCCTGTTGGTACTTCTCCTCTTTCACTATCTTCCCCTCTTTCCTCAAATCCTCCACTAGCTGTTTCCTACATTCAAAGATATCTAACCCTTGATAAGGACCTGCCATCGCGGTCATCTTGCCGTTAAAATCAATGACCTGTGGTTTAGCCAAGCCATGACGTTCTGCCATCTCAAAGTCAACAGCTGAATGAGCCGGCGTCATTCCAACACAGCCAGAACCAAAAGTTGGATCCACAGTTTCGTCTCCAATAACTGGAATAGTAATCTTATGGCCTCTGCCAAATTCCACTTCAATCGTTTTGCCAATATACGGATTCCACCTATCGTCATTAGGATTAACAGCGACAGCTGTATCGCCAAGCTTAGTCTCTGGACGGCTGGTCGCTACCACTAATGGGCCATACTGAATGTAATACAAAACTCCTTCTTTCTCCTCATGTTCCATTTCGTCATCAGCAACAGTAGTCCGCAACTTAGGATCCCAATTAACTATCCTCTCTCCACGGTAAATCAGTCCGTCATTGTGCATCTTAACGAACATCTCCTGCACCGCTTTCACTAATGACGGTTCCAAAGTATATTTCTCCCTAGACCAATCCAAAGACGCCCCCATGGCTCTTAATTGTTTCCTAATAGTGTCTTGGGAATTCTTGATATATTCTTCCACTCGCTCTAAAAACTTTTCCCTTCCAAGATCATACCGCGTCTTCCTTTCCTGTTCATACAGCAACTCCTCCACCTTGCTCTGGGTGGCAATGGCCGCGTGGTCAGTGCCTGGAATCCAAACAGTGGAATCTCCTTTCATACGGTGGTACCTGACCATAATGTCTTCCACGGCCAGCATGGTAGCGTGTCCTAAATGAAGAATACCAGTGGCATTAGGAGGCGGCAAGACAATGGAGAAGTAATCTCCTGTCTTATTATCCTTAGGTTTAAATTCCCCTTGGCTCTCCCATTGTTGGTATAAATCTTTCTCTACCTCCAATGGATTAAAAACTTTTGCTAAGTCTTTCATATAAATAAAAATCCTTAAAAATAGCTTTAAGGACCCGTTAAGGGCGGTACCACCTTAATTCTCTCTAAAAGAGAGCTCTTGCTTGAAGCGTTAACGGGCTGACCCGGAAGGCTCTACTAAGGATTAACCTGTTCTGCCTTCCCGTGTCTCTCCAGGGACATAACTGGAAAACGGATAATTATAGCTTAATGTAATAGAGAATAAATAGCTATATTGACAAATTAAATAAAATGATATACAATATTATATTATTTCTAAACCTTGAAAACTATTAGGCTCTTAAAAGAGAAATAAGCCTCATTTAAGAGTTGCCAACAGGAGATAAAAATGAAGACAATAGTTATAACCTTGTTAGTATTGGCAAACGTCATATTGGCCCAAGATGAACCAGCTATTAAATACATTGCGACTGGATCAAAAAGATTGATCCAGGTAGAAGGAAAATTGGATAATGGGAAATCAATTCACTCTATCGCTTACAATTATTTTGTTAAGCAAATCACAACGGAGATTAAGGATCCGGCTAAACGGTTTTGTACTTCTAACTTTCAAAGCAAATTAGTGGTCAAAAGCAATTCCTGCATGATTGAATACAGTTTGGAACTGCAGAACACGACTAGTTGGGACAAACCATGTAGGGTGGTTGAAATAGAAGGAACTATCAACGAATCTTTCGCCTATGTTAGGCAACAAAATACTGACAAGGTCGTAAACAGACTCAAAAAATTGGCTAGTAACCAAGAATATAATAAATACGAGTATTCTTTGGAAACAGTCGGTAGCGGCAATGCAAACACTTTTTACTATGAGTCTGTTTTGATCAAAGGTTGTGAAAAATAGAAAGAAGGAGAAATCAATATCAAATAACGCTTTAGTTCCAAAACCCTTGGTGATCAAATGATCATCAAGGGTGTTTTATTTCTATTTGCCGTTCATTCTCCTTTTCACCAAGTTCAAACACCACTGTTCTATCCGCTTTCAATAATTCTCCAAACCTCTCAGGCCATTCCACCAGCACAATGCCGTCAGCAACACGCAGATACTCATCCAATTGCCGTAACTTAATTTCCTCCTCTCCCCTCAACCTGTAACCGTCTATATGGACCAATTGTTTTATTCTCTCGTGCTTTGTTTTATAAATCTTCATCACCACGAATGTTGGAGAGATAACTGGCTCTCTAATTCCCAATCCAACCGCTATCCCTTGCGTAAACGTGGTCTTGCCGCTGCCTAAGTCTCCCACCAAAGCGACAACTGTTCCTGGCTGGACAGTCTCTAAAAACTTTCTGGCTTCTTCCTTAGTCTCTTCCGCTGAATGAGTGGTGATTATCATAAATCATTCAATGGCCAAGATGACCGTAAATCAATGGTCTGGTGAGTCTCCCAAAACTTCTGCTTGTTCTTCTCTTTAATCCAATGATGGGCTCCAGCCAGAGCTATCATGGCGGCATTGTCTCCTGTCCATTTAAGCTGTGGAATAAGGTAGTGGATACCAGCAGGCAGAGCGTTGCCTAATGATTCTCTTAACATCCTATTAGCTGATACTCCTCCCACCACTCCCACTGTCTTTACTTCATACTGTTTAACCGCTCTCACTGTTTTCCTAACCAATACATCAACTGCGGCTTGCTGGAAACTGGCGCAGATATCATTAACCACTTCATCCGTATACTCCCCTTCCTGCCCTTTCCTAATAGCTCCCTGGTTCTGCCCTCTTAACTTATACAAGACCGCTGTTTTTAAACCAGAGAAACTGAAGTTGTAATCTTTGGAAGCAAGTAATGGCCTTGGGAACTCATACGCTAATGGATTCCCTAACAAAGCTCTTTTATCCACCACAGGCCCTCCAGGATATCCCAGCCCAAGCATCTTGGCCACCTTGTCATACGCTTCGCCAACAGCGTCATCTAAAGTCTGCCCAACGCTTTCATATTGGCAATGGTCTTTCATCATAACCAATTCAGTATGGCCGCCAGATACGACTAAGAATAAAGCTGGAAATGAAATGGTGATATCAGAAGGAATATTTAATTCTTTGTGCAAACAGACGCTGTAAATGTGCCCTTCTAGATGATTGGTCGCCACTAATGGCTTCTTGAATTCCTTTGCTTTCTCTTTTGCGTACTGGACTCCCACCCGCAATGCTGGCGCTAAACCTGGACCGCTGGTTACGGCAATGATATCAATATCATCATAAGAAAAATGAGCGTCTTCTAACGCTTTGCTGACAACAGGATCAATATTCTGCTGGTGAGCCAGTCCTGCCAAGTGAGGAACCACTCCACCGTACTGCTGGTGGAGAGTGACTTGTGACGACACTAGAGAAGACAATACTGTTACCGGAGCATTATGATCTTCTGCCAGTTCAATGACGCTTGAAGCAGTCTCGTCGCAGGATGTTTCTATGCCTAGGATTTTCATGTCTCCACTTTAGCAGAAATAAATGAATGGTCAAATAATTGATTACCTTTTACGAACTTAGAAAGATTACCAAGCAACTGGCTTTTTCTTCATTCTTTTGTTACTCTACTTGCCATAGGCGTGGTAGCCAAGTGGTAAGGCAAAGGTCTGCAAAACCTTTACTCGCGGGTTCGATTCCCGCCCACGCCTCCAAGGATTATGTTTCAATCAGAACTGCTAGACAAACAACGATTGACTGGCTCTGTGCTGCGACTGACGTTCCGGAAACCGGAACGGTTTTCTTACATGCCAGGACAGTTTCTGTCTTTAGAATTAACCGATGGCAAAAGAAAATTTTATTCGTTAGCGTCGCATCCTTCTGACGACACGATTGTGCTACTGGTAAAATTAGCGCCAAACGGTATTGCTTCCCAACTATTTGTTAATGCTAAAAGCAAAGACATGTTCACTTTCTCAGGCCATTTTGGCTGTTTCACTCCACAACAGACTGACGTACCAATACTAATGATCGCTACTGGCGTTGGTATTGCTCCATTACTCGCTCACCTGAAGGAATACGAACTCCAAAAGCATACGCAGCCAATTGAGCTATGGTGGGGAGTAAAAAATCAACAGTCGCTGATCATGGAAAAAGAATTACGGCAATTCACTAAAACGCTTCCCAACTTTTCCTACTCAATACATTATTCCAAAGAAGAGGCAGTAAATTTGTCCAGTCCTTATTTTCATGGGCGAGTCACCTATCAATTAACAGCAACAGTAGAACAATACCAAGACTATTACTTTTACCTATGCGGTATTCCACAAATGGTCATTGATTGTTTAACAATCCTACGCCAAGCAGGCATTCCTGACAGCCATATCTTCCAAGAGCATTTCAACGCAACCCTACGCTGACTTATTTATTGCTGATGTTATTGCGACCATTCCCATCGTAGCATGGTATGCTACAATGTCATTATGAGACGAATCGTTTGGATCATTGCTATTACATTATTGCTGGAAAGCTTTTCATTCCCTGTTTCCGCCCAAGTTACTGACTTAGGCGTGGACGCGTCATTCAATCCGCATCAGATTATCGTGGATGAGGATATTACGGATTACAATTCCATGTCCAAATTGGATATTCAAAGATTCTTGGAATTCAAGAATAGCGGTTTATCCCGCTATCAGCAGGTCATTCCTCCCGGCATTCCAGTATCAGCGAATGAAATCATATACAACGCGGCTCAAGAATTTAAATTAAATCCAGAGGTCATGCTAGCCACCTTGCAGAAAGAACAGGGCCTAATTGAAAATTCCAATCCTTCTTCCTACCAATTGGATTGGGCCACTGGCTATTCCAAATGCGACACTTGCCCATCAGGCATTCTTAAATACAAAGGATTCTACCAGCAAGTCAGGGCAGCCAGCGAACAGCTCCGTTACTACTTAGACCATCCGGAAGAATACCAATATCGTCCTGGACTGACCAAAAACACAAAAGATGGATTTTCTATCACTCCATATAACAGAGCGACAGCTGGTTTATACAACTACACGCCATGGAGGGGCTGGACTAATGTCAATGGAACCACTATTGGCGGCAATTACCTGTTCTGGAAGATTTGGAATAGATACTTTATCCCTGAACTGCCGGATAATTCACTGGTCAAAGACAGCTCCACTGGAGACTATTACCTGGTGCAAGCAAATTTCAGACGGCCATTTATTGCCAAAGAAGTTTTAAACAGTTTATTCTCTCCAATCCAGCAAGCAAACGCGCAAGTGTTGCCTTTGCGGAAGATCCAACTGAAATACCAGCCAGGAAGCAGCGTCACTCTAGCGGATCTCTACGCGGCTTCCCTAGCAGAAGCTAGTGAACCTACTTTGTGGGCAAACAGCGATCTTAAATACGTGTACAAATTTAAGAACATTGGCTCTAAGTCTTGGTTGTCAGGCGAACTGGTGTTGACGCTCCAAAATGCTGCTGGCGGCCCTCCAAAATCTCTATCCCATCCATCTTGGCCGTACCAGGAAGGCGGTATAACGTTTAAAGAAAAGCAAATAAAACCTGGAGAAATTGCTACCTTTGAACTGCCGATCAAGACGGGAAAGGAGGCTATTGAAGAGGTGCTGGTCAAACTGCTGGCTAAAAAGAACACTGGCCAGCTATCCGCGGCAGCGGTTAAAACCGTTCCTAAAACAAAACCTAGCCTAGCTAGTAATGACTATTTGGATGTTACAGGAAGCCAGCAAAGTAAATTTCTGGCTGTCTATTCTCCATACCAAGCTTTAGTAACGGATTACACAGCTCCAATCACCATGGCGGTCAACGAAACTAAGAAAGTGAAATTAACTATCAAGAACACGGGAAATGTTGTTTGGAAGAAGACTAGCATAAGGCTATCCGCGTTTAACGAGAAAGATCCTGGAGGATCAGCGCTGAAGATCAAGGCAACAGATAAGAATATCAGTCCGTTATACCATAAAACATGGAGAGACAAGTTCCGCGTTGCCATGATGGATCAATCAACAGCCAAACCAGGAGAAACTGCTACATTCACATTCACTGCTTACGCTCCAATGAAAGAAGGAAACTACAATACTGCATACCGTCTGGAATTCGTAGACAACCAAGAACATAGAATAAAGATCGGAGGATTGGATAATTACATTACTGGCGTGACAGTTACTCCAAAATCAAATAAGAAAAAATAAGCCCTCCTGTTCTGGAGGGCTTCTTCTTACTGTACATTCCGCTATTTCTACAAGACTTCTATAATACCGCCAAACATGCCCATGGAACAAGAGAAAGAAATGGATCCTGTTTTGTCAGGAGTGAACTCCACCACTTCTGTTCCGTTCTCAGGCAATACCTTACGCACACCAAGAGCTGGGATAACCAATGAACGGGAGCAATCATACGTGTTATTAGTCTGGAACACTAATTTTACAGGCTTGCCTCTTTGCACAGTGATCTTATTTGGGTTATATCCAGCTTTCACTTGAATAACAACCGTCTGCGCTCCATTTTCTTCGCCAACAGCTCCAGCGGTTTGATTTTCAAACTGCTGGTTAAACCGTTTATTAACCAAATAACCGCCAATACCAATTAAAATAACGATAACGGCCACTCCTAATCCCACTAATAATCCAAATGGTTTTTTATCCATAGTCATATCTTAAGCCGAACTTGCCGCAAGCGCAATGCATTGCCAACTACTGTTAAAGAACTTAATGCCATGGCAACGGAAGCAAGGATCGGGTTTAATAAAGAACCAGTCAATGGGTAAAATACACCAGCTGCTAGAGGAATCAAAGCCACGTTGTAAGCAAACGCCCAAAACAAATTCTGTTTAATAATCCTCATGGCTGAATGGCTCAACTGAAAGGTGGTAGGCAAAGTAGCCAGATTGCCATTAAGCAGAGTAACATCAGCGGTTTCCATCGCAACATCAGTGCCAGTACCCATGGCAATGGACACGTCAGCTTGAGCTAACGCAGGAGCGTCATTAATTCCGTCCCCCACCATTGCCACTATTAGTCCTTTCTCTTGGTAACTTTTCACCACAGCTGATTTGTCTCCAGGCAATACTCTTGCTCTCACTTCTGTAATCCCTAACTGCTTGGCAATAGCTTGCGCAGTTAATTCATTATCACCAGTAAGCATGACTACTTTAACGCCCATATCACCTAACGCTTTAACTGCCGCTAGAGCTTCTTCCTTAATCGTATCAGCGATGGCAATCACGCCTACTATTATTCCATCAACTGAAGCAAGCACTGCTGTCTTCCCTTGGCTTTCCAATTCTTCTAATTTCTTTTCATACTTATTGTAATCTATATATAAATCAGCGAGTAATTGCCTAGTCCCTACGGCAACTGAATGGTTATCCACCATAGCGGTTAATCCTTTACCCATAATCGCTTGGAAGTTTTTGGGGTCAGTTAATTGCAATCCTTCATCAACAGCCGCTTGCTCCACTGCTCTGGCTAACGGATGTTCTGATCCAGTTTCCGCTGACGCTGCAAAATACAATATATTCCGCCTGTCATTCCCAACTATGTCAGTCACCTTTGGCTTTCCTTTGGTTAAAGTGCCTGTCTTATCCATAACAATCACGGTTACCTTTTTAGCGATCTCTAATGTCTTTGCTTCTTTGATCAGAATACCCAGTTCAGCTGCCCGTCCAGTGCCGACCATCACGGACATGGGAGTGGCAAGCCCTAAAGCGCAAGGGCAAGCGATAATTAGCACTGCCACAAAATTCACTAGAGCGAAATTCAATACAGGCTGGGGGCCAAAGAAGTACCAAACTATGAACGTAACAGCCGCGATAGCGATCACTACTGGCACGAAGTAGGAAGAAATGAGATCAGCTAGTTTTTGAATAGGCGCTTTGCTCCCTTGAGCCTGTTCCACCAGTTTAATAATCTGCGACAGCATAGTCTCTTCCCCTACTTGCGTCGCTCTTATCTTGATCCTCCCTTGCTTATTAACAGTCGCTCCAACTACTTTGTCTCCATGATGTTTACCCACCGGCAGACTCTCCCCAGTGATCATTGACTCATCAACATCAGTATCGCCTTCAATAACAATACCATCTACTGGTATTTTTTCTCCTGGCCTAACCACTAAAATGTCTCCAGCCTTCACTTGGTCAAGTGGAATCTCACGTTCTTGTCCGTCAATAATGATCCGAGCAGTCTTTGGCTGCAACCCTATTAACTTCCGGATAGCACTATTTGCCCTGCTCTTAGCTTTAGCTTCCAAATACCGTCCCAAGAGAATCAAAGTAACGATAATAGCGGAAGTATCAAAATAAATGTCAGCTTTTAAACCGCCGCTAGTAAACCACTCCGGAATAAACGTAGCCGCAGTGCTGTAGAAGAACGCCGCAAGCGTGCCAATAGCGATTAACGTGTCCATGTTGGCTTGGCCATAACGGAACAAAGCCTTGAGCCCGGAGAAAAACTCCCAGCCAACCCAGAATTGGACTGGGATTGTAAGAATAAATAATAGGCGGTAATCAGCTAACCAAGATGGAATAAATGGGAACCAATCAGGGTAGCTCCCGATAAACACAACCGCGCTTAACGCAATGCCTACCAGCAATTTCTTGCGCAACAACTGAAGCGCGTTGTTTGACATTGTTTTCATGTGCTTCGCATGGCTGGCCAAATCATGCCCCATCGTAGCCATCATCTCCTGGTCAGTAACTGGCGCCTCTTGTTCCACTACCAAAGTATAACCGACCCCAGCCACTGCCTGTGCCAGCTGTGGCGGTGTTACCTTAGCTTCGTCAAATTCCACGGTCGCCTTCTCGTTTGCGATGTTAACCACTGCTGACTTCACTCCCGGCGTCTCTAACAACGCTTTCTCAATATGATTGACGCATGAGGCGCAATGCATTCCATGGACTGGATATGTTTGTTTCATATGGTTAAAAACCTAATCCTCTTGGGCCAAAAGCGATTACTAAATCAGTAAGAAATAGAATAAGGAAAGCTACGGCTAAACCGTACTGCCACGGAAACTGTTCTGGCGGAGCGAGCTTCAGCGCGAAGGCCTCTTGGTAGACCATCTTGCCCAAACCAATTAAAATCGCGATACAGACAATAAATAAAAACCAAAAGAAAAGAATGGGACGGTCAAAACGGATCATCACACCGAGCATTCCGCCCATTGTGCCAGCCATGATCCCTGCCATCATCCCCTCCAGCCAACCCATCACCCCGCAACCAGAGCCGCACCAAGCGCCCAAAGACATACCCACCAAACTGCCATACACAGCGCTAGTGAACATGCCGTTTGTTATCCCTACAACATAGCCAATCAGGAACCCGATGATCATCCCCACTGTCATGCCAGCCATCATGCCTGACATGCATGGAAAACTCTTCCGATAGGCAGCGATGTGCCAGACAGCTGTCATACCAACTGCCACTGACAACGCCAATCCTGCAAAATACTGGCTAAAATCCTGCAAACGAGGCAGAAAAAAACCAGCTAGATATTGAATCGCCACTAGTACCACGAACATTACCACTCCGTAAGCTACGATTTTCCGTTCAAAAATAAAAGATGGTCGCGTATTGTCCATGTGGATAAAATTATTGACTTTTTAAATGACTCCTATATAATACCCCCTAGGGGTATTTGGAGTCAAATCCAGTATACGCCGTAACCAACAAACATGTCAAACCACATCCATTCACTATCAACAAAGCAAACTGACGCGCACCGCCGGTCGCTACACCGTATTAAAATCATTTCCGGACAGATCAAAGGCCTGCAGAAAATGATTGAAAACCATTCCTACTGCGTTGATGTCATTACCCAATCCCAAGCGATCCAGCAATCCCTAAAGAGCCTAGACAGCGTGATTTTGGCTAGCCATCTCAAAACCTGCGTAGCCAAACAATTAACTGATCCCAAAACGCAAAAAAAGGCGATCACTGAAGTGGTGCGCGTCTTTGAAAAAACCTAAAAAAATCTTATTTATAGATTGGCTATTCCTGTACCGGCTCCCGTAGCGCTGGACCGTCAGGAAATGGGGATTTAATCGTTTGTTGTTTAGACACGCCACACGCAGTTAATAAAAATATGGCTAATAAAACTACTGCTAATCTAAAATGCATTATAAAACTGATTAATATTAATTATCATCGACTAGACAGATTACTCCATCGTGTATCCGCTTAACCACAATCTTCTTAACGGCATCGCCTTTGCTATCAAAAGAGAGGCTACCGGCCGCGCCTGGGTAATCCTTGATTCCGTAAAGATAATTCTTAACGCATTCGGTGTCTCTTGCGCAATTCTTAAAGGATAAACTCAGCACTTTTAAAGTGTCATATGCCTGAGGCGCCCAAATTGGCGGATTCTTCTTAGCCAGATTGTAAAATTCTTCCCAAAACTTTGGATTAACGTCCTTGTCATAATACGCTTCAGCAAAAACAATACCTTCCGCTAAATCCTTGCCTACATTATTTATAAAATCAGAATTGCCAAACGTCTTATTACTAAATATTGGTTTCTTAATACCCATTTCGTTCATTTGTTTCATCACCACCACTCCATCATTAGTCAAAAATGCAACAAACACAGCGTCTATTTGTTCATTTTTTTCCTTTAATTTCAATAAGTCTGTCCGATAATCACCCTTGCTGGCAGCCACTGGAATACTAATAACCACTTCACTGCCGTATTTCGGAAGCAATTCAGTTAAAAATTTATGATTTAAAACAAACGCATCATTAGAACTGTCATAAATTACTGCTACTCGTTTATACTTTTTAGCAACATAAGGCGCCAGCACTTCAATTTCCGCTTTATCATGGGTATGATTCCTAAACACAAAATCACCAGCTTCACTAATAGTTTCTGCCGATGAAACTGGGGTAATTAAAATGACACGGTCTCTCTCCGCCAGCGGAGCAACCGCCAAAGTGGCAGAGGAACAAACGGGACCTATAATAAAATTTGCCTTCTTCACATCATGAATATATTGGTAAGCGGAAACAGCTTTCTTGGGATCGCATTCGTCATCTTGATACTCCAATGTAAAAGATACATTAGCCGAATCTGATTTAATCTCTTGTTCCGCCATTGTTAAAGCAGTGCGGATGTCTTCACCAAAATTCGCCGCTTTCCCAGTCAAAGGAAGGATGACACCTACCTTTAATTCTCCGGAAATACCTTTTTTATAGCTCAATAAACTATACCCACCAAAAATTACGAGAAAAACAATAACCAAAACTACCAGCCATTTAATTTGTTTATTGCTCATATAATTTATTACATAATTTGTTAAAAACTCTTAACAGCTTTAATTATATCCTGCGCTTTCATGCCGTACTTAGTCAATAGCTCCTCCGGCTTCCCTGACTCACCAAAGCTATCCTTCATGCCCACCATCCTCATTGGAAATCCTCCTTTAACTGACAATGCTTCCGCTACTGCTCCCCCTAATCCTCCAATAATCTGATGTTCTTCCACTGTCACTGCTCTGCCAGTCTTCATCACTGACTTATAGAGCGTAGATACATCTAATGGCTTAATGGTGGAACAGTTAATTATCTCAACTTCAATTCCTTCCTTGGATAACTGCTCCGCAGCTACTAATGATTCATAAACCATGGCTCCGCAGGCAACAACAGTCACATCGCTCCCTTCCCGATATACTTGTGCCTTCCCGATCTGAAACGGGCTATCATCAGTGGTAATGACTGGAGTCTTCTCCCTTCCCAACCTAATATAGCACGGTCCTTCCATCTCAGCCGCGGCTAAGGTAGCTTTTCTGGCTTCCAAAGCGTCACAAGGGACAATAACTGTCATGCTTGGCAATACTCTCATCAAGACAATGTCTTCCAATGCCTGGTGAGTGGCTCCATCCGCACCAATAGAAATACCAGCGTGGCAACCAGCAATCTTTACGTTAGCTTTAGAATAACAAACAGATATCCGTAACTGGTCCCAATTCCTACCTGGGCTAAACACAGCGTAAGAGTTAATAAAAGAAACTTTACCGGATAATGCCAATCCAGCAGCCACTCCAGCCATGTTCTGTTCAGCCACTCCGCACTCCACGAACCGTTCTGGATACTTCTTTGCAAAGCTTTCAGCTCTAGTGGATTCCGTAAGATCACAGCACAAGACAACGACGTTCTTATCCTTGTCTCCAGCCAATACCAATCCCTCCCCATAACCGTCCCTAGTCGGCTTCATAACCGTCTTAATAAATAAATCTGCTGCTAATTTTTGGTTGACCGCCAGCATATTATTGGTGTTCTGACTGTATCTGCCCTTTAAGCGTACGTAGTTGCTTTAAAGCTTCCTTAGCCTGTTCTTCATCAGGAGTATTGCCATGCCATTTGTAATCATACTCCATGAAATCCACACCCTTGCCGGGAATAGTATGG
>JAZDGP010000020.1:0-3024 GCA_043806935.1 bacterium | reverse complement strand
AAAGTAAAAAGTCAAAACCAAGACTGTCAGGAAAGAGAATATGCCTCCAAAGACGCTCCCCACAGTGGTAAACAAACCTTGGAAAGACAAAAAATTGCTGATCTGGCTAGAAATCTGCCCTACTCCAACTTGGCCAGACACCAAATCCCATTTAGTAAGCTGTTGTATAATCGCTTCGTAGTATTCAGGGAAATGTCTTGCAATTGATGTAAACTGTTCCGCTAAAACCGGAGCAATAGCAACAACCAACAGGCCTAACACAAAAAACACCAGCAGGAAAATAATAACCATGCTCAAGCCCCTTGGCAGTTTTTTGGCTTCCAGCCAGTCCACGGTAGGGTCAAAAGCGGCAGCCAAGATTACAGCAGCGAACAATACCAGCAGAATATCTTTAATCAGGTACAAAAACGCCATGCCCAGCACGATTAATAGTAGCTTGACCAGCGTGGATGTTGAAATATGCACTTGCCGTACTTGTCCGTCCATAACAATAGTATAGCAAGAAGACGGTTTACCCTACAACAGCAGTTTCCTGAATTGTCCCGTATCCTGAAAAGGCCCTATTAAAGCCAAAGTAACTTTTGGCCATCTCAACACTGTTTGTGCTGTTTTTTTGATCTCTTCCCTTGTTACCTTACGCAATCGCTCCATCAGCTGGTCAGGCGTTTCAATCTCATTCTGGAACAGCGCTTCTTCCGCGAACCAATGCGCGATCTCCGCGGTGTCTTCCAGTTTTAACAGTAATTTCCCTTGGCTATATTCTTTAGCCTGCCGTAATTCCCTCTCACTCACTCCATTTTTCCCTATCTCGTCCACTACAGCTCTAATCCTCCTAATCGCCTCCTCAATTCTATCCTTGGATAGTCCAGCTATAATCTCAAAACTGCCTGTGTCTATAAACGAAGCTGTCGTAGACCATATGGAATAACAAAGCCCTTGCCTCTCCCTGATCTTTATAAAAAGCCGTGAGCTCATATTCCCTCCCATGATAGTAGACAATAACGACAATGCGTACCGCCTAGGATCATTATAAGAAAAAGCAGGAAACCCTAATGCCAGCTGTACTTGTCCAGTATCCCGATACTCTACTCTAACCCTCGGTTGTTGTTGCTTACGCGCGTGCTTTACAAACTCTCCCTTAACAATACCGCCATCAAAGGAAAACGATTTGCTTACAAGCTTTTCCACTTCCTCCAGCTCAAACCCGCCAGCGACCGCCACCACCACGTTCTTCCCCCTGTAGTGAGTCTTCCAAAACTTCACCATCTCCTCCCTCTTCATCCTCCTGACAGTCTCCGCGGTGCCAGTGGTATCTCTTCCCAACGGGCTGTTGCTAAACATTTCCTGGTAAAGCAGGTCATGGATATGCCTGGACGGATTATCCCGATATAGATGCATCTCTTCCACGATCACTTCCCGTTCCTTATTCATCTCCTTTTGTTCCAATTTGGATGTCAACAGCATCTGTGATACCACATCAATGGCTAACGGCAGATGCTCACTTGCTAATTTCACGTAATAACCAGTGTGCTCTTTCCATGTAAAAGCATTAAAATCAGCTCCAACAGCGTCCAATGTAGCGCTCAAGTCATGAGTAGTCGGGTACTTCTTATTTCCTTTAAACAGCATGTGCTCCAAAAAATGAGCCACTCCAGCCAGCTTTTCCGCCTCAAAGCGGGAACCGACTTTAACCATCACCAAAACAGTAACGGTCTTGGCGTTTGGAATCGGAGCAAAAATAGCCTGGCTGTTATTCTTTAATCTGTACCGATGATACATCCTTAATTTAATTTATCCGCCAAGTAACCTTTAACTTCAACGATCTTAATCCTTTCCTGCTTCATAGTGTCCCTGTCTCTCACTGTCACCTGTTTGTCTTCCAAGGAATCAAAGTCAACTGTAATACAGTACGGAGTACCTATCTCGTCCTGCCTTCTGTACCTCTTTCCAATGGATTGCGTCTCGTCGTAGTCGCAGAACCAGCGTCTAGTCAGTTCCTGCCACAACGGCTTGGCAATTGAAGTTAATTCCTCTTTCTTGCTTAATGGCAAAATAGCAACTTTATATGGAGCCAACGCTTTTGGCAGTTTCAGCACTGACCTTATTTCCATCTTGTTGTCAGATGTCGGAGCTTCTTCTTCATGGTAAGCTTCCAAGAGGCAAACTAACACTGTCCTATCCACACCAAAGGTAGGTTCAATGACATGGGGCAGGAAACGGTCATTATTCTCCTGGTCAAAGTAGCGCATATCTTGCCCAGAAACTTCTTGGTGGCGTTTTAAATCATAATCGCCTCTGTAAGCAATACCGTATAATTCCTTTTGTCCAAACGGATATTGGTATTCAATGTCCACTGTCCGTTTGGAGTAATGAGCCCGTTCTCCATCCGGTATTTCCCTAAACACTAAATTGTTTTCTTTCACTCCGCAGAACTTTAGCCACTCTTTCATCTCATTCAGCCAGTGGTCAAACTGCTGCTGCCATTCATTTTCTTTACAGAAGTATTCTATTTCCATTTGTTCAAACTCTCTGGTTCTAAATATAAAATTCCCTGGCGTAATCTCATTCCTAAACGCTTTGCCGATCTGGGCAATTCCAAACGGCAATTTCTTTCTGGTGGTCTGGGACACTAAAGGAAAATCAACAAACATCGCTTGAGCTGTTTCTGGCCTTAAGTACACTTTGTTGTCTTCGTCTTTAATAGGGCCTAAGTATGTTTCCAGCATCAGGTTAAAAGTCTTGGGGTCTGTCAGTTCATTGCCATGAGGAGATTTAATGCCTCTCTTGGTTATCTCCTCCGTCATCTGCTCCAAAGACATGCCAGTGGTATTAATGCCAGCTCCTTCCAATAAATGATCAGCTCTAAACCGTTCATGCGTCTTCTTGTCTTCCACTAAGGGATCAGTAAAGTGAGCTACGTGTCCAGACGCTTGCCAAACCTTGGGGTTCATGAGTAACGCGGCATCTATTCCCACCATGTCAGTCCTGGAATGTACAAACCGTTTCCACCACTCTTTCTTAATG